>CAZXVR010000146.1:0-4025 GCA_964644485.1 uncultured Candidatus Poseidoniales archaeon | reverse complement strand
TCCCAATGGTCAGTAAATCGCCGTTCGACAGTGGATGGATGTAGGTCGAGACACCGGGAACTTCGAGTTCGCCCAAAATGGTTGGATTCTCGGGGTCTGAGAGGTCGATGGTCCACAGTGGATCCACGTTTCGGAAAGTGACCAGATAGGCCATGTCGCCGACGAATCGGGCGCTCCAGATGCGCTCGCCCTCTGCGATTCCACCCAGATGACTGATTTCATCTAGAGAACCTGTACCATCGCTTTCGAGAATTGTAATGTGATTTTGTGGTTCAATGACCTCCCATTCGCCACCCTCGGTCAGCCACCAGCGACCCCATGAATCGGTCGTACTGGCCACGCGGATATCGCCATTGTACTCGGACAACGAGAACTGATCCTGAACAGTCCCTGTGACTCGGCCGCTGCCGATGTAGGAAGTCTCGCCCTCAACACTGATATCGAAGGCGTGGATGTTTGTCGCATCCTCGTAGTCGTTGTTGCGCCAGAACCACCACCAGTCATTGGCGGGTTCTGCAAGCACCATCATGTCGCCACTGGCGTAGACTTCAACCCATGAAGAAGCGATGTGGTCAACCTCACTGCTGAATTCCTCACTGAGCAGGTCCACGGTCATGATTGAGGTGAAACCTCGACCTACACCATCGGCAGAGCCGCTGAATTCGCTGCAGTCCCCACTGCCTGATGAATACGAGGAGATGGTGCCGTCGGCGTTGCGCTGGTGCATCTGAGGAGCGAAATCATCCAGAGTAAGTAGATTGAATGCGGCTTGATTCTCATCGATGAGTTCCTCGACGGAGGCATTCCAAATGTCCATTCGTTCTTCCCAATCTTCAGTGTTCCAGTAATCGTCAGGCAGTGCTGGATAGGTCTGGATTCCCGGGATGTAAGACCACATGTGTGACACGCTTCGAACTGTTCCGTTGACCATTCGTGCGGTCTCATGGCTGCCCTCAATGAAAATCTCACGACCGACGTTTGGGTCGCTTCGATTGGTGATGTCAATCACAGTGTATTTGACCAGATTTGTGGAGCGCCAGTTCCCATCCTCCGTTTGCATAATAGAGCGCAGTGGGTCATCTGATGGGATGTTCCAACTGTTGATGGATGATATAATGACAAGGCTGTCACCCTCCTTCATCATCTGCAAGGGTTGGCCTTCCAATTCCGTGTCTGAGACGAGCGTGACATTGCCATGCTCAGGTACACCGATGATGACCAAGTGGTTGTTGTTAATCATGTAGAAATGGTGACCGTCGAACTTGAGGAAGTCCGCTTCATCGACACCCGATTCCTGATTGTTCGTTTCGGAATACGTGCCAGAGCGGTCTTCGGAACCACTGCTGGATGGAGCGGTGCCACCAGAATTGCTCCCCCCGTCTGCCGCAGAAGCTTCAGGCATGCCCATATCCATCACCATATCATCTTCCATCCAACCTCCACCGAACATCCAAGGGTTCGCCCAGTTCCAGTATGCATTCTGATCGATTTCGACCAGTGTTTGTTCCCACAACGCGTCTCTGAGATCCTCAAGCAGGACTGTGCAATCGTCGTAGGTCTCGAGTGTTGGTGTGGTTCGGGTGCGCTCACCCAATAGCAACTGTGGCCATTCACCCTCGGGTGACATTTCCCAAATGACGATATCATCGATCTCGTCGACGATGCTACTCAGGCAGCCAGGCAATAGAAGCAATGCAACAAGCAATATTGGCACTCGTGCGTCGGTTTTCATGGCCCTCCCAGCACTTTGTCCCTATTAGTGGACTCGGTTGTTGGTGTAAGGAGAGTTGGTAGGCATAGGATTCATGGGAGATGGCCGCAGTCCGCGCTTCAGCGCGGACGTGGGACCAGATGGCACGGAAGAAGAAAGACGATGACGATGGTGACGATGACGTCATCATTGAGGGTCTGGAGGAAGCACTCGATGCGGCTTCTGAGGAGGCTCTGACTCGTGCCGCTGATACTGTTTGCAAGGAATGTATGCAAATACATCGAAATGAGAATATCTTGATTGTGACCGATCCACATACCTCAACGATTGGACAAGCTCTCTACGAAGCGGCGGCGAGAATTTCGGACCGGGTCTTGTTGGTGATGATGCCAACCTCGCATCGTCATGGAGATGAGCCGCCAGCACCTGTTGCCGAACTAATGCGCAAGCAGGATGTTGTTCTGGCACCCACGCGATATTCACTCACACACACGCGAGCGCGCATGCAGGCGTGCCGTGAAGGAACAAGAATTGCAACGATGCCTGGTATTACCATGCAGATGTTCATCGAAGGTGGAATGACGACGGATTTCAATACCATGCAATCCGCAATCGCACAACTCGGGAAATCTCTCAAACGACAGCGCAAGGTTGAGGTGAGAACCGATTCGGGGACCGACATTAGATTCGAGATTAGTGGCAGATGGGAACTTGGAGACAATGGCATCTGCAATCGACCCGGACAAGTTACCAATCTTCCAGCAGGGAAGATCCTCGCTATGCCCAAAGAAGGGACGATGGAAGGAACAATCGTCATCGATGGAACTTGGGATGCCGCGGTAGTCTCTGAGCCTCTGAAAATCAAGGTAGAGGCAGGAATGGTCACCAAAATCACTGGAGAGGGTAGTGATGATGTCAAAGCGATGTTTGTCGAGGCCAGTCGAAAACTCAAACCCCAACAGCAATCCAATGTATGGACTGTGGCCGAGTTTGGATTCGGAATGAATCCACGGGCGCGATTGGTGGGCAACGTGCTTGAGGATGAGAAGGTGCAGGGAACCTGCTATTTCGCATTTGGAGACAATACGAGCTTGGGTGGAAGTGCATCCTGTGGCATCCATGTCACCGGTGTTCTCAAGCAGCCTACAGTCAAGATTGGCGATGTTGATCTATTGGATGAGGGTGACATTCGAATCTAGTCAAATCCTTGAGCCGCAGACTGGGCAATGGCGCCAATGGTGCTCGACGCCAATATTGCAACCCCCACAATAGATTCCAGTCTGTAGAACATGGTGTACGCCCTGCACACTAGTTCTCTGGCGTCCAACCGCGGTTGATTGCACGGCTGGTGCTTGAGAAATGGGTTGCGGAGTCGCCTGTGGGACGCTCTGTACCGGTGATTGCACAGGTTGAGCGACGGGGGCACGCTTAGGAGCAAGGAAGGGGACATTGGTCTTCTCTTCTGCAGCGGCGGTAAATTCCTCATATTGCAGAACATTGTCCTTGTTGAGATCAATTCGTTCAAACATCTCATGTTGGACCTCGTCGGGAAGTTTGGCGATCAGGGGTGATGAGCTGAATTCTTCCTGTGAAATGACGCCATCCTTGTTTGCATCCATATCATCGAAGGCCTCGCGAACCTCTTGGGTACTGAGGGGGGCATCGAAGGCCGAAGAGATGCTGACTTCCGGTGCAGCGGGTGTTGGTGCGGGTTCCGGTTCGGGCTCGGGCTCAATCACAGGTGCTTCGACTGGCATTCGTTCTATTTCTGGCTCGATTACAGGAGGTGGGACAACCATTGGTTCTGGTTCAGGTTCAGGTTCAGGTTCTGGTTCTGGTTCTGGCTCTGGTTCTGGCTCTGGCTCTGGCTCTGGTTCCGGTTCGGGGGCAAGAGTAGGTTCGGGTTCAGGAATTGCCGCAACGGTCTGTACACCCTCGGGGGCTTCAACAGAGACTTTGGTGACGGGGCCGCCTGTCAACGATGAGAGGCTGGATGCATCGCCTCCGCCTTGGGTTTCCCGCAATACACTGTTCATCTGTTGGTGCAAAGCCAAGAATCGAACCTTATTGGTAGGCATATCTTGCATCCATGCTTCAAAATTGGCCAGATATTGATCGAGTTCCTGTAGACCCCCACACATATGTCCGATTGCAAGCATCTTCAGCAAACGGAATGGATCATTGAATGCTTCCAGTGCATCTTTCTCGGTGGCGGCCAGACCGGGGTCGGGTCCACCTGCATTGCCCATCGAATCCTCTTGGCCGAGGTATGTTCGAATAGGGTCTGTCCACGAAAGAATCCCGAAGGGTTCGG
>CAZXVR010000145.1:0-4122 GCA_964644485.1 uncultured Candidatus Poseidoniales archaeon | reverse complement strand
TGATCACAAACCAACACGTGATGCATGGGAAGATGAGAAAGTAAGTTGTCCAAATTGTCCAAAAATTCTGCGTGTGGGTGTCCCCGAACGCCCTTGTGCACTTCGTTGCTCATCTTGTGATACTGTATTCAAAATTACACGTAAAGTGGTCAAGATCGAAATTTCATGCCCCTCGTGTGAGCGTAATTTGCGCGTACGCCCGCGTCCGGGAAAGCGTCGAATAGACTGTCCCGCCTGTTCAGAAGGGTTCCATGTTACCTTTTGAGAATGATTTTCGGGAAAGAATTGAAGCCAGTCATTCCCACGGAGTGCCATGAAGACCACTTTTCGGTTGATGGGAATTGCCGATTGGATTACCCTGGGAAATGGTCTGCTAGGAACTCTTTCCATCGTTTTTCTAATCCTTGCTTTTGATGGATTTGCCTCTCAAGATGATAGTCACTTGTCTGAATACTACCTTTGGTTCGCGATGCTTTTCATATTGCTATCTGTGATTGGTGATATCATCGATGGTCCGATTGCACGTCGTTATTCCAAACGCAGATATTTGGGGAGTTATCTCGATTTAATGTCTGATGCAATATCCTTTGGTGTAGCCCCTGCATTATTGGTATTTGGAATGTTTAGCCGATGGGGTGAGGCGGCACCCTATTGGACAATACCATTGGCAATCGCTTGTTGTTGGGTCGTCATTTGTGCAATGCTTCGATTGGCTCGGTTTCAATATGAATCAGACAAAGAATATCCTTGGTTTAATGGGCTAGCCAGTCCAGGAAGTGCATTGCTAATGATTTCGCTAGCGGGTTTAATTTGGATACAACCAGAGGCCCTTGGTCCAGATCTGATAGAATGGAAATATGGTGACGGCGATCATCCTGCCCTAGATTGGCTTGTTTTACCTGGTTGCATCATCGCGGGCTATCTCATGATTTCAGATCGACGGTTGCCCAAATATAAGGGTGGATTTGGATTAATATTGACATTGGTGATGTTAATTTCAATATTGCTTGGGACAGTAATTCAAATCGCAGGATATACAACTGGAAATGGTGCAATTTTGTCCTTTACTCTACTGTCGTTTTCGCTAATATTAATTGCAACACATGTCGTGATTGGACCCACTATTTGTGAAAAAGAATGGGGATTATTCCAAGAAGAATGAATCAGCAATTTAGTAAATTTCGGAGCACATCACAAGGTCCGATAATCCGCCTATCAATATCATTCAAACCTATGGCGGTTAAGTATCAGAAGAATTCGAAGCGGGAGCGGGGATGGGACCCTTGAGTGTCAGCAGGGAGAATTTAGCACAACTTAGAGCAAGGCACACGGCCGGAAATTCCGACCCGTCTGAAATTCGAACACCATCTCTAGGTGACGTTCAATCCTTAGACGAACGACTCAATGAAGAACGAAGCATCCGTTCATCGCTCAAACGAGAGCGCCGTCTCCGTCTGCAGGAGCAATCTGAACGCCTTGCAGGGATGAAGAGTGCACTGGCAAAAACTGCAGGGATGCAGGCTGAGGGTATACTCTCTGATATTGAATCTGAATTACGCTCGGATATGGAGGATGAGTTAGAACGTCTCGAGAGAGATGTCTTGGAAAGAGAAGAGGCAGCACTTCGAGATGAGATGAAGCTTCGGTTGGTTCGTGAGGAAGAATCCATTCGCTCCCGTCTTGAATTAGAATCTAGTCGTCGCTTAGAAGCACGAAGAGAACAACTTCGTTCTCAACTCAAGGAGGAAATGTCCTCTGAATTTGAGCGCCGTCAAGCCTTTTTGGAAGAGCGTTTAGAAATTGAATCTGGGCAAGAAATGCAGCGCCAGATTAGAGACATTGAAGATCAACTCAAAAATGAGATGGCAGAACGTCTTGACGAAGAGGAGAACAGTCAGGCTCGACGTATAGAAGACGCACAACAAGCTCGCCTTGCTGAGAGAGAAATTCAACTTCGTGATGGGATTCGACGTCGCCTTGAACAGCAATTGCGCCAAAGGCTTCGCGAGCGCGAAGCGCGCTTGCGCGCAGAATACGAGCGTAGAGCACATCGCTTAGAAGAAGAGATCGCCCAGGAACTGGCCACCGAACTTGAAACTCGCTTAACACAGGAAACAGAACGTCTCGAAGGTCGAATGCAAGAAGATCTTGAACTTGCAGTTGCTCGTCGTAGAGAAGAATTACAAGCATCAATTCTCAAGAGTCTAGATTCAGAATATGGGAATCGCCTTTCACTACGAAAACAGCGTCTCAAAGAGAGGTTCGACGTCTCATTCTCACATGCAATTGATGAGATTGACAGAGCACTTCATTTGGAACTTGAAGATTCAGTTAGCGAAAGGATAGATTCTGAATTTGAGCAATACAAGGTTGATCGTGAAGCAGAGATTACTCAACATTTGAGTCAGTTCAGGCATGATCGAGAGCTCGACCTACGAACTCAGTTAGAATCCCAGTATGATGAGAAAAAGGACAACTGGATATCTCAAATTGAATCTGAATTCGCCACACGTCAGCAAACAGCTGAGCGTCAAATTATGGCTGAAATCGATTCTAGAATTCGCAATTCACGAATCGCAGAGGAGACAAATCTTGATCTCATTAAACAAGAAACTAGCCTTGACTTAGAAGTCGAAATGGAAGCTGAATTGGCTGCTTTCCGTGCACAGAAGGAGCAAGAGGTCGCAGAACAACTTGAGCGCCAGGTTGCAAAGCGCGAAGAGATTATGCGAAATAAGGCACTCATTGAAGTTCGAAGAAAGGAAAGTGAGATTCGTGCTGAGATTGAGGCACAACTTGCAATTAAGCGAGCAGAAATCCGTGACCGCTTGAATCAACTTGAATCCAGAGCTGAAGAGTTCCGAGTCGCCGCAGAAGAAAAACTCCGGGTTGAACTTGAGAAAGGACTCATCACCGAAGAAGATCTTGAGGCTGAGGCAGAACTCAAACGTGCTGAAGAAGAAGCTGAACTTGAAGGAAAGGATGGTCGACTGGATCGTCGCCAAGCATGGATGGATGCATTGGCAGGTGCGAAGGGGCAAATGCCTGGCACCGCCGCAGGTGCAACATCATCACTTGGCCAACCAAGTGGCGGTTTGGGTAGTTTAGCACGTCCAGGTGGATTGGGTTCAGCCGCCAAGAAAGCGGATGCCGATGAGCCACGAACTCTAGCAGCACCAGTCCGTTCACCGGTGCAACGAACCGGTACCCTTGGTGGTCTTGGTGGAAGCACATTGGATGCAGCACCGCCTTCAAGTGGTGGTCTTGGTTCATTGAAACCAGTTCGACAACCAATTCAACCTATTCCAACTGAACCCGAACCAACTGCTGAACCTGAACAAATGTCAGAGGAAGAGTTTGATGCTGAACCAGAACCTGTTGTTGAAGAGGAAAAATCACTTACACAAACAATCCTTAGTGAAATTTCTGAGGAGGAAGACGAGAAACCAATTCCAACGGATGAAACCCCAGACTTTGCAGATATTGTCAAGCCATCACGTGGTCCACCTGGTGGTGGCCGCCTTGTTCGAGAAGGTGCTCCAAAGAAGCCTGCTAGTGGTCCACCTACTCGTGGTCCTCCAGCAATTGAGAGTGAAACACCTTCAGAGGAAAAAGACATTCCAACACTCACTCCAGTGTTGCGCCCGGTTCTACAACCTGCATCACGCAAGGTGTTGACTCCCGTTGAAGATGACGATGATGAAGAATCTGAACAAGCACAGGTGTCGGTATTGAAACCGGTCACTAGGGCAGTATTGAAACCAATTGAGTCATCGACATCGGAAGAAGAGGAATGATTGTCACGCACCCCTTCGGGGTGCGCATGATCCCTAAATCAGCCATGCGCTCGATTCAAAGGGGAGTATGTATTCGTCCACCCATGCGCGGACGAGCACTAGCGATGTTCATTCTCATCTTTGGTTCCTTTTTGTTGCCCCTCGTCCCTACCACTTCGGCAAGTTTAGAGGAGTTGGGAGATGCAGGACAAGTTGCAGTAATAGACAACTCAGCACTGGGTTGGTGGACCTTACAAAATGGGAACATTCTAGTCGTCACAAGCAATGGGTTTGTCACTGCTTATTCGGTTCAGGAAAATGGAACATATGCAGAAGTTTGGAGTGA
>CAZXVR010000144.1:0-4200 GCA_964644485.1 uncultured Candidatus Poseidoniales archaeon | reverse complement strand
GGCTGTCTGGATCGCTTGTTAAATCAAGATGAATCCTATGATTTGGGAAGTCACGTGTATAGGGCCGACGACACCTCTGCTTCACCAACTGAAGGTGATTCGGATGAATTGATTCGTATTTATTGGAGTCATACAGAGAGTGTTGAAAATGACCTCCTTTGGAACTACACCACCATTCACTTGGAGGTTGGAGAGTCAATGTATGAATGCCACATAAGCGCAGACGGGGAAAGTGGAGAGCATTGCCTAATTGGTCAAGATGGAAGTGAGGATTATCTTTGGGAAACAGGTGAATTTCTGACGATTTGGGAGGATGGCAACGATATCGTATCATCCTCGGGTACCAATGTAATACTGCATATCTACTATCGAGGAGAGCAAATCCCTGGCACATCTGAAGTTTTGGTACAGTGACGACGGATTGAAAACGGGAATGATGCCCCGCAGGGGCATGGCCGAGGAGGTTACCGCCGGTTTACTTGCCCTACCTGGCAAGGCGGTCAAGCTACACCACCTAGTGAAAGCCCCTGAGAATGCCATTGAATCCATCCGCATTCGGGAATCATGGAATGCCGACGAGCCCGCGACGGTTTACACAACACCTGAGCGCATGCCAGATGGCACTCCGTGCACCGCTGCAACCGTGATTCTTCGCACACGCGGATGCCAATGGTGGTGGAAATCGGGATGCACCTTTTGCGGATATTTCAACGATGTTCGCGATGATGTAACCAGCCTCAACCTGCACGCTCAATGGCTTGCAGCCAAAGAACAACTCAACAATTTCGAAGGTTGTGACATGATCAAAGTATACACATCTGGAACCTTCTTTGAAGATGAAGAAAATCCAGTGGATTGGCAGGAAACAGTTCTCACCGAAACGGCTGCCATGGGCAAGCATCTAATCGTTGAAGCCCAAGCACATCTTTGCCACGAAGAGAAGATTGCTTGGGTTGCAGAAAAGCACCCTGGATGCACGGTCGCGATTGGGCTTGAAGCCTATGACGATGAAGTACTGAAATTTCACTGCAATAAGGGGTTCAGAATCAAGACTTGGAAGAAAGCGGTCAAGACGTTGCAATCACACGGTTTGAGAGCCAAATCATACCTATTGTTCAAGCCCCCATTCATGTCGGAAGGTGACGCCCTTCAACATACGACAAAATGGATTCGAGAAATCGCTGAAGACAGTGATGAAATCAGCGTCAATCCAATGAACATCCAAAAGCGTACAATCGTTGATCGAATTTTCCGAAATCGAGAGTACCGGCCACCTTGGTTGTGGTCGTTGGTTCAAATGATTCAAAATGTCCATTCAGATATACATCCGGATGGTGGCGACGCATCGACTCGCCTCATTGTACATCCCACTGCGGCTGGTTCGATTCGGGGTGCACACAACTGTGGTCGCTGCGACAAGGAAGTTGCAGCAGCAATCGAACGCTATTCGGTTTCAGGCTCCCTCCTCGAGTTTGAGGGATTGGGGTGTGAATGTGAGAACCGATGGGCCGCAGAAATTGCCCTCGATACATCACTTCCGATTCCTCTGGGAAGCGGTCTTGATCGGCGACTGAATCCCGTCGAAGCGCTTCTATCGCCTTGAGTCTAGGACCCCCTTCGGGGGTCCATTGGTCCGCCGAACGCTTATGAGCGCCCTGCGGTTGGCCGGGTTGCCCAAAGGGCAAATCTTGGTGAGTGCTCAGAAATGACAGTTGAATCGAATCTACCTGATGTCACACTTGGCGACGAAGAACCACCTATGGCGAGAGTCATGTTGGTCATCAGTATTGTCGCGACCGTCGCTTTGCTAATTCTTCATGGCGTTTTATTCCCCGGTTCAGAAATCCCTGCTCTCGGTGATGTGATTTCACTGTTCAGTGGATTGGCCAATAGTGGTATTTGGATCTTCTTGATTGGAATAATGATCGGATTTGGGATGATGGTAGCAACCGTCATGGGGGAGGCCCTAGAAGATTAGGAGGTGTGATGCATGTTACTCATTGATATGATTACGCTATGGATTTCGTTCCTGTTCATTTGGGCCCTCGTGAATCGAGGTGTGCCCATCTTCCAAGAACTCGTCAGAGACATGACTGATTTCTTCATGGAAAAGGCATTGGGACCTGGAGCGGATCTCTTTGAAGGACGCCCAGGATCAGGCACGGTAGCATGGATGATGCACGGTATGCTTTGGACCAGCATTGGGGCTTCGCTCACCTTTGTCGGCATGTGGATGGTTCACGAGCCAGACGCGATTGCAAGCCTTTCCAGTATTGGTTACGCTCCTTCAGTGGCCACAGTTCAGACAGCTGCATACAATGCTGCGACCGGTGGTATACTCATGCTCCTCATCGGTGCTGGCCTGCACATCAACGGACGCCTTTCAGGTTCAGGACTGGCCAGTGACACGAACGCAACACTTGTCTCATACGCATTCTCGATGGGCCTGTTTTTCGGACTTCTCAGCGACCACATGAGCGGAAAGTGGGGTGACTACCTTTGCACTGCAGCCGCAACAATTTCTACATTGGTCATGGTTGCGATTCTGGCCAACCACCTACTCACAATCGGGCGACGGACCAATCAAACAATCATGCCCAGTCAATGGCTCATTGTAGGCGGCCTCAGCATGCCGTTGGTCATGTGCGTGATCGATTTTGTTCTCGGCGTCAATGAGGCACTCAGCAACAGCCTCGAGATATTGCCTATGCTCGCCAGCGCGCTTGCGGTTGCACTGTATGTTGCACCGTATGAGGCAGGGGCGCCTCTGTGGAGTCGTTCATTGGCAGGTGCAACCATCTTGATGACCTTCATGACATTGAGTCCAATCGGTATCGAAGGTGCCAATGTCTCTGTGGATGAAGCAGCGATGCTGACCATCTTCTATGCAGCAAGTATGATCCCTATCCTCGCGACCGCTGGAAACGTATTCCAAACGGCTCGTTCGAATTGGGGACAAGCATCATCGAGTCCAGCATCCACATCAATCCTGCTTGGAATGTTCATGCTTGTCGGCAGTGCAATCGGACAACTGTTCGTTGGAGCAGATGCTCAATCCACAGGAGAAATAGAGCATCTATCTTCATCGATGAACACCCTCTTCCTTTGGGGTGGAATGGGTATGATTGCTTGGGGCGGTGTGATTTCTTGCTTCCCTCAAGCATCGGGTCGGTCACTAATGTCCGATGAGACAAACCGAATGACGATTTGGATGGTCTCTGGAGGCGCCGTTCTGGCTTTCTTGTTCAGCATGGGCGCCAGTATGGTCTCGTCAGCCTATGACGCAGCAGCAGTAGCCAACGATGGCATTGATGCGGACTTGATTGATATGAGTGCTACAGGCACTCTAGAAACCCTCGCATCGATTGCATTCTATGCCGTCACCATCGCTGCTATTCTGATGATGCTCAACATGATTCGAGGTTCGTTCAGTGGAACTCCCCTCGGCACAGGAGAACCTACGTCACCATCAGCAAACCGAATCGCCCTCACACCTGGCTCTACCACAATCCGCCAACTCCTTGCAGCAGGTGCAGGCACCGACACAGAAATCGACGTCATCTGCGACACCTGTGATGAGGAAGAGTGACCATGCGCATTGGGTTGGTTGGCAAGCCCAACGTGGGCAAATCGACCACCTTTGCCGCCCTGACTGAGAGTGCGGTTGAAATCGCCAACTATCCGTTTACAACCATTGATCCCAACGTCGGGGTCACCTTTCTGCCAGCCGAGTCCAGTTGCCCATGCAAAACGCTTCGAGAGAAGCGTGAGGCCGACGGACGGTTGGAGCCAATGTCCGCCGATGATACACGCGCAGGGAGTTTGTGTGAACCGAGGACAGGGACTTGCATAGGACACTGTAGGACAGTCCCAGTCACTTTGGTAGATGTCGCCGGTTTGGTTCCCGGTGCGCACGATGGAAAGGGCCGAGGGAATCAATTCCTCAATGACCTCGCTCAATGTGATGCCCTTATTCAGGTGGTGGACGCTTCTGGAGGAACAGATATCGAAGGCAATCCACTGGGCCCAGGTTCCTGTAATCCAATGGATGAACATGCATTCCTTGTAGATGAATTGGCCATGTGGATACAGGGTATTCTAGACACGGGATGGGCCAGAGGTGTTCGTCGAGTTCAAGCAGAGGGTGATCGTGGATTGGTTGATTTCATCACTGCTCAATTGACGGGAATTGGGGGCACT
>CAZXVR010000143.1:3907-4209 GCA_964644485.1 uncultured Candidatus Poseidoniales archaeon | reverse complement strand
TGAGGAAACCTGTGCCAATGAGATCTCCACGTTGGCAGCATCTTGGCCGAAGCAAATCGCATTTACTATGGATTTCCCACAAATTCAGTCATGGGATGTACCGTTTGCAGAGTTAATCCTCAATCATCCTCGCGCTACCATCCGAAATGCGGACACCGTATTGGCCACCCTATGTCGTGAATCTGGATACGAAGCCAATCCAAGAATTCGGATTACAGGCCTACCTCCAGACTGCTCTAAAGCGTTGAGTGAAATAGGTAATTCAGATATTGATACGCTATTTGCCGCTGAAGTGTTAGTGT
>CAZXVR010000143.1:0-3897 GCA_964644485.1 uncultured Candidatus Poseidoniales archaeon | reverse complement strand
GGGGGTAGCTCGAGATGCTCTTCACAAGCTTCGAGAGATCAGCAGTGAAGAGGTTGAAACTTTCACCACATCCGAAGTAATTGTCACCAAGGTCAGTGAACTAAAACCACGAATTTACAATGCAATTTTTACCTGCACAACCTGCGGGAATACAATTGAAATTTCACAGCCCAATGAATTGGAATTGGTAGAGCCATTGGAATGCCCTGAGACCGGAGGTTGCGGACGAAGACGTGCGGGTGGCCAAACGAGATTCGATTTGCGTTGGGAAGATTCGACCATGGTTGACAATCAGTGGATCGAAGTTCAAGAACTTCCCGAAAACGTGAAACCAGGTTCCCAACCAGTGCGATTGAGTGTGCTTGCCGAGGCCGAATTGGCCGGTAAGCATGTTCCAGGTGAACGAATCCGCATCAATGGAATTCCATATGTTCGTACACTCAAGCGTGGAGGCGCAAAAACTCCAATGTTCGATGTCTACATCTCGTTGCACTCCAGTGAGAGAAAGAACATCCCCCTCGAAGAGATCGAAATCACTCCCAGCGAAATTGCAGAAATTGAACAGGTCGCAGAGCGCGATGATTTGGTTGAATTGTTCGTTCGCTCGATTGCTCCATCCATCATCGTCGGCGAAGAAAAAATGAATTGGATCAAGAAATCACTCGTGTTTCAATTGCTCGGCGGCGTCGCTCGCAAATTTGAGGATGGAACACGAACACGTGGCGATATCCACATACTACTGCTCGGCGACCCCGGTGTTGCCAAATCTCAAATCCTCTCTTTTATGGGACGAATTTCTCCACGTGGACGATTCACAACCGGTGGCGGAACAAGCGCCGCAGGATTGACTGCCGCCGCCGTTAGAGATGCGTTCAACGATGGCCGCTTCTCATTGGAGGCTGGCGCCCTTGTACTCGCCGACCTCGGTCTGTGTGCAGTCGACGAATTTGACAAGATGACGCCCGATGATCGTGGTGCAATGCACGAGGCGATGGAGCAGCAACGAATCAACATCAACAAAGGTGGAATCAGTGCGACAATGCCCACCCGATGCGCAGTTCTCGCTGCTGCAAATCCGAGAGATGGTCGTTTCAAAGATGTTGACTGGGGCGACCCCTCGACGTATCTCCACAAACAGATTGACCTCCCCCCTCCCTTGATTTCGCGTTTCGACATGGTTTGGATGATCCAAGATTCTGTCGACAAAGGTAGAGATCGTCGCATCGGTGAACACATCATTCGCGTCAAGCGAAAAGGAGTGCCGGAACATCTCATCGAAAGTGGGCATTCTGTGGAACCAGATGCTCTACTGAAGGATCAAAATTTCACAACCGATGTGGATGGAAATGAAGTGCTTACAGCCGATTTCTTGCAAAAATATGTGGCACATTCTAAGCGAACATATCACCCCACCAGTGATGACAAAGTCATGACAATTTTGGTCGATCATTACACCGAAAAGCGGCAGAAGATGGATGATGATGTCAATTCTGTATCTCTGACAGCTCGTTCCATTGAGGCCACACTACGAATGGCTGAGGCCAGAGCTCGATTGTTCCTGAGGGAATATGTTACAGAAGACGATGCAAAACAAGCCATTGCGATGGATGGAATTTGGCGCCATTTGGCCAATGATTCGAATATCAATTCTGATCACACTGGAGTTCCAAAGAGGGCACAGAGCGCAGAGAGAACCATCATGGCCATCGTTCGAAATCTGTGCCGCGAATTGGATGGTGAGTGCACAACACCTCAAGTTTACAATGCTGGACTCGAGCAAGGCTTCGACGAGGAGACAATCGACCGAGTCCTCAACAACATGCGCAATCGCGGCGATTTGTATTCCCCACGCATTGGTTTGTGGAGATTGAATTAATTGAGATAGTTCAACACCGCTGCCCCTTTAGAGGGGCAGCGACTGGCAAACTCCCATGGCAGAAGACATTCCGGGGGATGTCTCAGATGCCAATGGGCTAGACCCAACTGCACTGGGCTTCATGTGCGGTCTTGAGGTCCACCAGCAATTGGCCACCGGTAAGTTACATTCACGTCAACCCAGCACCCTGTATGAAGACGGTATCGAAGACATCGAAGGGCGATGGCCGAGCGCCCATCGACGATTGCGAGCCGCTCGTGGTGAAGGTGGCCGAATCGATATCGCCGCTCGCTTTGAACAACGCCGGAACCGTTCCTTTGTCTACTATCAATCGCCCAATGCAGGTCTCATCGAGATGGATGAAGCTCCCCCGTTGGAGCATGATGGTGATGCGGTTCAGGTCGCTTTGACGATGGCTGCAATGATGGATGCAAAACCCGTCGGAGCGCTTCAAGCAATGCGCAAAACCGTGGTCGATGGTTCCAACACCAGCGGTTTCCAGCGAACAACCCTAGTCGCCACACATGGTTCAATCCAAACACCCACAGGATCGGTTGGAGTCGATGTCATCTGTCTAGAAGAAGACAGTGCGCGGAAACTGGACACACGTTCGACACCAGATGGCGAGCAGGTCGTTTACACCCTTGATCGCTTGGGCGTCCCATTGGTTGAGGTTGCAACTGCCCCCGATGTTCAAACCCCTGAGCACGCCAAGGAAACAGCTCTGGCATTGGGCACACTTCTCAGAGACACCCGCCGTGTTCGCCGTGGTCTTGGTTCCATTCGGCAAGATCTCAACGTCAGCATCGGTGCTGGGGATCGAGTCGAAATCAAAGGTTGTCAGGACCTTGATTGGATTCCTCGAATCATACGTCTTGAGATGGCGAGACAATTGCATTTCTATCGCTTGGCAAACGAACTCAGAGCCGAACTTGGTGTAGAACCACTTCCTAACCATCGAAATTTGGACGATGGCGAACTCGAAGCGTCAGTTGCCGAAGCGGTCTCCAACCACTTGCCATTTGAGTTGCAAGATGTCTCCACAGCACTTGCCTCATGCGAATCCAAAATGGTGGCCGATTCTCTTTCATCAGGTGCGGTAGTACTCGGTCTTTCTCTTCCAGGATTGGCTGGGAAACTTGGCACCAAAACCCTCGATGAAGAAGGTGCGCAATTGCCGAGATTGGGCCGTGAATTGGCGAGTGCTGCCAAACTGGCAGGCGTCAAGGGTATTTTCCATTCGGACGAGTTGCCAGCCTATGGGATTACAGAAGCGGAAACGGTTGCCTGCGCAGCCATTTTAGGAGATTGTTTCGTACTTTGTGTCGCACCTCAATGGCAAGCGGAATTGGCCCTTGAAGGGGTTCATTCCCGCGCTAAACTCGCTTATCACCGAACACCACAAGAGGTTCGAAATGTAGTGATTCGAAAAGGTGCACCAGAAGACGGTACGACCACTGCCATGCGCCCCTTACCAGGTGGCGCTCGAATGTATCCTGAAACCGACATCCCCACGACTCCAATCGCTCCGGAGAGTTGGCTTTCGATCAAGGCGAATCTCCCTCCGACTCGAGATGAACGATTCGCTCGTTTGAGCACCACCAATTTGTCGGAGAACCAAATCTCTGCCCTCATCAGTGGTGAGTTGGATGATTACTTCATGGATGGTATTTCAGGTGAATTCTCTTTGCCAGAAAAGGCATGGGCGAGTGCATTATTGGATTTTGGAACGGACAAACTCAACGCGCTTGCAGTTGCCATCCATCTTCGTGAATCCGGTGTAATTACTCGAGAAGGTGTGGAACCATTGGTCAGAGATGCGGATACAGATGACACACCATCGCTTCTTTCTTGGATGAAATCCGAAGCTACCAATCGTGGGTTTGAACCAGCGGACACGGGTGCTGTTGATGCTGCGGTCGCAGAGGTACTCGCTGAGCGTGCAGATTTTGTCGCCGAGCGCGGCATGGGCGCGCTCGGACCACTGATGGGCGTCGTCATGGGCAAATTGGGTGGTGCTG
>CAZXVR010000142.1:0-4225 GCA_964644485.1 uncultured Candidatus Poseidoniales archaeon | reverse complement strand
TACGTCGATGGCTTAGGTGACTTGGATCAGTGTAACGGCCGGTTCGGACCAACACCCGAATACCCTGAAGGCATCTACCACTATGTCAGCACACCACTCTCGGGCTCGCCACTTCTGGTTACAGATCAAAACAACAACCAAGTCTCTATGATTGGATTCCCTTACTTCTTGATGTGCTATCATGGCGTTGCCGATGTAGACGGGCAACAATCCGGTGGTGGGCAAGGTGGACCCCCTGGCGGTGGTGGTGGTGGACCTGGACCCGGTCAGTCTGACACAACCTATGGATACGGATTCATGCCTGAGAACATTGAGTGGGAGCCACCAATGGCTGCATTGAGCATTACACCATCCCTAATGGAAGTCGCACAAGGATTGCTATTCTTCGCAGTCATCATCGCATCTTCACTCAAGGCAAGGCTTCGAGATGGTTTGGAAAATGGCTACCCAAGAGCCTCGTAGAGGTAGAATGCACCACTGGCGACAATGCCAACCATCACGCCATTGTGAATCCATTCCGACTTCAGTGATTTCAGCCAACGCTTGCCTACGTTGACGCCCAGTAGAGCCGATGCGACCAAGACAAGTGTAAGAGTCAGGTGGGATGAGATTTCATCGAAGCGGAAGAAAAGATACACTGGGATTCTCGAAAGATCAACACACAAAGCAAGGATACTCGCTGTCGCAGCATACGTCATCTTGTCCGGTAGACGCCGGGTCAGGAACATGGCACGAAGCGCACCCTGGTGACCAGATAATCCACCCATGAATCCAGACCCAAAGCCTCCTACTCGGTCATTGGCTTCTGGAATTCTGTAACCTGTCCACTTCTCACTCATGGTGAGCAAAGGCAACACGATGAGGAATATACCAATGATGGCCAATAAGGGAGCTTGTGTGACCTGATTTTGCAACAGCGCCCCAAGAATGGCACCGATGACAAACCATGCCCAATATTTCGTAAAGGCACTGAAATCAACATGCTCCTTCAACGCAGTAAATTTCCCTGCGTTGTGTGCCCCATGTACGATTGCGACAACGGCCACAGCCTCGTGTGGACCCATCAACAGTAGGACCATTGGGGTCAACATCGTTGACAGACCAAAGCCAGCCGGAACCGTCAGCGCTGCCGCCAAGAAGGCACCGATCGCAACGAGTAGTAATTCTCCCATCATCTGGATTCCAATGCGAATTAGTTGTAGATAAGTGGTAGGAAAGCATTGGCTGCCTTCTCACAAGCATTGGCCACGTCGTCCAAACGCTGCAGTACACGATACATGTGCATGGCAGCAAGGGGATTATCATCTCCTTTACTGAATACATGAGTTGCTGCTTTTACTTCGACTTCGTCTGCTTGGTGCTCAAGTAAATTGACTTCACGAATTAGTTCACGCAAAGCCCCGCTCTTCTTTTTCGCAAATCCTGAAATTGCAAAGTCGTGCAGGACTTCAACTGTATCCTCGTACTTCGCCGCCGTCTCAGATACGGTCTCAGCCATCGCCAGCAAGTGGTTGCGTGCTTCTTCGTTTTCATACAATGGTCGGAAAGATAACTGTTCAGCCACGTTCTGTGCATAGTCTGCAATTCGATCCTGTCGAGCAACCATATGGAGGAAGGCTGTCTTGTTGACTGGGAGGCGGACTCCCATACCCAACATATCTCGGATTTCGGCCTTGATGTCATCAGCCGATAACTCGGCCTCCTGAGTTGCCTTAATTGAAGCCGAGGGATCATTACCAGATACAGCGTCATTGACTGCTTGTAGCATATGATTGACGGTTTTTTCAACGGCAGTTGCATGCTCATGGAATACCTGGAAGACGGATTTAGCACCAGTTGAATCTTGATCGCCCATTGGCATCTCGGAGACGACAATTGGAACTGTTGTATCCTCAACACTCTCCTCTTCACGAGTCATAACATAGATCACCATGCTAATTGAAATGACTGTGACAACCAGAACGTTGGTTGGATTCAACCCAAAGAGTACGTAGAAAATCACAGCACCAAAACCCGCAACTGGTAAACTGGCTACCCACGAAGCGGCAATCTTAGCAAAAACTCGGAAATCAACCGCTGAGGCGCCGCCTGCAAGACCAACACCGACCACTGCTCCGACCAATGTGTGTGTCGTTGAGATTGGAACTGCAAGGAAAGGCATAGAGAAAATCAGAACGGTGGTTGCTGCACCAAATTCAGCAGCAAATCCTCGCGAGGGGGTAATGTGGGTGATTTTCTTTCCAATCGTATCCATCACCTTGTAACCCCAAGTGGCCACACCAACGGTGATTCCAGCACCACCAAGAAGCAAAAGGCCCATCGGAACTGTCGCTTCTGCTGCAATGTAGCCATCGTTTGCAATTTGGTAAATTGCAGCCATCGGACCGATTGCATTTGCAACATCGTTTGCACCGTGAGCAAAGGCTACGTAACAAGCAGTGATAATCTGCAACCAAACGAATACCCGCTCAACACCAGCATACCCCTCTTCTTTGAATTCATATTTTCGAAGAACAAAATACAGAACCACACTTGCAAGAGCACCAATCGCCAAGGAGACCAAAAGGGCGTTCATTGGGATCCATGCCCCTTCAGCCAATGGATTGAATGTGGTCCCTTCCTTGGCCGGGAGCCAATTTGCTTTGTCGATGTAACCGGATGCATCGAGATTACTGTAAAACCCCTTAAGACCCTTGAATTGCAAAGCTAAACCAAGAACGAAGAAAGTGGGTAGTGCTAAGATTGGGGCGACACTACGTGTTTTCTCTACGGGGTTTTCATGTTCCATGATGACTTTCTTAATCACCCAGAATGATAGGAAAGCAAGAATAGCACCAAGAAGTGGTGAGGCCACCCATGAGATTGCGATTGTGCCCACAACGTTCCATTGTACTGCACTGGGATAGATGTAAAGACCCATACCGATGACACCACCCACAATGGAATGAGTTGTCGAGACCGGCAAACCCCACTTGGTAGCAACAGTCAACCAAATTGCAGCAGCGAGAAGAGCAGCCATGAATCCATACATCAATTCATTAGAATATTGTCGCAGAGTTTCGTCATCTCCAAAATCAAGAACACCCTTTCGAATTGTATCTGTAACATGGCTGCCGAAGAGTACAGCCCCAAGGAATTCGAAAACGGCGGCTACAATAATTGCACGACGCAAAGTGAGGGCTCCCGAGCCCACGCTCGTGCCCATGGCATTGGCTACGTCGTTTGCACCGATATTCCAAGCCATGTAAGCAGCGATGAGAATGGCAAGTACGAGGATTAGGTCTAACATTCAGTACACCGTAAATGGATTCAGTTTATCAGAGAATCGCATTGGTCAATTCAGAGTTTGTGAGGTAAATCGTCAGCATGATCCCTGCGAACATCATCATCCAAGCTCCAACCAGTTTGATCATTCCACTCGCCTTCATCAAAACCTGACGGAAGACTTCGCGACCTGTCCCCACGAGGAAGGTGACGATTGTCATCAAGAGGAGGACACTCAGCATGATTCCTGCCAGACCTGTGTAGATTGCAGAACCCCCAATCACCGTGAGGTAACCCACGAAGGGAATCACCGCTGCTGCTGTGCAGTCAATTGAACCCGCAGCATATCCAATGCCCCACAAGTACATGTTTCGCCTCGGTGTAAATTTGTCATCCATTTCTGTAGTTGAGAAGCGCTGGACAAGGTGAGTGTCCACCCATCCGAGCAAGTGAGCCGTTCCACCCATCAACATGAATGAGCCCAATATGAAGAGCAAGATGGCGATCGCAAGAGCGAAGTTGTGTAAGTAGAGGGAGATGGGCAAAACCTCTGAGAGGCCGACCACAAGAATGCCGAGAACAAGGAAGAATGTGATCATCCCCATGCCTGCCAAGAAGCCGACCGACAGGTGTCCAGGCATCTTACCTTCCAGTTTCCCACTTTCTCGCAACTCCTCCTCGCGTGCACCCAATGAGATGTAGTAACCGATGTATGAGGGGAGAATCGGGAAGGCGCACGGGGAGAAATAAACCAGAACACCAAGCATCAATCCAAGGATGAAAATTCCTTGCGCAGAGGTATCGACTTTGGCCAGTCCGCCTCTCAAGGATTCGGCTTCACCGGCCACTGAGAGTTCAACAGCTTCATCGAAAGAGGCCCATTGGTCACTGGGGGTGCCGGTGTTTGTTTTGTGAATCATGTAACCCTCGTGATCAATGACCAAAGCGAGTGGAATCGCCT
>CAZXVR010000141.1:0-4232 GCA_964644485.1 uncultured Candidatus Poseidoniales archaeon | reverse complement strand
CTCCATGATCAACTTCGAGAATGACCAATGCGACAGAACCTGCCAATGCATATTCATCTTCATGTTCCTCATCCCCATGCCCATCCGTCATCGCCAATTCATAACCTTCTGGAATCACAACCAACATTGCTGATGCAATAATAATTCCAGCAGCGACCCCAGTCAGTTGTTTCAATCTGTTTTTATCGTCTTTAAGTTTAGTAAAAATCGGTGCTAAACCGCATACTAAGCCAATGATTAGTGTCGCTATTGCAAATGCAATTAGATTTGTGTCCATGCCTCGCCGTTTGTTAATACATATTTAATAAATGTTATTAATTCGGAGGTGGTGACCAATCTATGAGCCGAGTATTTTCGTTTAGTACCGACAAAGAATTTGCAGAAGAATTAGATCGTTTGATATTGGAATCTGGATACAAAAACCGGAGCATGTTTCTTCGAGACGCAACCATTCACTTTTCCGAAGCCACACGGCGTGGTGACTTGAACACCATGGACGAAGATGGGAACATAGAAGGTACAATGGTCATCTACTACCAGCATGGTGTGGAGAACAAATTGATGGAATTGCGACACGCACATTCAATCACAGTGAATTCATATCATCACAATTGTCTCACAGAGAGTCACACCTGTGTCGATACGATGCAACTGAATGGGAAGGCTGGAATGATTCGAAAAATTGTTGACTCTTTGAAAAATACACAAGATATTGACCGAGTGGAATTTATTGCAGCCCCCATGCGTACAAGCGGCTGCTGCTGAAACTGTATTGCACTTTCTGATTCCTTAAGCGGTGGGTTTGAGGATGAAGACCCATCCGGCCGACTCATGGGTGAAGCATACGTAGAACTGATGTCGCGGATGAAAGAGATTGAAACCGTTGGACAAATTCAGGGGTTGTTAGGTTGGGATCAAGAGGTCATGATGCCTCCCAAGGCCGCACCACTTCGAGCAGAACAGATGGCTTGGCTATCACGAACCAGCCACGCAATGATGACCGAATCAGCAATGGGCAATTCTCTGGTTGCAGCAGAAGCTGAAGGCGCGGCTGACGAAGTCGCCCAAGGCAACTTGCGGCTGATTCGAGATGCCTATGATAAGGCCACAAAGAAACCTGCAGATTTTGTTGAGCGGTTTGCCAGACACAAATCGAAATCAATCATCTCGTGGACCGAAGCTCGTGAGAAGAACGATTTCTCAATTTTCCGTGACGACTTGGCAGAGATGATTGAGCTAAACCGTGAACTTGCAGGGTATCTAGGATACGAAGACAATCCATACGATGCTCTTCTAGACATCTATGAATCTGGGTTGTGTGTAGCCCAAGTGGATCCGTTGTTCGCGGGACTCCGCGAAGCATTGGTCCCGTTGATTGCAGCGGTCGGTGAGTGCGAAGGGCCCGACATGTCATGGGTCGCTTCGAATGATTGGCCAGAAGATGCACAAGCCCAACTATCGCATGGTATTTCAGCAGCGATTGGATTTGATTTTGATGCAGGACGCCGAGATAAATCCACCCATCCATTCTGTGGCGGAGCCAATCCGGATGATGTTCGGTGGACAACACGCTACGATGAGGCCGAGCCCTTTGGCTCACTGTATGGTTCGCTACACGAAACCGGACACGGTTTGTATGAGCAGGGTCGCCCTCGCCACTTGGATTTCCAACCCGCTGGTCATGCTGATGGCTTAGGTGTGCACGAATCACAAAGCCGCTTATGGGAAAATCAAGTAGGCCGTTCCCTCGCATTCAGTGAGTGGGCAATTCCACATTGGGTCGAACATTTCCCGGAGAACATGAAAGGCGTGTCTGGGGAAATGCTGTGGCGCAGTGTCAACTTGGTAGAGCCCAGCCTCATTCGGGTGGAAGCCGATGAAGCAACATACAATCTACACATCATGATTCGATACGAAATCGAGAAACAACTCATCAATGGTGAACTAGACATCGATGATTTACCAGATGCATGGGATGACATGTACGAGAAATTCCTCGGCATCCGTTCGCCAGATCGAAAGCAAGGTGTCCTCCAGGACATCCACTGGTCAATGGGTGCTTTTGGTTACTTCCCGACCTATACATTGGGCAATTTGTATAGCGCTCAACTACTTTCTGCAGCCCGTGCAGATCTCGAATCTAATGAAACGCTTGAAGAAATGTGGGGGCGTGGTGAATTTGAACCACTACTCCAATGGATGCGAAACAAAGTACACGCACGCGGCAGCATCATTTCACCAGCTGAACTGATTGAGGAAGCGACGGGGATGCCCCCTTCACCGCAACCGTTCATCGATTACCTACGAGCAAAAATTGAACGCTTGTATGGGGTCAGTGCGTGAAGCAGAAGTTCCAATAGGCAACCATGCGCCCTTGCCCGACATGGAGGAGGCGCCATTGCGTGAGTTGCGTGAATTGGCGTGGTTCCAGAGGAATTTGGATGCGGGCGTGAGCGTCTTACACCTAGACGACAAGCGTTTGATTGCAGGTGATTGGAATGGCGGTATTCATTGTTGGGATCTGGAAGGAGAAAATCTGTGGCAGACAAAAACCAGCAACAGAGTTTCGAACATGACCATTGGTGGCGACAATCTCTTTGCTGTTTGCGGACGAGATATCGTTTGCATTGACATCAACTCTGGAGATATACGTTGGAACGTTGAATTGGAAGGAAGTAGTGATTTGGTCGCTTGTACACCCGACGGGTCAACAATTCTCGCAACGTCTTCAATTTTCGATTTGGAAATGAACGATTTCCTTGAATCAACATTTTGGCGCTTCAACGCCGAGGGTGATTTACTCCGACAGGATTCAATCGATGAACGCCCATGGTCAATTGAAATGCGAAGTGATGGGGTTGCATTTCTCCCCTTAGGTCGGCCGAGATGTGGGATGGTTCGAGCAACAGATGAGGGGTTGCACCACACACCTCTACCCACCGGTTCGCCAGCTACTTGTGGTTTCACCGGTCAATCACATATGGTCATCGGCCACGCAGACGGCACCCTAACCGCAATCGATGATGGCATGGTGATGGACGATGATACGTATACAAATCAGCCGGGCTCAATCGAATCGATTTCAGCCACGGGACCAGGTTTTCTAGTCGCAATTTCGGTTGAACACGGTGCGGTAGGTGCCGGTTTTGGGGGTGCTGAGGGGATCGCCCGCGCCTATGATCAGAATGGGGGGTTATTGTGGCAAATCGAAACTCCGCTAGGCCGCAACATCGATCACGTTGTCCACGGCCCCATCATCGATGAGAGTACTAGCGCTTGGATTTCATCGTGGGACGATCGAATATCACAGACTGAGGTGAGGAGCATTTCAGGTGGCACCCCGATCTTTCAAATTGAAATGAAATCAAGGGTCAATTCAATCGTTGGTAATTCAGAGTATTTAGCAATTGGATTTGCTGATGGAGATTTGTATCTATTACAGGGCGCTCTGCTGGCAAGGCGATTGGAATCAGAAACCGAAACAGAAACAGATGAGCATCGCTCTACAATGGCCGAAAAGTTACGTCGTCTTCGCTCCTGAAAATGAACAATATTGACACTCCGCCTCCAGTGGAAATAGGGGTTCAGTTGGCGTTTTTCTGATGGAAAAGCACCAATTTGTTGCAAAGGTTTATGGGGCTCCCCAGTGCACGCGAACTTTGCCGCTCCCGAGGAGTGGTGTCGGGGCGCCCAGCGTCACCGGCAGGCCCCAGCCCACAAGGGACCCAATTCGGGATCGGTAGTGGGCCATCAAATCCGACGCAAGTCGGGCTAGATGGGGCGTGCTCCCAACTGCAAAGTTGGATCAGCAGGCCCGCAGGAGAATGAAGGCACACACTTCGGTGTGCGCTGGATACTTTTGTGAACGTGTATCAGAGCTGGGCTCGAGTACACACCGACAGAAATGTCGGGTCACAGGAGATACCTGCTCGCAAGAGCGGGGATCATCGGAAGGAACAAATGTTCAACACCTTGGATGAAATTGGCCTAGGGAATCACTGGAAGCCGCAAGGTGACCTCAGGGACCCAAAGGCAAACGGAACCCATAACAGTTGAGCGTGAAAAGCCGGCCGAACCAATCCCTTAACGCACCTCCTGTGCAGGTAATTGGTGAAGCAGTAATGTGGAACCAAGCTACCGGGGGACGGAGTAGACTGCAGTCGAGACCGGCCCAGGGAAGGGAAAGGCAGCAATGCTGGAACCGGACCGAAGGGGGACAGGGGTGGCAGCAA
>CAZXVR010000140.1:0-4276 GCA_964644485.1 uncultured Candidatus Poseidoniales archaeon | reverse complement strand
GACAGAATGATTTCCACACCGCGAGCCTCTCCATGGCGCATCAGATCGTCGGCCACAGATTGCGCGGCTGCAGTTGCTGCCTCTGTTTCATTTGAGCCAGCGTCATAGAGCGCAATCGACCGATTTTCCACCAGAGGTTGCCATACGATCAAGGTCTCGGCACTGGCATCTAATACCGCATCTTCCTGAGCGTCATACGGCTCACCTAAACTCGCGGTTCGAACCGTGTTAAGAGACATCGTTAACAAAGCGAACATGAGAATCAAACCGGTCATCAACAGCATTTGAGCTGAATCATCCTTGACGATATCTCTGCGCATCAGGCACCACCTCCTGTATGCCAAACCTGGAGACTCACGGTCCACACATGTCCCTGTTCGTGTACAAGATGATGAATGGTCAATGAGCGGCCTTCAGGTTCAGATGTGGCACCATGTGGTTCCAATGGTCCAGCATCCACCGCCAACCAGCAATTGCCGCGTATTGAAGCCGACAAAGAGTCGAGCATGGCTTGACAGGTTGCATCATCATCACCGATAGAAAGCATCTCTGTTAGCATGGAAGAATGGTTGGTATCATCCAATGCTGTGGCACCGGCCAGACTGTCGTAGGCATCTTCAGCAGCCAAATCCAGAATACCATCGCTGGCGGGAGAAGTTGGATCGGGAACTTTGAGTTGAAGGATGAAAGTGGCGGTCATGAAAAACAGCCAAAATAATGTAATCATCTCAAGGATGTGAACCTGAGCTGATTCGTCATCGCTTTCGCGTCGCGAAGCCATTCGTCAACCTCCTGTAATTGGGATGAAGCCGATGTCTGGGCTCATGCCGACGCCTTGCGGAACACCGATGAGAGTCGGTGAAAATGCTGCGAGGTTGAACAGGACCAAGCAGATTATCATCATCATTCCAGCGTGCTTCATTCCAGTCGAAAGACGCCCGGTAGCCATGATTCCTGCCATCGCTCCATTGCCCATGGCTTGCGCGTTCACACCGTAAAAGAACACAACCAAGAAGAAAAGAGGGTCGACTGCGTTGATTTGCATGTTACCAATCGTTTCACTCTCACCGCCACTATTGCTGCTCGCAATCGCAGGGATAAAGACATTCGAAAGAACGATAATAACACCGATAAACACGATGAAAGATACCCAAATAACAGCAATGTAAGAGCCGATTGCTCGAGCACGTTCACCCTTCAAGAATTGAATTTCACGACTGTCGTTGGCTGCGGTTACGAGAATATCTGAAATCTTACCTCCAGCCTTGTTGGCCTCGGTTACAAGACTCACAGCACGTTGTACCAACGGTGTACCGACACGGTCTGCAAACATCTTCAATACGTCTCCAAAGGCGATACCCCACGATAATTGATCTGACATTTTCTTGATCTCTGGATTCAGCGCCCCGTATTCAGAATTCGCTAGCGTTCTCACCGCGAGGGTCATCGATAGACCACCCTTCCAATATTCTGCCAAATCTCGCAAGAAGTCTGGAAATTTGTCCTCGACCGCTTCGATTTTCTTCATTTGGCGATCCGAATAGACAGCGGCAGGATACACCATGATTAGGAATCCTAAACCGAAGAAATTGACGAACATCGTCGGCCTGAGGCTCAATGGACCCAGACTGACTTCTGGACCCAGCCAAAGAGACTTGTTGTTCATATTTTCAGGGATTCCATCCCACGAATCGACTGTGACTGTGAAATCGACGGAATTCAGCATGGTGGAACTGTCACCATCAGATGGCATTTCGAATTCAATCCACAATTGGTATTCCCCTCCGGGGTCAACGTGATCTGCTTGTCCGGTGCATGTGCCATCATTGGCGATACACTGGAATGACAGAATCTGTTCTCTTTGGTTTGACCCGACTGCGTAGTGATAGACGGTGACGTCAAATGGATACGACTGGTATGCATCCGCTGAAACCGCCACCCTCATCTCCTGTTGTGGGTGCTGTTGAAGTTGACCATTGTCGATGAGTTGATTGGAACTCATTCCTGGCACATAGAATGATTTGGCCAATCCAGGGGGCTTGACTCGTGGCCAAGAGTCTGACCACACCTCCTCTTTCGGGCTTTCTTCAGTCAGCCAACAGGTTTGATTGTCAAAGTAAGTCGGTCCTGCTGGATCCATGGCGTCAAATGAATCGGGACAGGCCATATTCAGGAATGCGGGGTTTCCATTGGCCTGTTTTAATATCAGTCCAGAATTGGTAATCCAGAAGCCCAAACAACTGATGCCCAGTAGCATTCCTACCAACAATATTGCAATGAAATTAGACTGGGTTTTGTCATCCTTGGGAAGTTCAAGGTCCACTCGAATTTTGTCTTTCTTACGTGCCATCTATTCACCCCCTCACATTTTTTGCTCTTCGCTCATCAACCAAACTAGGCCTGAATATGCGATATGAATCATCGGTAGAACACCCATCACAATTCCGTAGACCATGCCCTCGCTAATCTGGCTACCTGCACCAGATACCCAGAACATGATGACAAGCATGACGATTAGGAACAGTGGCATTGCAACCGCGACAACAACGTAGGATTCCGCCATCAGACCCAATGTTTCAAGGAACATGGTCAAGCGAATACGATTCTCACGCATGTAGTGCTCTGCACGGTTAAGGAAATACAACTTGAGGTTACCACCACTGGATAGCGTACCGACCATCCCTTGGAAAAACTCCGTAGCCCATGGAGAGGCCGCACGATCAACCGCGTGCTTAATGGCGGTAATCAAGTCCATTCCGAGTAATGAAATATCTCGATAAATCATGGCCGAATCATAAGCGATTTCACCATAAATTTCCTCATTTGCTGCCAATGATTTGAAAATTTTCATCGGGGTTGCATTGGCGGCTGACATGGCTGCCGTGTATGATGCTGCGTAAGGCAAGAATTTCTCTAGACGATCTCCTCGTGCTGTCTTTTCTCGCATGGCGGTATTTGAAAAATGCTTGAAGGCGCCATAAGGCATCAATAAACCCATGACGATTACAATCAAAGTTTTCACAGCAAAACCAACTGTTTTGGTTTCGTAGAATGGGCAACCGCCATAATGAACCCCTGAAGCAGAATCGGACCAATCAACATCCCAATCGACGGCGTCTTTGTTCTCGAAGGCCCAGATGATACACGGATCGACGCTCTCGGCTGTTTGCTGTTTTTCGTAAAGGGCAATACCACCTGCCCCGGGTAAGAAAATGAGTGCAAGAACTCCGATACAGGCTAGGAAAGAGAATATTGTAGACATCAATGTCGTGGCCTTGTAAACTTCAGGCATGATGCGAATATCAGCTTGAGAGAGTGTCTTCATCAATTGTTTATCCGCGCGCGCACTCTTTCGGAATAAACCACCGAAAATAGAGTTGGAAATTTTTTGCCACTCGGTCAGGACCATTCCCTCAAACAGAGGGCCAGTATCCTTCTTCTTCGCCATGTTATGCGCCTCTCAACTACCATCCATTTCATCGTAAGTTCAGCGCAAACCATCCACACGCGCCAGCACATCGTTGGGACGAACATAGTATTCAGTGATGATTTGTGCCACTTGGTCCGACTTCCGAATGTCGTTGAGAACCATCCAATCGAGAATACGTTTCCTAGTGCGAAGTTCTTGACGCATCTTCTCTTGGGTGTAGTTAATTTTCACCATGATTTTCTCGAGAACATAGGATTTACCTGAGAAATCAAAATCGTCACGGGATGGATCCCACTTGAACACCTCGTTCGTGATTACTTCTTGGCTGTGAGGGTCGACACCGACAATCTCGACGACTTGCTTTGTGCGTCGCACACGCCGGCCGTTAATACGTGTTTGAATTTGAATAGCAACCGCCTCGAGAGCAGGCAATAGAACACGTGGGATGTCAATCGGTTTGTTCTCAAGACGGTGGACTAGGCTGGGTACAGAGTCAGCGTGAACTGTCGAGTATGAACAGTGGCCTGTGGCCATGGCTTGGAACAGAACATAGGCTTCAGCACCACGAATCTCACCGACAATGATGTACTCGGGCCGCTCTCGAAGAGCGGCCTTTAGCAACTCGAACTCACCGATTTCACCTTCGCTAGACTCACCACCGAAACCTTGGCGGGTTAGACCAGGAATCCAGTTGGGTTGAGGGATGTTCACTTCACGAGTGGATTCGATACTGACAATCTTCATCTGCCAAGGAATGAACAAACACATCGCGTTCAATGTGGTTGTTTTTCCAGATGCTGTTCCACCGACGAACAGCATCGAAATTTCGTTCTGGAAAGCGATCCA
>CAZXVR010000139.1:0-4339 GCA_964644485.1 uncultured Candidatus Poseidoniales archaeon | reverse complement strand
GCGGCGGTCCATTTTGGAGCATCTTGTGAGGGAAGCACATTACCCCCTCCAGCTTGCAGAATTGCTCGACGTTTCGCAGCAAGCGATAATGAAACACCTGAAAGTTCTCGAGGATGCTGGGTTTGTTGTCAGTGAAAAGGTCCCCAGTGAGAAAGGAGGTCCTCCAAAGCGGATCTATGCGATTACGCAATCCTTCTCACTCCGACTCGATTTGGGACCTGATCTATTCCGTGCAGAACATCGGCAATTGCCGCCTGGTGGTCCTACCCGACTTTCAAACCGGTTGCCAGAAGATGTGTTGGGTGTCGCTGAACGCGTTGGAACTCGTCGAAGGTTGCCCATGGCTGAAGCGTTGGGGATGCTTTCAGAATTGAACGATGAATTGGATCGACTTGATGCTGAGCGAGATGCGTTGATTGCACTACATCAACAAATTAAGCAAAAGGCCAGTCGTGTTGTTGATGATACATTCGAGGTTTACGAGGAGAGGCAGTTGGCCCATGTATTGCTTGAAGCGCCGAGACGTCCTGTCGATTTAGATCAGTTCTGCGCGGGGATGCAGATACAACCTCAGCGCGCAGAAGAGATGATGGATACCCTACGTGGCGTAATGATGCGGCAACTGGGAGCTGAAACGGGTACGATTATCGCAGCGAACGACGACCGATTGTTGCCTTGGTGGTTGGCCAAGACTGATTCGTAGTGTTGAATCACAATCAGAATCGAATGTTTTCATCGATGGAAATCATGCTGGACTGAGCATCGACACGAGCAAGTGCTTCCCGTCGACGGCCAACCATGACCATTCCTGCCACGGCAATCAAAGCGATTGTGAGCAGCAAAATCATCGTTGGAACCGACCAGGTTCCTGCTGCTTCCATGGCGACATCAATCCAACCATTTTCACTCGAAAGTTCTCCGAGATCCTTGCGGTTGTTGGCCTCATTGGCTTCGATAATCAGATTGCCTGGGTCGACGATGACAACAACGTCGTGACTTCCTGCTGTAACCGGATAGAGAAGTGTAATCTCAACCGCTTCAGCGGATCCACTATCATCGGGTGGCATCAATGCGCCAATCACTTGACGGTAAGCGACATTTTCTTCGGAACAAATGTTGTTTCGAATGTTGTCTTCTGTCTCATCCTCACAGAGTACGATGTTAATATCGGTCGCGTGAACGTTTCCTCGGTTGATGATTTCAACGTTGACAGGAATCATTTCTCCAACCGGTGCTTCGACGCCTCCAACTGCAGCCACGTCAATGATTTCCAAATCAGGTGCTCGCAGACGGATCCGGAGAATCTGCTCATTGGTGTCACAAGGGTAGATGTTGTCCAAAACGCCGTCATTGTCTGAATCAATAGTGCAGCTATCTGACCAAGGTGCGGTTTCGTCGGTGTCACCATTGGGTGAACCACCATAGTTTGACAAGACCTTGATTCCAATTTCTCGATTGGCGAGCATGGCCGCAGGACTGATGTCAATGATGACCACGACCTGGACCGTGGTGTAGGCTGGCATCTCTGCTAGACTCCAGGTCCCATCTGCGTGATATGCACAGCCGTATAACGGGGCGGATTCACCAACTCCAAGTTCAGTGCAGGGAATCTCACGTGGCAGCTCGGTATCGAAATCTTCGACCATTGCATACTCTACATTCCAACTTGATAGAGAGCCCATGCTCGGCTGATCATTCCAGTCGTTTCCACTCTTGGTGTGGTTGTGTAGAGTGGGGATGTCTGGTACGTTCCCATTGTTGGTTACATTCAGCAAATATCGAACCGTTCGACCCGGTGCGGTCGTCTTGATTTGGCTCTCTACGGTTTCATCCAACCAAATCTGCATGTCATGGAATTGATTGACCGTAATGTCAAACAGAATCGCGTCTCTCTCATTGGTGCCTTCGAAGTATTCCTCGCTAAACGCTTTGAGAATTACTTGGTAATCACCCGCAACAATTTGACCGGGGATGTTGATGACAACGTCAATTGTTTCTGCGTCATCGCGCTCCAATTCGGAGAGTGTTGCTCGCGGAATTTGAATATCCCACAGCAATTGTGAACCGTTGCTATCTGTAATCGAAGCGGTGCGCATGTCGTATCGATCTGGGCCGTTGCCGTTGTTTGTCGTGGTGATTGGAATCACCAAGGCTTGACCTGGGTCGACGGAATGTGTCGTCGATGGCGCATCCATTTCCAAATCGTAGACGTGCTCTACGTTTGTCGATAGAATCACGGCATCCGATACGCGGGAAGCACCCTGTAGGTGTGCTTTCACAGTAATTGCTGGACCGAGTCCTGCACTTGCATTGAGTGGTGCGCACACAATGACTGCAACCTCGTATGGAACGTTGATTTGGGACCAATGCCGTGGTTTACTCGTCTCACCCTCATTACCACCGGGGGCGTTACTGAAGTCCAAATTCACAGTCCAATGATCGTATTGCCACTCATTCATCGGCATACCGTCTGGCTTAGCCTCAGGTGCACCGGGAGTGGTGAAGATGAGGTATCCAGGTGCGAACTTCTTGATGACGTCAATTGTGTAGGTATGACAATCGCCAGGCATGACATATTCTGATGTGTCGAATATTTCGAAGATGATGTTGCCCGTCGAACGAATGCTGACGTTTACCCACAATTCCAGAACATCGTATGTGCCCTTATCCAAACTCTTCACGGGTTCGCCCATAGACCATCCTTTGAGATAGAGAGCAAATGTTCCCGGATCCTGAGTTGTCGGCACAGAAATCTCAAGATTCTTTGTGACCGATTGTCCGGGGTCTAAGCTGACCATCAATGGGAAGTTGATCTGCCAACCCCATGGCAACAGCCACTCTTGTTGGCCCTGCAATGTTGTAGGGTCATAGAATGCAAATGTGTCAAACACGTTACCTGTATTGGTAATCGTAATCGAGAAAATTGCGGTTTCACCTTGTTCGACATCGGACTGGTAGTGACTCGTTTCCAACTCAATGCCATGGACCACATCCATTAGGGTCAATGTTAACCGATCGCTCCGAATCGCTGGATCCTTGTAAGATACAGCAGATACCACAATTGGAGCTAGTTCGTCCTCATTTGCTTGGTAAATCGAAGGAGCGCGAACGCGCAAATAGACCCTGACGGATTCACCTCCAAGCAAGAAGATTGGAGTTTCGGGGAAAATCGCGGTGTGGTTGTCAGCGAAGAACAAATTCGCTGTCCAATTCACAGGAACGCCTGAAAGATTCACAGCAAAGGTATCCGATACCAAATCGATTGGGCCTGGTGTCGAATTGTTCACTGTTAAGTTGTAAATTGTTTGTTCACCGGGTTCAATCACGTGATAGTACGTCTCATCGTCTGCAAGTTCAACATCCACTTGACCTGTTAGGACGTGGGTGTAACAAAGTGTGTAGGCGCCATTGTTAGAATTCTCATTGCATTTATTCGTGTCAGACCACGCAATATGCGCTCCGCTACCGAGATCATTGGAAAATGCGGGTGGTTGCGATAGTTCGGGGTTGCGTCCACTGTTCGGACCGAGTTTGTCGCTATGCCATTCCGTCACGTCGACCCGCTCCCACGGATCCAATACTGCAGCTGCAATACTGTTCAATGGCCAGTCACCAACGTCGTTGGTGTGGTTCAAACGAGTATACATGATAGATTCGCCTTGAGATGTGTTGGAATTCTCAAGCCAAGAAATGTGGACATTGTTTTGATTGTCCGCAAGGACTTGCGGCATGTAGGAAGATGCTCTGTAGTAATCATTCGGATTGACGTTACTCGCTCCTTCAACATACGATATTCTGGTGTCTACAATCTTCTTGATACCATAGGTGGGCAGACCACCTGAAACACCGTCCCACTCGGCTGCACCACGAAGGCGTAGGCGAGTGTAGTAGACCTCGTAGTTGTCGTCCTTGTCAAAACCATAGTCACGGGTGTCCATCCAAGTTAGGTGGGTATCACCACTGTTGTCAATGGCCAAAGAGGGGTGTAGGCTGAATGCATCATCCAGTGTAACACGTGTGTCATTCACTACGACGAGGTGGCCATAGCCATTCGCATCTTGACTTGGACCCAAATCCTCAGTGTATCTGTTGTTGGATTCATCTGTTCCAGACTGCCCGTAAACCCAACCGGGTGCCGGGTTCTGAATCTTAGCATAGGGGTCAAGAACTGTCATGTAAATCTCACGACTGTTGTTGGTTGCTAGGAAAACCATTGCCTCAACCAATGTAGCCATGTTGTTGGCTGAAGATGCGGGGAAAGCATACACTTGTCCTCCAGCATCAGTATTTCGAGTTGTGGAACCTGGACAAATTCGCGGGTTCATGTTGACTTGACCAT
>CAZXVR010000138.1:0-4340 GCA_964644485.1 uncultured Candidatus Poseidoniales archaeon | reverse complement strand
AGCGGCAACAGGCTCTGGTTCAGGTTCTGGCTCGGGTTCAGGCTCAGGTTCTGGTTCAGGCTCGGGTTCTGGCTCGGGTTCAGGTTCGGGCACTGCAACAGGTTCGGGCTCAGGTTCCGGTTTGATCTCGACAGATGACATGCCCTCAGGGGCTTGAACAGATGCCTTGGTCACTGGCCCGCCTGACAATGAAGACAGGCTGGAAGCATCTCCGCCGCCTTGAGTCTCTCGAAGCACGCTGCTAATTTGCTGATGCAATGCGAGAAAACGTACCTTGTTTCCAGCCACATCTTGCATCCATGATTCAAAATTTGCAAGATATTGGTCCAATTCTTGAAGGCCGCCACACATGTGTCCAATCGCAAGCATTTTCAGCAAGCGAAACGGGTCGTTAAATGCACCAAGGGCATCTTTCTCTGTGGCTGCAAGACCGGGGTCAGGTCCACCGGGGTTGCCCATCGAATCCTCCTGTCCCAGATAAACTCGGATTGGATCGGTCCACGAAAGTATTCCAAAGGGTTCGGAAAGTAACCAGTAAATTTCACCGCCTTCAACCTCAAGACGAGTTGCTGCTGTCTGAAAATCAAAAGTGGCTTGCTTGAGAAGGAGGTCGCCGGTGATCGATAGAAATTCACCCAATCCATTCAAGCGATCTGTTTCTGCCAGACGATTGATTAGGTCGCTTGAATCGGTAATCCCGAAATAAGCCGAAGTTTCATCGACTTCAATTCCTTCAGGAAGGACGGCACCTTCGAGTTCATTTTCATCTGCCATCGGGTGCCGCCTACACCAAGCGCAGCGAAGCCCATTGAATAGGTTGACGCCGTCGTAGACGGCGCTCATGCGTACACGCGTCAGGGCCGGGCGCGTCCGAGGATGTGCTTGGATTGCTTGACGTTCCATCCGTCCGATTGCAATCGAGCGAGAACACTTTGCTCTGAATCACCGATAATCAAGCGCTCCTTTGCAGAGGCGACTGCCGCATCAAAATCGGCCTTTTCATCGGGGCCAAATAAATCGTCAAACGATGCACTTGCCTTGCGACGACGGGTTTTCTTCGCCGGGCCAGCTGTGCGGCGGGTTTTGCGAACCGGCGCCGCTCCAGATGCAGTGGCAGGACTGCGAGAGGTTTTGCGGGTCTTTCGCACTGGGCGATCTTCGGTCGCAACTGTGGGTGTTGCGGTTCTACGTGTCTTGCGAACTGGAGCCGTGGGTTCCGAGCGGGTGGGTTGAGCGGGGCTTTGACCCGGCCTCATCGCAGGTTTGGAAGCGCTGGGTGAACGGGACGGGGCATGAGGTGTTGAACCACCTGGTGGGCCGGATTTCGTTTGCCCACCGGGTGGCCCACGGCTTCCGGTAGGGGGCCCTTGTCGACCACCGGCAGGAGGGCCCCGGCTTGGGGTGGGTGAAGGTGATCTGGAGGGTGGGCTGCGAGAAGACTGAGTGTCGCCAAATGATTGGGTTGGAAGGGCACTCGCACCGGAACCGAATGGGCTCCAATCGTCATCTGCATCATCGTCGTCATCATAGAAGTCGTCTTCGTCCTCGTCATCCCACTCGATTCGGCCGCCACGAATCCGTCTGATGACCAAGAGAAGGATAGCAAGTGCAAGCACTGCCGCGAATCCAATCGCGATGTTCTTCATAGATCCACCCAGCAGCGGAGAACTACTATCTTCCTCTAATTGAGTTGGCGTACAACCATCAATATCGACAATGTTGTTGTCTTCTTCGGGTGTGTTTGGGCAAAGGTCCTTGTCGTCCTTGACGTAATCGCCATCAGAATCCCTCTGATAAGATGCGCAACCGTTGTTGTCAACGGTTGAATTGGTCACCGTCCCTTGGCATTGATCTACGGAATTGTAGACCCCATCGCCATCCGCATCCAGTGGAGGACAGCCATTCTCATGCGGCCCACCTTCATCGTGGTCTACTACACCGGGTTGACCTGGGCAATAATCCCCATTTGTGCCATCTGGATTGTCACCAAAACCGTCACCATCGAAATCCCTGACCTGTGTTGGGTCGTTTGGGAAATAATCAGCTCCGTCCTCTATTGACCAATTTGAATTTGGATCAGGAACTCCATCACCATCTGTGTCGGGACAACCATACAAATCGTACCAATTTTCCGAACTTGACCAACTGGTCCCGAAATCATGCGGACAAGCGTCTGCCTCATTTGCGCTAACAATCCATTGACCAATTCCAGACTCTTGACGAGTTTCATTCCAATCCAATTCTTCCCAATTGTCGCCATAACCATCCCCATCTGTGTCTTGCCATTGTGAATCATCCGATGGGAAGGCATCAAAGGCATCCTCGTATCCATCACCGTCGGTATCCGCTCCAACAACAATGCAGCCTTCTGCGGTCACAGTCGCACCTGATGTCGTACCTGGACAGAGATCCAAATCATCGGTCACACCGTCACCATCGGTATCGAGTTGCGATGGTGCACATCCGTTTTCGTCGACTTCATCGTAATCATCCTCAACGGTGTTGGGACACATGTCGAGTTGGTCTGCATTCTCGTCAACGTCGTTGACACCGTCACCGTCGGTATCGATGTCCGTTTGTGAAGAGGAACAACCAACGCTGTTGGCGATTTCATTCGTGGGTGTGTTTGGACAGATGTCTACATCATCGTATACCGTGTCTCCATCGGTGTCGATTTGAGATGGTGAGCAACCCTCGCTGTTGGCAGTCTCGTCTTCAGGAGTATCAGGACACAAATCTTCCTCATCCGGGATGTTGTCACCGTCTTCATCCCCAACTGGCATCGGGCAACCCGGGCCCGGAACACCGAGTAGAGCACCTGGAATTTCGAAGCATCGGTCCCAATTGCCTACAGGGTTCTCTCCAAAGCCATCGCCGTCGCGATCCCGCCATTGGTTGGGATCATCTGGAAGCGCATCTCCAAGCTCATTTTCGCGGAGTCCACTCTCAGGGTTGATGTCATATGAGTATAGGTCTGAATGGCCATCACCATCGGTATCTGTACAGCCTTTCTTATCCGCTGTGGAATTACCCCAAATGATTGGACAATCATCAGCATTGTAGCCTTCTGGATTGTCCCCATATCCATCTTCGTCAGTATCGGTGTGTTGCGAACCGTCAAGGGGGAATGCGTCACGGTTCCAAGCACCTTGTGAGTCGTTGTCACCGTAACCATCGCCATCGCGATCACCCCATTGTTCGTTGCAACGAGCGCCACATACATTCTCTGGCGAGGTGTCGTCCGGCCCCCAGGGGAACAAATCTGCGCAATGTTCACCAGCGGCATGTGAGACACCTTCATCATCAATCCAAGAATTGTAACAACGGGTTGCGTTGTAAGTCCAACCATATGGATCAGATGATGTCGGTGTTACCGGATCGGACCAGCCATCTCCATCGCTGTCTGGGCACCCACCTCGATCATAGATTGAGCCGCCACCGATTCCGGGGCACTTGTCCCCTGTAGGTGCGCTTGAATTGTCACCCCAACCGTCGCCATCTGCATCGACCCACTGTTGCGGGTCTAGTGGGAATTCATCTGGGTAGCCGTCTGTTCCACAGCAGTCAGGTCCATGGTTGTCTGAACGACCATCGCCATCGGTATCTCTGGACTGCATCCAATTTGACATTGAATAGTCACCATCCCAACCCGGGTCACCTGATGGATTGGACCAGCCGTCACCATCGGAATCTGGGCATCCGAACGTATCTCTCCAAGACTTCCCACTGCTAGCACAATCATCGATTGTATTGGCGAAGCCATCGCCATCGACGTCACCACAACCATGGTGACCATAGGTACTGGTACCGGGTAGACTTGGACATTTGTCAACGCTTGGCGCATCGGGGTTCTCACCGAAGCCATCACCATCGGAGTCGGTCCACTGACCACCGAATAGAGGCAAATCATCAATCACATCTGGAATGAAATCACGATCGGAATCAGACAACCCATGAAGAATAGAGACCGAGCTGTAGGTGGTCGCGAACCAGACGTGCCAAGTGCCGTTTGAATCAAGGGTTGCTGCGGGAGCAGAATTGGTCTGCCAAGGCATGGTACCGAATTCAATGGGCTGATTGCCCTCAAGTGTGTTGATTGTGAGCGTGCCCGTCGGATTGGCACAGATGACCCAATCATTCCCAGAAGCATCGATGAGCAATTCAATGTCGTTGGTATTTCGGCAATTGAGGTCTACTGTATGGGTACCTGTAGAGTCGATGAGCACATGTGTGCCAGAGGTATTGACGAGAGTACCGGGGATGAGGAATCCATCTGAAGTGAACTCCGGCGAACCCATGGGTGCTGTCCAACCCAATGAAGGCATACTCTGTTCAGTAAC
>CAZXVR010000137.1:0-4380 GCA_964644485.1 uncultured Candidatus Poseidoniales archaeon | reverse complement strand
GTACCCTCAATTGTCGGCGGCTATTTCTGGTTCTTGAGTTAATCTATTGTTGGTACCAACAATGGCCAGAGCCATTCCCGCAATCATGAATGGTCCGCCAATCCAAGTCCACATGCCAGGGATGTCTTGGACCCCCAAGAACCAACCGAGCAGCCCACCCAACAGGGGTTCGAGAACCACGCTGACTGAAATTACGAGCGGTGGCAACCATCGTAGGCTCGCATTGATTCCAGTATGACCTGCTAAACCAGGGCCCAATGCAAGATAGCCCACAAGCAGAATCCAAGATGCGTCGGTCCAACCAAGTACTGAACTGTCCACAATGGCAGTATCGAAGGTTGCCCCTTCGACGATTGCTGCATGTATTGTCAAAAGAATAGCCGCAATCGCGGTTACAGGGAACGCATAGAGGAATAGTGGCATCTGACGATTTCCTCGCAGATGTCGCCCCGCTGCGAGATACCCGACGATGGCCACGGCACCCAAGAAAGCAGCAGCATCTCCAATCAGTGTCACTGAACCTGAACCTGCATCCTGGACTGTGAGAATCGCGCCGAATACACCAATCATTGCACCCCATGTCTCCCAACGATGTGGCCGGATTCGCAATGCGGCCATTCCGCCGACGATAATCAACGGGTGGGCGGTGACGAAAAGGAGACTGTGCGCCAAGGAAGTGTGATCCAATGACCAAACCCAACTGCCAAAATGAATCCACAAGCAAATCCCTGAACCCAAAATTACCCACAGTGTATTCGAATTCCAGTCAAAGGACTCGCTGCGTACCTGCCAGATGAATAAAGGAAGTAGAATCAGCGAAGTGGCTTGAAGTCTCCAAGATGCGCGCAGAAGTGGGGTGACATCAGACATCAACATGAACACTGCGCCGGCGCTGGAAACCGCCAGAACAGCAACGCCCAGAATGACCCAAGCATGGGCCGGAGGCGCCCGGGATTGTTGCATGAGAATGCCTCACGATTCAGCGGCCGACTGACCAAGGATTCCAGCGCGCTTGAAAAGCCAATATAGGCCACCGAAGATGATGACGTTGATGAGTGTGAATCCAACCAGTCGGACCATCCAATACGCTCCGTCAAGTGCCGCAACCAAACTTGTCTCATCAATCACAGCGAGAATAGCAGATTCTACACCAAAGAATGCCTCTCCGGTCAACGCACCTGCGGCAATCATGAATGTACCAAGTAGAATCAGTGCACGACGTTTCTCAGCGTTCGCACTTCCCTCTTGCTCTCGGATTTTATCCACCACTGGATCGAGTCTGTTGGCTTGCCACCAATCGCGTCCTGCGCCACCAATCATCATCGGGAAGGTGTAGGGAGTGGGTAGATACATTCCCAATCCGAATGAGGTCCCCATTCCGGTCGCCCATTCAATAAATGCACCGAGCAAAAATCCGAAGAAAAGTGACCACATGTTTCCTTGGCCCTCTGCCAACATCACGGTAAAGCCTGCAAAGGCATTCGCTTGAGGTGCCAGCAAATCGATCTTTCCATTGGCCAGTAGGTCGGAGAGGAAGATGGCCATACCTGCACCGAGAATGGCTCCAGGAACAACACCCATGATATTGCCCTTCGAGATGTGATATGGACGATTGCCGATGTAAAGGCTGTTCTTGTAGTCAGCAACAACTGTCCCAGACATGGAGATGGCACTACCGAAGACGGTCGTGCCAACCAGTGCGATGAGTATGGCTTCCTCTTTTTCCAATCCAAAGAAATCACCATAACCAAGGAAAAGACCGAGAAGCATCAGCAGAACGATGAATGAAGTTCCCGAAACCGGTTCAATACCAGTTTCACCCATGACACGCACGGCGATTGCACCCAACAGGAAGGTTGTGAGAATCAACACGAGGGCGAATACGATAGCTGCCTGTACAGGGAATCCACCCATCCAGAAAATCACAATCATCGCAAAGAATGAGAGAACCATGAACAGAGGAATATGGTGTAATGGCCATTCATACCATCCTTTGCCCTCAATGTATTCCTGTCCCTTTTCGCCACCAAATGCCTTGGCGATATCTCCGAAGATCGAAATGAATGTAGGTGCCATTTTGAGCAGGCCAAGAACACCACCACCCAGAATGGCTCCAATCGCAATGGTTCTGATGATGCTCTTGTATGCGACCCATTGTACTGGACCACTGGCCGGATCGTAGTATTCCTGCAGTGGTGTGTAGATTGGAGCACCTGATATCGCATCGATACCGGTGAACACTGGGACATTGAAAGCTACAGCCATTGGAATGAGGAAGAACCAGGCTACAAAAGAGCCTAGATTCACCAAAAAGGCGACACGCATACGCATAAACCACCCGACTGCAAAGAGCGTTGGGCTAAGTTCGATGCCAAGGAATGTGTAGGAGAATGGATTCTTTTCATCAAAGAATGTGAGTCCATTTGCCACAGCGTGACCATCGACTAACTCACTAGGTTGATGTATCCATCGTTCCGAATACACTGAGGCCAAGCCCCATTCATCCCCTGAAGCTGTAACTGCAATCTTATCGGCAATCGTCAACCCATCCTTCCAAAACAATGGATAATCGATGATGAACATGAAGCCCATCGTGAAAACGGTCCACAACCCAACGGTTTGCAAACTCTCCTTGGCAGCTTCAGCGGCCCCTGAGTTGACATCCGCTGCAATGTCAAGCATCTTGAGTGTGGCTTCAAATCCAGGCATTGGAAGGGGATCTTCGACCAACCAAACCCTTCGGAAGATGATGAAATACATGACACCCAAGAACCCAGCAAACATACTGGCCACGATTCCAATGAACGCCAACTGGAATACATCGACACCTGAAAGGAGGGGGGCACCATTGACATGATACTCTGTTTTAACGCTCGACGACAGTAAGAAAATTGCAGGGAATGTGAAGATGAATCCAGTCGATGCATGGGTCGCCCCAGTGGTCGCACTCGTCGAAATATTGACCTCAGAAGGCGACCACTTGAGCGCCATTCCAAGAAGGTAAGCGACATACCAAGCCGCCGAAACCGCAAGACCGATTTTCAAACCGATGTAAGCGGTGACACCACTGAAAATTGAACCGATCAAAATGCCGATCATAATCTTTCCAAGCGACCAATGGCTGATCTCAAACGATTCTTCAATATTCTTTTCCTCGAAGTATTGCTCAAGCAATCCAGTGTTCAGATTGTTGTACATATCTTCGTCGAGCCAAGTGAGCGTTCCCGACTCGATCGCTGCCAGACCTTTTGCGGTCACAGGTTGACGATATGCAGACTTTCGAACACCTGACATTTCGACACCCGCTCCTATGGAGCGAACTGTGGGTGTAGTGCAGGGGTCTTAGGCTTGTGGGGAAAAACGATAGGTCAACCCTACGGGTTGAGATTACGGGATAGCGTGTGAGATGAAATATCGTATCCAAGGCTCTGATAAAGTCCCAATGCCCCTTCATTTAATGCATAAACAGTGAGTTTGACTTCATCAGCACCACGCATTTTGCATTCATGCTCACACTGGCGAATGAGTGCGGTTGCAATTCCTTTGCGTCGGGCATGTGGTTCGACCCAAACGTCCGCAATTTCCCAAACTTGAACTGGAGCATCCAAGATGAATCCATCCGGAGAAAAGGTGCAAATCCCAACCAATTCGCCATCGAATTTGGCAACCAGAATCCGGCTCTGGCGTATTTTCGATTCGAGGAATCTCTGGACCCGTTCGGTGTTCAGAGGACCCTGTAATTCGGCGGTAGGGCCGCGGAAATCCATCTGCTGTTGATCGTCTAGCAATCGCCACCATGCGGATTCGATTGCAGAAAAGTCACTGAATTCGGCTACCGACACTGCGAGCGAATCGGATGTCGTGACCAAATGAATCACCAATGGGCGAATCAATGGTCTCGGATAATCTTGTAACGACCCATGGCTTCCATCCAGAGGATTTCCGATCCACCTTCAAGGGTCATGCCTTCTTCAAGAGGGAGGATAAGGGTCTCGTAGGTCTTGTTGTCCATGGCGTGTACTTCGGCGCCATCAATATGGGTAATAATGGCTGAGCCTTTTTCGATTAATGGCACACTAATCGTATCTGTAACGGGTGCGACGTGGCTTTTCTTTTGGCCTGTAAAAATATCTTCAAGCTCGATTCGGGCTTTGGCTGCACCGTGTTTTCCAGGCTTGCGTTTCGTCATGCTGAGGATTTTGTATGCGTTTTCTTCAAGTGCGACATAGCGTCCCACTTTGATAGTTCTAACTTCGACTCGTGTGGTGCCTGGCATGGGAATCAAACCGATTCCATCCGTCGATACTTATCAGGGTTCGGTAGCCAGTGGTCAGAATCTGCCTCTATGGGGATTGGTGCAAGTTCATCACCATCAATATG
>CAZXVR010000136.1:0-4445 GCA_964644485.1 uncultured Candidatus Poseidoniales archaeon | reverse complement strand
GAAGATATTCGTTCCATGCCGCTAAGAAACTGAACAAGGCCGTTACGGCCACAGCCGGGAGTGAAAGCGGCAGGACGACTTTCCAGAATACTTGGAATTGATTACACCCATCCAGAAGTGCGGCTTCTTCAAGTTCCCTAGGCACTGTATCGAAGAAACCTTTCAACATCCAAACACAAAGTGGCAATGCTGTCACAGAATACGCAAGGATGAGACCGAGGCTGGTATTCAGCAGCCCAAGCGACTTCATGACCATGAAGTAGGGGACGAGAATGATAATCCCAGGGAACATTTGTACCAGCAAAAAGGCGAACATCGATCCTTCACGACCCGAGAAACGGAACCGGCTGAAAGCATAGGCAGCGGGAACTGCAAGAGCAAGCCCCATCAAAGTTGTACCAAGGCTGACAATCAATGAATTGCGCATCCAAATCCAAAAACTCGAATCGCCAGCGAGCATCTTTGTGAAATGTTCCCCTGTCCAATCGGAAATTCCAATGTCACCTCCAAGGATATTTCCAGGCGACATCGCAACATCAAGAATCCACATTACAGGAATGAGGACGAGCATGACCGCATGAATCAGCAATATGTGGGACCCGATCTCTTCCAAACGTGGTGCTATGCGCTTATTTCTGGACAGTCCGCCCTCTGCACCTTGCATCGACAACGAGCCCTTGGCCCAAGCTGAAATCACGGGAGAAGAAAGCCACCAGAGGGAGAGAAGCGCGGGCCCAACCAGCCATAGTGTGGACCATAGATCAATGGCCATTCTCATTCCAGCAGCATAGTGAATCACACCGATAATCAGGACGAGACCCGCTTTCCCCATGGCCACATCTCGCTTCCAAATCTGCTCACCATCTGGTAGAACCAACCATAGCACAAACAATGCGGATGCACCCAGCAATGAGAGCTGCAAGGCCAATGAGTCGCCACGTATCCATTCAATGCTTGAAAGCAGGAAATTCATGCCAACTGCAACCGGCAACCATAGCCGCAGTGTAACGATTTCTTGTGGAACATACCACTGCTGTGAAAGTGACTTCATGCGCTCGCCTCCGTCGCATTGGTTCGTTTCATGTAGACCCAAGAAAAGACCACGAGCATGAGGAAGATGACAACGGACCAAGCCGCTGCCACACCGTATGCTCCATCGCGGAAGGCGACATCGTAAACGTATGTGATCAAGATATCAGTTTCACCAGGTTCACCGAATCGCAGATTGGGCCCTCCATCCGTCATCAGATAAATCACGTTGAACATGTTGAATGTCCAAATGAAGCCCAGAAGGCTCAATGGAACAATCGCGCTTTTCAGATTGGGGAGTGTGAGGTGTTTGAATTGGTCCCAGTGACTGATTCCATCGACGTCAGCGGCCTCATACATTTCTCGGGGTAATGCCTGAATCGCACCACTCAGAGACATCATCATGAATGGAACACCCAGCCAAATATTGACGAGAATGACCAGTGTTTTCGCTCCAGACGGATCTGCAAGCATCTCAAAATCAGTCCCCAATACTGAATCGATGAGGCCCTCGGGTTGCAACATGCCTTTCCAAACGAGGACCGAAATATACGACGGGATCGCCCATGGGAGTAAGAGTGCTGTACGATATGCTGTCCTCCCTCGCACGTGAGGGTTGTCAAGAATCATGGCCAATCCTAGACCGATTGCAACGTGAGCAACCACATTGGTCACGGTCCAAATGAGTGTGAACAGTGTCACTCGAAGGAATCCAGATGATGTGAGGACAGTGATGAAATTCTCAATACCGACCCACGCATTGTCACCCAAGTGACTTTGATCAGCATCGGTAAAGGACAACCAAATTCCGTAGATTACAGGATAGAATGTCAATACTGCTAGAGCGATTAATGCCGGCGCAATGTAAGCGTGAGCTAGTTTGCCTCGATGTCGCCCAGCCTTTGCATCTCGCCAGCGAAGCACAGCCAAGACCGCAACCAAAGATACGACGATGGAACCGATTGCGAAGAGAATTGGACTCGTATCGGGAGAGGGAGGGAGAATGTCACCTATCGATGTGGAGGCATTGATGGTAAAGTGAAGCTTAGGTTCAGCACTCCCACCATAATCAACGAATACCTGAATTTGGTGGATTCGTTCAGGTATCATCCCTGTTAGACCACATGTCCAATTATCAGCAGATTGAGGGACGATCGCCATCCCATCTATTCTCTGAAGTTCAATTCCAGAGGATGTGCATGAATCGTATCCTGCACCCTCGGTTCCAACTCCGCCAACCAAGAGGAAGGAATGGGATATGTTGTCCACAAAGATATGGTATGAAACTGCCAAAGGATCAACCGGGACGGAAATATCGATTGTCCTGTAACCAGCTGACAATGGGAATGGTTCAGAGGTCGATTGCGAGGACAATAGACTGTTCATTTCCATATTGGCGCCTTCAAGCGCTTCCTGAGCGCTTGCACTCCCGCCGTGGACCTGTTCAAATGCGGTCCCTAGAGGGCCGTAAACAATCGACATGGCCCGTGTTGTTGGAGCAGGGGTGGCCACTTCAGCTTGTGCTAGGAATCCAGAGAGGACTGAGTCTGCTTGCACGTCAGGATCCGAGGCTGTTTCAACCGCAGTCGGCATTGTCATCGTATTCAGTGCGAACATCTTCTGAACCGAAGGTGATGAGAGAAATAGGGCTAGATTTGTTGATGCGATTTTCTGTTCACTTTGTTTTGAAACGGACCAGCCTTTGTAGGTGACAAGAGGGGATGAACGCAATCCAGTTTCCTCGATAAGGGGCAGAAGTGTTTGACCAACATCGAGGCGCCCGGCCTCATAGGTGGCCCAATTCCAAGGCCCGTCGACAATCATGGCCGCTTCGGATTGAATGAATTGAGATTCCATGGTCTCACCGACGGTGCCTGTGCGGACGACACCGTGCACTTGCTCAAGGGAAAGATACCAATCCAAAGCTTGAGCGCTACCGTTTGATGCAAGAGTCGGATTGCCAGATTCATCGAACAGGTTTCCTCCAAACCCGGTTTGGAATGGGAACCACCAGTAAGCAACCTTGGTGGGCACCGCCATACCATACACATCTCCTTGAGTGAGATTTTCAGCCGCCGATAGCAAATCTTTCTCAGTCCAATTTTCATTTGGGTAAGCAAGCCCTTCAGCATCGAATAGCGCTCGATTGTAAAGCAATGAAAGACAGTCTTGGCTGGCAGGAATACCATACAATGCATCGCCGTATCGCATAGATTGCAACGCCTTGCTGTCAAAGATCGCGCGTTCAGATGGTGTGAGGTGAGGGCGAAGATCTTCTAACAATGGATAACCATCGACTCTGACTTCACCAATTTCGCCCAACTGGTCACTTGAAAGACGAACCAAGTCAGGTGCTTCTCCACCCTGGGCAGCGGTGAGATACAATTGATCGATATCCCCGAATGGCACCCCTGTAACTTCAACCTTGATGCCTGAATTGAGAGATTCAAATTGGTCAATTGCATCAAGGAAAGCGGCCTCTTCTTGGCTTTCGGCTGCAAATGAATGCCACACCTCTAGAGAGATGTCGGATTCATCTTCACCTGCAGCGATTGCCGAGGGCAATAAGACAAGCAACGCGAGGAATAGGGGAAGACAGCGCCTCTCCATTGGCATCTGATGGGACCCTCTCGCCTTTGACTCATTCCCCGCCTACGGCGGGGAATGGCTCACCTTCGAAGAGATGAGGCCAAAGCAGGCGGCAATCCTTTTCCTGAACATGAGGTACACCAGCATCGGCAAATCCATCGATTGCAATCTGTTTCTGTCCATTGAACCCAATGAATCCAGAACCAGGAATTCGCATGCTCAAATCCGTATGGTTGTCCCCTATACTGACGATTTCAGAAGGTTGCAAATTGTGGATTCTCATCAATTTCGAAACCATCGCATCCTTGTGATGAGCGGGTACTCTAACCTCACCATCATCCAACAAATATCCATCTTCATCGTAGCAGAAACCATTGGATATCCAATCATCAACATTGAGTAATTTCGCAATTGAACCAATGAGGAGATCGACTCCCGCGCTAACGATGGCGACAATGATACCTCGTGAGTGTAGTGCTTCGACCAGTTCACGGGCCCCTGGCATCAACTTGACACCCTGATAACAACGCATCAATTCATCTCGATGAATTCGGGGTTTCACACTCTTCCAAAGACCAATGTCGTCGGCCATAAACTCAGCATCAGACACTTCACCTCGAAGGAAACGATCCAACATTTCCCCACTGTTTGTTCCAAAATGTTCGTGGATGATTCTCCACGATGAAATGGTGTCAATCAAAACACCATCACAATCGAAACAAACGGCCTTAATCGACATAGGAACACCGGGATATACCGACGAAAGGGTATCCGGTCAAGAAGGAATGGGAGCAAGGACCCCACTCCGCCGAAGCGGAGTGGGGGCT
>CAZXVR010000135.1:0-4640 GCA_964644485.1 uncultured Candidatus Poseidoniales archaeon | reverse complement strand
GCCGTAGGCGCCATACTTCTCAACCCTATGGTTTGAGAATTTACTCGTCCATTTCATCTCGCAAGGCATCTAGCTTCGAACTTGAAGCGGGGGGTGGTAGCGGTAAATCGCCAATTTCAGGCAGTGGCGGGGGGGGCAAATCTCCGAGGTCTGGGAGAGGTGGCAATTCAGGCAATGGCTCTGAACTGGCAATGAATCCTTGATCCAATGGCAAGCGAACCTTGAGGATTCGATTTTCGTCGATTCTGGCAAAGACTGCTCCGATCGGGCTGCCAGAAGGGATGTCATCAGCCACTTCGTGAATCGTGTGACCGTGATTTTCTGTGCCGATTAGAGCGAGTAGATCTTCCGATTCATCCGCTGACTGGTAAATCTTGGCTGTTTCAGAACGGATGTCTGCAAGTTGCTCTCTCCGCCTGGCTTCGATGCGGCGTCGAATCAGTGCATGCCGATCCCGACGGTTGTCAATAAATGACTCAATGTCCGCTTCCTCCATAGATTCTGCATCGATTTCGGCAACGAATTCTTCGGCGACGTGAACATTTTCCTCGATGATGGTGACCTCTACTTCATCATCTGCCAAACTGACTACAACTTCTTCGTCAACTGGTTCTGGTTCAGGTTCCGGTGCCCCACTCCGACTACGGGACAGTTTTGCATCTCTTCGAGTGGAAGCGTCCTCTTCGGATTGAACTGGAGCAGGGAGTTCCTGTGCTGGTTCCGATACGATCTCTTCTTGCTCCACTTCAGAACGGCGGCGAATCCGTTCGACTTTGCGTCCCCCACCAGTACCCATCAAGAAAATAATGAGAAGGAGAATGATCGCTCCAAAAATCAGACGCTCCTTCTCTTCCAAACTTCCAGCGGCGAATAGGAAGACGATGACGCTAACTGCAAGTGTGAACCACAAGAGCAATCGCTTGAACGTGACCATACCGGCGCCTCCATCCCATCCACTTGTTAGCCCGTCTTAGGGATGCCGACGCTAGGCTCCGTCATCATTCAGGAAATCGAAGAGGGCGCGTAGCGCCCTGCCACGATGACTGTATACGGATTTTTCTTCTTTGGGCATCTCGGCGAAAGTCAGGCCTTTTTCATCTTCATTTGGGACAAAAATTGGGTCGTAACCAAATCCATCCTCACCCCGCACCTCCATGGCAATAGTACCATCACAGCGCCCAACGAAAACTTCGACCGCTTCACCTGTCCAAAGCGCTGCAACGGTCAAGAAATAGGCCGTTCTTTCTTCGTCGAGGAGGCGCAAAATACCATCGCATCCAATCGAATTCAGAACATGTGCTGAATAGACACCAGGGAACTCCGATAGCGCGTCGATAAACAATCCTGAATCTTCGACCAACAGTGATTCTTGAAGGCGATCTTGGGAGGCTAGCAATTCAACTCCTTGCGCAATTTTTGCCAAGGCAACCGTGGTCAAATTATCACTCTGGGGTTCAATGATTTCAGGGACTTCTCCATCGATTTCAAAAGACTGGATTTTCCACCCGAGAGGACTCAATAGAGCCTGTGCTTCGGTGAGTTTCCCCGAATTCCCGGTCAAGAAGTTCAGAGTCGCCATGTCACTGCGAACCGAGGGTGAGGGTTGAAGTCTTCTCTTTGATTCCAAGCGGCCATGGAACCCAAGATGCTCGCTTTGGTCGGGGCGGGTGGAGCCATCGGTGCTGTGCTACGATATATGATTGGAGAATGGATTCCGGATGGATTCCCTTGGGGGACATTAACGGTCAATTTACTGGGTTCGTTACTTCTCGGCATCATCGTAGGAATGTCTCTCTCAGCAGAGATGGGGCTGCTTCTTGGAACCGGGATTATGGGTGCGTTCACGACCATGTCCGCCTACAGTGTCGACCTTGTGGAATTGTTTGACAATGGAGAATATGGTCCAGCGGCGAGTTACCTGTTGATGACATTGCTCGGTTGTCCCCTTCTCGCCTATGGCGGAATGAGGATTATGCAAACTGCCTAACCGTGATACCGTACCCTGCTTCGAATATCATTGAATCGTGTAACGACCTCTTGGCCCCCTTCGTTGAGATAGCCCGAAAGAACCCTATCAATCGCTCCTTCAATGTCAGGATGACTGGCTTTCAAACACTCATTTAGCACTTGTAAATCCAGCCCGAGAGGTTCAATGTCGTCGGTGATTTGTGACAAACCAAAATCAATGATTGAGAGACCATGATCTGAATCCCAGAGGATATTGTGTGTGGTCAAATCTCCATGGCTGATTCCGATGGAATGTATTCGACGAATCGTGGCCCCAAGTTCTTCCAACATTTCTGAACCCCCGCCGCTTCGGAGATGCTCAAACAAAGGGCCCCCTGGCATTCTGCTCGTGACCATCCAACCTTCGGTGGCGTCGATTGCAAGCAATACGGGGACCGGAATCCCTGTGAGATGTAGGCGGCGCAATAGCCGGACTTCTGCCGACATCCTCGATTTGGTCAAGCGGGCATCTAAATCTGGATGTCTCCATTTCCGTGGCTGCCGTTGTTTGAGGACGGCTTCTTGGCCCATCCAAGTACCCGCATGAACGATGGCCTCCGCCCCTTGATGCAGCATTTCTGCACCGTCCCATGGTCCCGCCATCAACTCCCGGAGATGAGATGAGTTCAAAGCGGTTGCACATGACGGGAAATTGAATGGGACTCAATTTGCCGACCGTGCCTTTACCGCGCGCGGAATACGATATTCCATCATTTTCAGATGAAGAAATAGAGGTGGAAGCGGTTCGACTTCAGGGCGCCATTCAGCAACATCAGCGATGGCCGCTTGAAACGTGCCGCAGTATTGCACCCCTTACCTTGGAGATCAATCGACTGAAAAAAGAAAATGATGTGTTTCTAATCGCTCATTCGTACCAAACACCGGACATCATCTACGGAGTGGCGGATGAAGTTGCAGATTCCTATACACTCTCCAAAGCGGCACGTGATGCTCCACAACAGACCATTCTATTCTCCAGTGTTCGCTTCATGGCAGAAACTGCAAAAATTGTCAGTCCACACAAAACCGTCCTACATCCTTCACCAGAGGCTGGTTGCAGTCTTTCGGATGGAATCACCGCACAAGATGTCAGAGATTTGCGAGCAGAGTATCCGGGCGTCCCTGTCGCTTGTTACATCAATACAACCGCGGCTGTCAAGGCTGAATGTGATGTTAGCGTCACGAGCAGCAATTACATTCGAATCTGTGAACGCCTGCCAGGCGACCGCCTAATTTTCGTTCCAGATCGATTCATGGGTGCCCATCTACAGAAAGCGCTTGCCGGGAAAAAGGAAATTGTTGTGTTCGACGGAGAGTGCGAAGTCCACGCAGTATTCACCGGTGACAAAGTCCGAGAATGGAGAAAGAGAATAGGAGAGGAACTCAGTGTATTGGCACATCCAGAATGCAGCGCAGAAGTTCTAGAGGAGTCCGATTTCATTGGCTCTTCAGAGAAATTGATTCACGAAGCGATTCGTCTCGGTTCTGAAGGCAAACCAAATGTGATGCTGATCACAGAATGTGGAACTGCAGAGCGGGTATTGGCTGAAACAGAAGTTGAACTCAATCTGTATGGTGCCTGCGTAATGTGCCGCCACATGAAGGCGACGCAATTGGAAGACATCCTTCAGGCGCTACAGTCACCTAGGCCGGATCAAATCATCGAAATCGATGCGGATATCATCGAGCGGGCACAGAAGAATCTAGACGAAATGTTCCGACTTGCGGAATAGTCACTCTTCCTCTTCGGTATGTTTCCGAGGTAGTATTTTTCCTTCATTTTCCTTCAATCGCTGTGCGGTCCAAGTCAATAGCAGAAGTGGGAAGATGAGAACAAAGATTTGCAACGTGGTGGAAGAATAGGGTTCTAGAACGACTTCGAGGGTGAAGATTCGAATTTCCGTTTCATTGTCTTCATCGACCTGCAACCAAGCGATGTGATCCTCCATCACTTGAGGTTGGAGTTGGTCGATTTCATCTTCTGCATGTAACTGGAATGATTGATTCATTGCAATGTCATGATAATCCACTTCCCAGTCGAGATACATCTCCATCGGATTGTTTGAAATGAGGAATTGATGATGTTGCCATGCGACGTATCCGTGCCCAATACTTGGGGCGTCTACCGGGAAGGCCGGGTCGCCAAGAATTCGCTGTTCACCACTCGTGAGGTCGACCAAAACCAAGCGATCGATTGCACTCAGATTCACCAAAGCGACAAGGTGATTTTCGTCCAGTGCAATATCCGTAATGGTTGCATTATCGTAATCCACCAGAGTATCCGTCATTTGGAAGACTTGTTCATCCCGCTCTTCGTCGATGGTTGCATTAATCTCAACCGTGATGTGTTGTTGAATACCGTCGATGGTTTGGATGTGAACAGAAAGGGGCGTGTCAATCTCGGTATATGCAATCCGATTTTCGTCGGACGCAATCATTGATACGGGCCCATTTGGAGTGGTGGGAAGGCCAATGCATCCGTTTGCAGTGGAGCAATCAATACCTCCACGGAGGCGAATCTCGACTTCGCCTTCGTTCAACATGACCATGCGTGGCCAAGCATCATCGCCGTTAGACAACATGGCGATGTCATCAAACAGGGGACCAGTCAGCCATTTACCTTCCCACTGATT
>CAZXVR010000134.1:0-4648 GCA_964644485.1 uncultured Candidatus Poseidoniales archaeon | reverse complement strand
CGTCCGCTGTGTATGGTCCGAGACACTGCTCGGCTAAGTGTTTCACGCTACATCATGTGTAGAATCCAGGCCTACACCAATCTGGCAGAGTATCTGCGGCATCTGGGTGTGTCAAACCAATGAATAGCACCATGACGACGATGAAAAATACGGGGAAAAGTGCAGTCGCGGTGAGAACTCGACTGTCTTCGTCACCCTGTAGATGCATGAAAATCGCAGCGATTCCAATCCCTTTGACGATTCCAACTGAGACGAGAATAAATACGACAGTTTCCATACTCCCAGTACCTTTCATCGAGAAGGTCAATGCAACAGCGACGATTTCAATTGCTGTGAATATCATCAACACCCAGAAATTGAATGCATAGCGATCAAAGCCCAATATTGTGTGATGTCCATGTTCTCCCATTTTTTCGCCTCCGTCAATACAAGTAGAACGCGGGGAAGACCAGAACCCAAACCAAGTCAACAAAGTGCCAATATAGGCCGAAGTATTCGATACTCACCGCGTTTTGTGGGGTATATCCACCGCGATATGCCTTCAGTACCATGTAAGCTAGAGCAACCATCCCACCGAATACGTGCACACCGTGCGTACCGGTGGTCACATAGAATGTAGAGGCAGACATTCGTATATCGAAAATCGCATCCATTCCAGGCTCACAAGCGCCTTTGTGATCGACACCGCCATGATGGTCCCAATGGTGACAATACGTGTACGCTGATTCGTGTATAGTGAAGTGGTCAGCACTCAACGAGGGTGCGTGGAAGTAATACCAATCTCCTGGATGACCAATGTTGAATCCGATAAACCACTCAATCAACTTGAATGTCAAGAAGAGTGTTGCTAGGAAGAGGGTGATTGAGAGGTAATTTCCAACCTTTCTACTGCGCTCTGCATCACTAAGGCTTGAGTCCTTAGCAGTCTTTAGAGCGAGAACAATTGTGTATGAGGAAATAATCAGCGCAAATGTGTTGATTGCCCCGGGAATCAAGGTATCCGGCATGAACCCTAGAGCAGCATTTGCATACTCTTGGTGGTAACCGCCTTCTGCGATGAAATAAGATGCTGGGAGCCAGCATTGTTGCCCAGCTTCAAGGACAACTGTGGACCCGGGTTCGATACTGCTTTCGAATAGATCTACACAATTGTCGAATCCGGTTCTGTATCGGATGTAGGTACTGAATAGACTGCTGAAGACCATCATTTCAGACATCAAGAACATCCAAATGGCAACCTTGCGAATATCGATTGTACGGAAGGGTGTTCCGACCGCCTTTGCTTCATACGAACCACTGTGACTCCAATCCTGTCTCCAGAACACGGTCAATCCAGCGGTGAAGATGGCCAACCCAGCGATGAGTAGGCCAATTTGAGATGAGTGAATGGCATAAGTCCAGATGTTCGCATCATTATCCCAAGTTTGAGTAAACACCTTGGTAAATCCGAGCAGGAAAATGCTCGAACCAAATGCTAGCATGATTGGTGCCCAAGAATTGTGCGGGGCACCTCCATGACCATGGTCCCAATCGTGTGGTCCCCAATGGCTGTGTTGGTGATCGTGGTGATGGTCATCGTGTCCACCATAACTCATTCTTCCTCACCTCCATCATCCTCGGGAATCATCATCCATTGGATTATCCGACCGAAGAATCCTGGTTCCCCATCATCATGGATTTCAGCGAATTGCAACACAGGCAGGTCGCTTGGGTCATGCGAGGGTGTCGGTGGTGGGCTAGAGACCAGCCATTCCATCGACCATCCACCCCATGGGTCACTCGGTGCCTTTTGTCCACGTAGTCCACTGCTAATCATATTGTAGACCAAAATGAGGTTACTGGCAAAGAACATGAACGCAGCGACAGTGATGAGCATATTCCAATCTGCGGCTTCTGGTGGCAGTGCAAAGTACTCATCTGTGGTGATGAAGTATGTGTGCTGCCTTCGAGGCATCCCTTGGATTCCGAGCCGGTGCATCGGCCAGAAAAGCAAGTTGTAAGAGATGAACCCAGTCATGAAGTGGAGGATTCCAACCTTCTCATTCATCATACGACCTGTGGCTTTGGGGAACCAGTAGTAAATTCCAGAATAGAGGCCGAAGACGATACCGCCAACGAACACATAGTGGAAATGTGCAACCACGAAGTAGGTTTCGTGGAGGTGCAAATCCATGGCCACTGCAGGGAAATACATTCCTGAAATTCCACCCAGAGTGAATGTTACCAAGAACCCAAGCGCCCATAGCGTGTGTGTCCTGTAGACAAGACTGCCACCGTGCATGGTTTGCAACCAGTTGAAGATCTTGATTCCGGTAGGCACTGCGACAAGCATTGTCGTCAACATTGTCACGAAGCGCAACACTGGGCTCATACCCGATGTGAACATGTGGTGCCCATAAACGATGAATCCAACAATACCAATTCCGGCGAGTGCGAAGACCATCGATTTGTATCCAAAGATTGTGCGTCGTGCGCTGGTAGACAATACCTCAGAAATGACTCCGAAGGCAGGCAATACGACAACGTATACCTCAGGGTGTCCGAAGTACCAGAACAGATGGCTCCAGAGTAGAGGGTCCCCTCCTGCGGCCACTTCATAGAACACCGTACCTATCGTCCGATCCAATAAGACTTGAATCAGACCAATTCCAAATGCAGGGATTGAGATGAAGAGCATCAAGGTCGCAATCAGCATCGACCATGAGAACAAGGGCATTTGCATCCAACCCATACCGGGAGCCCGCATCGTACAGAATGTGGTCATGAAGTTAATACCCGAAATAGTCGATGAGGCAACAATTAGAATTTGGCCAGCCACCCATAACGTCGCCCCAGAATGGGCTGTATGCGACACGATGTATGGGGCATAACCAGTCCACCCGGTATCCGCACCCTGTCCACTGAAAATTCCAGAGAAGAGCAGGAGTGCAGCTGCAGGGTTGAGCCAGAACGCAAGCGCATTCAAGCGTGGTAGAGCCAAATCAGGGGCACCGATTTGCAAGGGCACAATCCAGTTTGCAAACCCAGCAATCATCGGCATTGCCGCAAGGAAAATCATCGTGGTACCGTGCATGGTGAAGAATTGGTTGTATTCGTCTTGGGTCAGGAAATCGTTGCCTGGTGTGGCCAATTGAACTCGGAAGATGAGAGCGAACAGTCCACCTACACCTAGGAAGAAAAGCCCGTTGACCATGTACAGCGTTCCGACCTTTTTGTGATCCGTGCTTGTGATGTAATCACTAAACCAAGGCCAGAATCGTTCCCAAGCGAATGCATCCGGGTCTTGCCTGTAGAATACCCAAATCACACAACCTAGTGTAATCACAACCATCAGCAGAATTGCACTGGCCAGAACGGTGAGGCCACTAGCCTGTTCGACAGGTTGTGGACCTACCTCAACTGCGAGTCGATTCCAAGCATCTCCAAGATTGCTAGCATCACCATTGACGGAATTGGTGTGGAGGATGAATTTGGCCCCACCATCCGTAGGTGCAGTCCATTCAACTTGCCACGAGCGTTGGTCATTACCCATTCCACTGTCAAATTTATCGTCACCTGTGTGGGTTACACTACCATCAGAATTGACTTTCACCATTTCGTCGACAGGCGCTAACGTTCCTGCACTAACCCATAGGTGGAATCCACCCAAGGCAGCAGGGTCTGTGTTTTCATCAAAAGAAGGCCCACCTGTAAATGAAATGTTCAGTGTATAGGTGGCTCCCGCTTCAAGTTCCGCTGGAAGCCCCTCAAGAATTGGGACCACATCACTACTGGCCACCCCACCACCATGGCAGGAACACCCACCGTCTTGTGCACCAGAAATACCAACTGGGTATGATTGCACACTTGGCGCAACAGCAACTGCCAGCAACAATATAGCGAGAATGGCAAGGGATCGAGGATTCTTCAATGAACTCATATCTATCAACTCACTCAAAGACCTCTACCACAGCGGTCATGTAACCATGGTCTTTACCACAGTATTCTGTACACATGAGCAATGAAGAGCCAATCTCATCCATGCTGGGTGTGTAGTACAATCTTGTTTCCATTCCTGGTGTCGTATCTTCTTTGAGACCCCAATCGAGGAAGAACGGAGCATGCGTAACATCATTCGATGTCAAAGCGAAATTGTATGACTCTTCAGCCTTCACGCGTAAAAGGGGCTTAATTTGCCCTTCAACTTCAATGGTTGAAATTTCACAAATAAGAATTCCATTCTCATTGATGAACATCGTCGCGGAGCGATTCTCCATCGCCACACTCGATTCAGGGGCATCTGCTGTGCCACGGAACGGATCGCAATCAAAATCCCAATACCATTGATTCCCGACAACACCAATCTCGTGCGCATCTGGGTCAGCCGTCCACATATCATCGATGGGTCCCCATGCAATGTATGTGAGGTAGACAATCAAAATGAAGGGGATAATTGTCCAAGTTAATTCCATCCTAAGATCATCATTTTCTTTCGGGAAAACCCCAGGTGTGAAATTGTCAATATTGTTGTCGCTTCCATCTTTTGAGCGGTAGCGAAGTGAGTTGTGGAACGTCCAAACGAGAACGATTACGAGAACAATAACAGCCCAGAGATTGAAGATGTCGAAGAGGTACCAAAAAATCTCTCCGCCTGCCTCCATAGTAAAGC
>CAZXVR010000133.1:0-4671 GCA_964644485.1 uncultured Candidatus Poseidoniales archaeon | reverse complement strand
TTCACTCCAACTCAAGGTGGGCTAGGATTCGAGCGACATGCCCCTTTGCTTTGACACCATATTTTGCCAAAGACAACGTTCCATCCGCCTCGATGACAAAGGTGGAACGCGAGATGCCCATGTATGTCCGGCCGTAGTTTTTCTTTTCCCGCCAAACGCCATACTGCTCCAACAAATTGCCCTCTGTATCCATCAACAATGGGAAGTTCAGACCCTGTTTTTCAGTAAAATTCTGGTGTGATTTTGCACTGTCTTTTGAGACGCCAAAGACGGCAACATCCGCCGAACTTAGCGCATTCATATTGTCGCGGAAGTCGCAAGCTTGTGTCGTACATCCTGGTGTAGAGTCCTTTGGATAGAAGTACAATACCACACGCTTGCCTGCTGCGAGTAGTTCGCTCAAATCCCAAACATTTCCTGCGCTATCCTCTGCAGAAAACAGAGGGGCATCCATCCCGTTTTCCAATGTTACTTGATTGCCCATGATGCAGCGAATCAATTCCTGCATTCAAACCCGACGATTGCCCCTGCTCTCATCTCGGATTCTCTTTTTTGTCGCGGCCCATGAACAAATTTGACATTCAGATAAATCGTGATTTCTTGCAGGACAGTATTCCCTGCCGAAAAAGATGATTTGCAAATGGCGTGTATTCCACGTTTCTTTTGGCCAGAGTTGTTTCAGATCTCGCTCGGTCTGCTCGACATTTTTGGCCTTTGACAATCCCCAACGCGCCGCCAATCGATGAATGTGCGTATCAACGGGGAAAGCGGGGATGCCATACCACTGTGCCATGACAACACTCGCAGTTTTGTGACCAACTCCTGCGAGACTTTCGAGATAATCCCAATCTGGTCGCATCCCCTCGCCTTCGACAAGTTGCTCAGCCATCCTCCGCAAATTCTTGGCTTTGGTTGGGGCCAACCCAATTTCCCGAATCACCGTTTGAATTTCATCAACTTCGAGGGTTGCCATCTCCTCAGGAGTGCTCGCTTTCGCGAAGAGTGCAGGTGTGACTTCGTTGACCTTTTTGTCAGTGGTTTGTGCCGAAAGCATCACCGCAACGAGAAGTGTGTAGGCGTTTGTGTGACTCAATGGAACAGGTGTCTCGGGATACAATTCATCTAGAATCTGACCAATTTTCTGCGCCTTTCCGGCCCGATTCATGTTTCCATCTCCACATCCTGTTCACCTCGAATTCCCAACCAGATACCGATAGCGATGCAACCGAAGAAGGGGCCATAACATGGAATTGACATCCAACCAGACCATGTTTCTGGCTTTCCGACAAGAATCCAAGCAATCAATGAGAGAATCGCTCCAGGGAACATCGCGAAAAGGCCGAATGTGATTGCTTTTCCAACACCCATTATTCCTCACCTTTGGCAACCTTGAGTCCTTTCTGAATCTGTAACTCTGCCCACCACAAACCAACCAGTGCAGCCACGGTGAGCCCAATCATCAAACCTACTGGGGACCGGTCAGCTCCGGTCCCATACCAGAGGAAGAGGAACATGAACACTGCAATGGCCAACAAACCAAGTCGTAAGATGAGTGCCACAATTTGGGGTCGCATACGATCACCAGAGTAACTGTTCCAAGTCCGAGCCGCTACGGCAGTTGAGGATGTCGGTCTCTTCCAACCAACCCTTTCTTGCAATCTGGGCACCAAACCAGACATCTTTGAGGCCCTGTGGACTATGGGCGTCCGGATTGATGGAGATGGGGACTCCCTGCTCTTTTGCGTAGCGACAGTACCGCCAATCCAAATCCAAGCGATAGGGACTCGCATTGATTTCAACAACCTTGAGCTCACCCTCGGCATTGAGTTCACCCATTCGTCGCAAAACGGCGTGTAGGTCGACAGCAAAACCATCTCGACCTCCTAGAATTCGTCCTGTGGGGTGTCCGAGAATTGTGAACGAGGGGTCTTCAATTGCCTTGATGAGAGTTTCAGTATTCACATCCTCATCGCGTTTCATCCATGTGGGTAACTGATGCACGCTTCCCACGACATGATCCAAAACGCTTCGCTCATCATCGGAGTAGTCCAGACTTCCATCTGGTAGGATATCGCATTCATTCCCATGGAACAAGCGGAAATCCACACCTTTGTCAGACCAGTTTTCATTCAAGGCCCGAATTTCCGCAGATTGCGACACGAGTTCATCTGGGCTAAGTCCATTCGCGATTTGGAGAACTTGGCTGTGATCAGCAATACCAAGGAACTCCCAGCCCAAGTTCTGTGCAGCCTCGGCCATTTGGCTGAGCGTGGCCGTTCCATCCGAAGCCGTTGTGTGGTTGTGAAAAGACCCTTTCAGCATCGATGCTTCCATCAATCGGGGTAATTTCCCAGCGTCTGCAGCTTCAATTTCACCAGAATCTTCACGCAATTCAGGAGGGACCCATTGTAATTCTAGGTGGCCATATATCTCCGCTTCTTTTTCAGCGGGAAGTGAGAACTCCGCGGCTTCAATTCCCTTTAGATCACCCACGGCATCGACAGGAAACAATCCGAATTCATTGAGCCTGAGCCCACGATCCAAAGCGCGCTGTCGCATACGGACATTGTGCTCTTTCGAACCGGTAAAGTAAGCCAATGTGAAAGCGAAAACGTGAGGGGGAACAAGTCGAACTTGAGCATCGATGGTCGTATTGGAGGCCATCTCTTCGTAGGCATCTCCTCCCAACGCTTCGAGAACACCCCCATCCAGTCCAGATTCCATCACCTCGTCGGAGAAGAATTCGGTGCCGAGGATGATGCTGACCTTGGACGAACCTGCACCCTTGACATCTGCGACACCCGGGAGTGAAACGATCTGCTCGGTCACCGTCTCGACATCTTCAGGCAATACAGCCGCCACGATGTCAAGGTCACCAATCGTTTCTTTTCGACGGCGGGTTGAACCTGCCAGCTGAGCCCTAGAAACGCCATCCATCGACGAGATTCTCGCTTCCAATGCCTCACCATAGAGTAAGCCAACATCGAGTCGCCTTCGTCCAGAAAATCGCTTGAGGAGTTCGATTCCATCCAGCACTTTTTGTTCTGACTTTTCACCCATTCGATCCAATTCACGAAGGTGGCCACTTTCACCTGCTACCTTCAGTTGTTCTATCGAATCGAGACCCAATTCATCATGGAATTGCTTGATGCGTTTGGGCCCAAGTCCAGGAATAGCCAACATTTGGATGAGGCCGGGGGGGACACTCGTGTACAATTCTCCAATGTCACCCCATGTGCCTTTCGTGAGCGCTTCGGTAATGAGTCCTGCAATTCCTTTGCCAATTCCCTTGACATCCGTTAGGCGACCTTCCGATGTGACCGTCCACAGATCTTCTTCAAGTGCACCTAACGTTCTGGATGCGTTCTGGTAGGAACGAACACGGAAGGGATTTGCTCCCTTCAATTCCAACAGAACACCGACTTGTTCAAGGACCATTACAACGTTTGACTTTGAATGGTATGGAGGGCCATTGCGGCGAGGACGAGGAAGACTCCAACCTGCCACCTTCACCATGAAGGACAAGAATACACGGACGTTCTTGACTCTTGGCACAGGCTGAAGAGCCTCCTTCCCATGGAAGCCACATGGAGTCGGTGGAAACACTCAGCCAGCTTCTCTGTGCATCCACCCTGATGCTATGGGTTATGATTGGGACATTTTCTCGCAGCGAAGAGTCGGAAAACCGTGCCCAATGGGCGATGTTTGTTCTCTCTCTATCGGCGATGGCATCCCTGATCCTCCTCGATCTTTCGGGTGGCAACCTATGGGGTTCGACCTATCTGCCGAAACCATTGGCCGTTCTATGTCTTGCATTCGCCTTTTTGGCGCGTCTCAACATCAAAGGACGCAGCATCTCACAAGGGATGAACCCCCACCAAATCATGAAGGAAAATCGAGAAGCAGAAGATGAATGATTACTTCTGACGACGGATGACAACTTCAGGACTTTCAGGGATTGAGTGTTCAATGTGGTGTTCGTGCACCCCACCTCGACGAATCTCATCAAATCGCGCTTCTGTTTGCCGATCTGTCGTCTGTTTCTGATTCATATTCCTGTGCCACGCACGACGTGCACGAGACACACGAGCAATACCGATGAGACTGAAACTGCCGATGAGCAAGATGAGGCCTGCTTGCATACTGCTAATTTTCCATGGTGTATGTTCTGATAACCATTCGGCGAAATCATCGAGTAAACGATTGATGAAAGAAAGATCAGGGGGGTCCCCCCCTTCGCTATGGCTGTTCATTCCGGCCCATTCTTCTCCTGTGACTTCAATGGGTAAATCGATGGTGTGGCTGGCCGAACTGTTCGCCCGTGCAAAAATCCGCAACTGCGCCATTGCGATTCCTTCGGAGAGTCCTGACAATGTGACTTTCAACTCTAGGACCTCACCCGAGTTGATGTCAAAATATGCTGGATCGAACTCATCCCGTAGGTGGGAATCATATTCTACATCAATGAGCACATTTAGTGCGACAGGCCCTTCATTGCCAATTGTACAGGTAAAGGTAACCGGTTCACCCAAGTCGAGGGTTGCAACGGGGGGATCACATCCTGTTGAAAATACGGGTTCGTGAATGTCAGGGTTGTTTGGGTAGGCATCCGCACCATCCCAAACCGTGTAATCCTCGGTAGGGTCATCGTATCCGTCGCCATCACTGTCC
>CAZXVR010000132.1:0-4756 GCA_964644485.1 uncultured Candidatus Poseidoniales archaeon | reverse complement strand
AGCACATCAGCCAATCCACCATCTTGCGGGAGGACATCACTGTGACTTGCACCCCATGTGGTTCCCAGACCCGAACGCTCGATATCATCCTCAATATGAGCTGCCTGTGGGTGCTCATGTCCCTCACGCCCCTCGTCCTCGTTACCACTGAATTCAGTAATGATGCCACTCACATCGCCATCGAGGTCATCACCATTGTAATCTGCAACGATGTTTGTAGAACCAGTCGTGTAATCTACACTTCCTTCTGGTGAGAGTGTCTCGGCGGCTTCAATTGCCTTCTGTGGTGAGACTCGAAGAATTGCAATGTCGACCTCTGCACCCGTAACCGGACCATAGGCGTCGTATGACAACGCATTGACGTTGTATGTTGAATCAACTGGCATGGTTTCATCTTGATCGACCAAGACACCCAATGCGGAACCGATGAAGATCTCATCTACACTACTCTCATAGGTCATCGCCACCAGCATACTTGGAAGAAGTGGCTCCAACTTGATTGATGCATCTGAGACCTCGTCAGCATAGGCGTAATCCTCCATGGGTTGGCTGAATGTCCAAATGGTATTTTCGATTGAATCTGTAGTCAATCGACCCAGATACAGGTGCCGATCGTTGTCCCTTTGTGTGAGAATGGTCGATTCCACATTTCCAGATGAATCGGTCATCGTCATGGTAAACGTTGCTGGGTACTTGGAATCATCATCTGGACCCCAATATCTCATTTCGACACCGAGGTCAAGCACGTTTGGATTGTATTCCGTCGTCTCTACATCGTATAGTTCATCAAAAATGATGACTGCAGGGCCGTTGTCATTCTGGCCATCACCGTCTTCGTCTTCCCATTCTGGATACCATTCGCTTTCTCGGGCTCCACCCGATGCATTGGCAAGCCATGAACCGAAGCCACCCAAAGCCTCTCCGGCATCTTCCCAAACGGGATCCTCAAAGGAACTCAACAGGTGGTCAAAGCAGTCCTCTGGAAGGGAATTGAAGTCATCAAACGCATCGTTGACCCATGAATCGCCAGATTCCATATTGGCGGTCCAAGCTTGTCCTTCAGGCGTTTCCATCAACTGCTCATATTCCCAGATGAACTCATCTGGCATTTCATCACCATCGGTGTCAACAGCCTCCATATCCTGAATCACAAATCCAACAACGAGTTTTTGCATCGCAGTCATGTTGTCAATATCTTCGTTCATCAATGGTTCAAGATATGCCTCAATCCCGGCAATGATGGCCTCAGGGTGAACTGAGACAGATAGGAGGGCGATGTTCTTCATCAGCGTCTGTGCCGCTTCGAATTGCTTGGTACCGTTTGCCAAGTCATCCAACGCCTCCTTGAGGGCCGTCCACTCATCGCTGCCCAGCATGGCGTTGTATGCTGCCTCAAATTGATCTGTTCCTTCGAATCGAGTGAAATTCTCAATCGGGTCAAAGGTCATCATGTAATCTGCCATTTCGTCGAAGTCGTCCATCGAACGTGGCAGTGGGAATTCATTGAGGTAGGTCATCAATCCAGACATCATTGCAAGAGCCGCATCAACGTCTTCTGAGTCGAGGAATTCCATGAGGAACTCGAGGAATGTCGCACCGTCAGACAGGTTGTATTGGTCCGCTGAATCAAGCATGGCTTGCCAACTTCCTGGGCCACTACCATCGGTGGATGTGTCGACAAATTCAGTCCACCCTCCGTTTGACACGACCTGCATTTCAAGGACATCGAACTCACCCTGAATCTGCGCTGTTGGGTTTGCAGTATCCCATGCATCATCGATGGCTTGGAGAACCTGTTCAAACTCGTGGCGGAAAATTTCCTGATACTGTGTGGAACTGTCCACCGCTCGCATTGAACCGTGTTCAGCCGTGAAAGTAGCCGCATAGACACCGCCCACCTCTGAGACTGGAAGTGTGAATGTTCCATCCCAAATGGCAGTATTGCCATCGTCCTCATGCACTCCGGTCTTGGTCAGAACCACGGTTCCAACCAAATCACCAACCGTTGAACCAGGGTTGCCAAATTGGGTGATGAAATCCAGTGGATCAACATCCATTCGGAAAATATCAGCAGTGACGATGGTTTCACTGGTATGGCCTCTGGTCAGTGCTTGGAGTTCAACATCTCCTCCGACACTCGCAAGTTTGGTGATGACAGATCCATCAATACTCAATGTGTCGTTGTTTCCATCATTGTCATTCGGTGCAGGAATACCTGCATATTCAGCCATTATCGCCTGCATGGACATGCAAACAAGTAGGCCAACAATCAGTACGGCAGTGCGCTTCATGCTATGCATGGCTATTCCCGCCGTATTTGATGCTTTTCTACAGATTCTATCTACGATAGAATTCGATTAGTCCTCGAGGATGGAAATTCCAAGCCGCAGCGAACCCTCTTCATCGACAAGAGATGCACAACCCCTGTTCTCGAGGTCAACCTCTGTCCAAGTTCCAGAACTAGGGGTGAATGATGTGCCGGGTAATGCCAGCGCTTCGAGGTAGATGCTCATGGGGGCCACAGACGTCGCCCCTCCCTCATTTACGGACCAAGCTTGTGCCGAAGTCCCCGTTCGATTTTCATCAAAGCACCAAGGGTGTAAATCCAGCACTTCCCCACCCACATCCAGTAAATCCCGAATTTGGCTGGTTTTTGTTGGCATTTCGCTGGTCGCTGATACATTTTCCATCACGTTCCATGAATTTGGATGCGAGATTTCCAAAGCGGGTTTCACCGGTTCAAGAATTGAGGTTAGGTCGATATCTGTTTGCGAAAATATGTTGCAAGTGAATGTGTCTGGAAGACATCCAGTAACATGGCGCGAATTGTCCAGCAGAGCCTCGATTAGAATCCAAGGGCCTGTGCGACTTTCTCCATCGGAAAAGGCGGCATTGAATCGCTCGTTGGGACTCCACATCGGCGGGTCGTGGACAATCATGATGTCCCATTGTGTCGATAGACTACCTGCATCCCAATCGATGGTCAGCCATTCTCGATGAATCAATCCGTCTCCGACGGACTCTCGTAGGTGCAAAACACTCAGTTGCGCCTCGACTCTTCCCATGCCCCCAGGTCCACCTTGTAATTGGGTGACATTGACATCACCCTGCATCAAAATGCCAGTACAATTCGTGCAATCAGCACTTACGATACCTTGGACCTGCATGTTTACAGTTGCCTTTGCACCTCGATCGTAATCATCCAAACCCAATGCATCCATCGATGCCCGGGTTGAAAGTGTCACCGAACCGGACATGTGGGTGACTTCGAGATCTTCCTCGGGAACAACCTCTGGCTCAATTCCAATCGAAATGGTCGCGAGAATAACCAATGTTAGGACCAGCCATTCTGCCGACTTTTCCGTAGACATGCTCGTCACTCGACAATAATGGTCGCAGTCATTCCATTGTGGATGGCACAGTGATAGGTGTAGGTCCCTGCCGTCGTAAAGGTGAATGAGAAGGTTTGGCCATTGCTCAATGTTCCAGAATCAAACTCTCCGTTGTCACCTGTGGCTGAATGCGGTGCACTATCTTGGTTGGTCCAAGTGACTGTATCACCCACAGAAATGGTCAATGTACTCGGGCTGAAGGCCATCCCTGAGATGTCGATGAAGTGAACTTGAGGTTCGGCTTCTTCACATCCATCCTCACCGATTGTGGCTCCAGATTCCGTATCATCACATTGGTCTGCATTGTCGCCTACGCCATCTCCATCAGAATCAGCAGATTCACTTGCATCATTGGGGAATTCATCAGCATTGTCACCTACGCCATCTCCATCAGAATCAGCCGTTTCATTGGCATCATTCGGGAATGCATCAACATCCCCGCACACACCATCTCCATCCGCATCGTTATCGGCATCGTTTGGACAGGTGTCACAACCATCTGCTGTCCCATCAGCATCAGCATCCGCGCTGTCATCGTGTCCTGAACAGGCATCTGCATTATCGCCGACGCCATCCCCATCGGAATCAGTAGTCTCATTGGCATCATTTGGAAACGCATCATCTTCGTCAACAACACCATCTTGATCGGAATCTACTGGGTCTTCTGTCTCTGTATTGTTCGTAGAATTGTCATCACTACCGTCTCCATCAAAGTCGCAGTAGAATTCATCGGGGTTGTCCAGTACTTCTGTCCAAGTCCCATTTCTGCGTTCACAGTCTTCTTGTGTGATTTCACGGTCCTGCTCGCCAAAGTCACAGTAGAACACGCCCTCACGGCCTGGAGCCTCAGTCCAGTTGAAACCGCGCTCTTCACAGTCTTCCTGCGTGATTTCCTGCTCATCCCCTCTGTCATCTTCTTCGCCGAAGTCACAGTATCCGTCAATTGGTCGTTCTGGAGTTTCAATCCAGGTCCCGTTTCTGCGTTCACAATCTTCCTGAGTTATTTCTCGATTCTCTTCGACCTCAAAATCGCAGTAGTATTCACCTTCGCGGTCTGGTGCCTCTGTCCAGTTGTATCCGCGCTCTTCGCAGTCTTCTCGCGTCATTTCCTGTTCATTCTCGCGATCATCTTCATCCTCACCCGGGACACAGTGTCCGTCAATAGGTCGGTTACTAACTTCGATCCACGTACCACCAGCATCTTCACAACTTTCCAAATCCAATTGTTCTGTTACATCTGTTACATCATTAACATCGATATCATCACTGGTTCTGTCATCGGGCTCCTCAGAATCTTCTTCGATACAGCCTGCCAATGCAGATGCAAAAAGTAGCAAAGCAAGTGTGAGTGCTTTTCCGCGCAT
>CAZXVR010000131.1:0-4766 GCA_964644485.1 uncultured Candidatus Poseidoniales archaeon | reverse complement strand
CGTTTATCTTGACAATGCCTGTATGACCCTGAGGCCACAAAGTGTAATCGATGCGGTTCAGCATTATTATGCCCGAAACCCTTCGTGTGCTGGTAGATCAGTCCATCGTTGGGGGATGTCAATCTCCCAAACTGTTTCAAGGGCTCGTAGAAAATTGGCCGACCACATAGGTGCCAAGGATGCGCGCGAAGTGATTTTCACACCCAATGCAACACATTCGATTAACCAAGTTGCTGCGGGTCTAAATTGGGATCAAGGGGATGTTGTCATCACCAGCGATCGTGAGCACAACTCGAACCTCGTACCTTGGCTGCAGCAATCCCCCTCAGGTGTCAAATTAGAGACTGTAAAAAGTCTAGAGGATAACCAATTTGACCTCGAAGCCTTTGAAGAGGCGTGTGCAAATGCAGGGGACTCGCTTAGAATCGTCTCATTGGTCCATGTGGGGAATCTCGATGGGGTTGAAATTCCAGTCGCTGAGGCTGCAAAAGTCGCCCATGATTACGATGCCATTGTCCATGTAGATGGTGCACAATCCACACCCCATATGCCGATTGATATAGAGGGACTCGGTTGCGATTTGTTCTCGTTTAGCCTCCACAAAATGCTCGGACCAACCGGTGTTGGGGCACTTTGGGGCAGAGAGGAGATTCTGTCTCAACTTGAGCCGATTTGCGCAGGTGGTGGAACGGTAGAGAATGCCACGGCCGAGCAATATTCTCTGCGCCCCATCCCCGATCGCCTAGAGGGGGGGCTCGGTCACTATGCTGGTATTTGTGGTACTGAAGCAGCTTTGGACTTACTCGCACGATACAACATGCGCGACTTCGCCGAACAAGAAGTGCGTCTGAACAGAATCATGAGTGAAGGGATTCGTCACCTCCCTGGTGTCAAAATCATCGGACCTCAGGACGCATCTTTACGTGGGGGAATCTGCTCAATATTGCTGGAAAATTTGGACATCCAAAATGTAGGCATTCTCATGGACGAGGTTGGAGGAGTGTTTGTTCGTTCGGGATTGCATTGTGTCAATCAATGGTTTGATTCACAAGGAATCGAAGATGGAAGCTTGCGTGCATCTGCCTACGCATACAACACTGAAGAGGAAGCGCGCGTCTTTGTTGACACGTTCGGGGAAATCATCGATGGCCTGGCAGGAGGGTGATGAAATGAAAATCGATGCAATCCTTGACGACATGCCAGAAGCACCAGCACAACCCCCCCGACGGGGGGTCGATTCTGAAATGAATGTGGAAAAGATTGTTCGTGGAGGCGTTGCATTCTCTCTATTTGTCGTATCGATATTGCTCGTGGTTTGGGCTGTTGGGCTCTTGGAAAGAGGACTCTTGGACCCTTATTCTCCCGAACTGGCCCAACGCCATCAAGAGTTCAAGCAATTGTCAGGTTTTGATAATGTGACAACAAGTGGAGATGGGGTTGATGTTTGCATCGTGGACACCGGCATTGATCTCAGTCACCCCGATTTGGAACATCTCCAACTGGCAGGATGGAAAGATTTCATCAGCAACAGAGGGGAACCATACGATGACCAAGGTCACGGAACTGGAATGGCTGGTATTTTAGTAGCAGAAAATCGTCTACCTGGAATCGCACCAAATGTTGACTTGTATATTGCCAAGGCCATTTCCAAGTCGGGTACAGGGTCCGATACGGACATCGCCGATGCTGTCGATTGGTGTACTGACAATGGTGTAGATATTATCTCCCTGAGTCTGGGTGGAACACAGGGTATAGACTGGATATTCATTGAAACCGATGCTTTGGAAGCTGCCGTGGATCGGGCCATTGACCAAGGGGTGTTTGTGGTTGCTGCTGCAGGAAATGATGGCGGGCCAGATGATGATGGGGATGTGGCTAGTCCTGGCGGAGTGGCGGATGTAATTTGTGTTGGCGCCATTGATACTGACGGCACCATTTGGAGCAACTCATCGGTTGGAAATAATGGTCCGACGTTGCAGCATATTTTTGGACGCTTTAATCCCGATAAGAAACCCGAACTTGTGGCCCCTGGCGAACGATTGCCCATCCTGAATGCGCAAATCAATACCGATGTCCTCTATGCTTGGGGTTCGGGAACAAGTGGAGCGACAGTTTGGGTCAGTGGCGCCATTGCACATCTCTTGGAACATCGGCCCGATCTTGCCCAAAATGGTACATCTGGAGGGTCGCGCGATACTGTTGAGGATGTCAAAGAGTGGATTCAGGACAGTGTTGTCCCCAAAGATGGACAGGCTGGACACGACAATTACTACGGTTATGGGCGGCTGAAAGTAGACACACTACTCTCTATGGCAGCTTAGGCCTGAATAATGCCAACCAAAGTGCCCCCAAATAATGGAACAAAACCCACCGGGTTGGTTTGGCTGATTTCTGAAATGAATTGGGTCCATTCATTGAAGGCGGCCACACGAGCCTGTTCTGCATTCTCGGGTCCCGATTCGGGAATTTCACCAACATCATCCACAGGGACTTCCGGTTCGGCTGTAAGAATCAAGCCACCTGGAACGAGAAGATCGAATGAACGCTTGATTGAAGCGACCCGGCCAATATCGCCCACATCTACAATGACAATTTCGTATGGTGCCCTCAGAGGTGGTGATGTGGTTGCGGCCACTTCGTCGGTGGTTGTATTGGCCGCTTGCCAACTATCCAATTCAGCACAAAGGGTTTCGAATTCACCAACGCGAACATGAGCCCAATCTTCGGCATCATATCGGCGAAGAAGGCGGGTTAGAATGACACCAAACTTTCCGCCTGCTTCAATCATATCATAGTGCTCAGGGGGGGAACTATTCGACCAAAAATCGATTAACCACGCACTGAGGTGCCCAATTCCCGAGCCGACCTCGCAAACCCTCTTTGGTTGAACACGTGCGATAATGTCCCGAATTCGGCGCCGCAAACTCGTAGGCATCGAATCCAGTTCCATGTGCTCAAGTTGGGCGCCAATCGAAGAGGCGACATCCGGCTCATCCTTTGGTTGATCAGGATTCTTGGCCAGTAGCGCAGCCAAAGCGTCTTCGATACTCAGTCCCACATTTCGCCGGGCACGCAATTGGTTTTCAAATCTCGGAGACATGGGATGTCGTGAAATACCCCCGGTGGGCCGGTCGGTTTGGAGGAGTTGCCATGGACGATGCGGTCGAGGAGTTAGACAATGTCACACGTTGCCCAAGTTGTAACACAAGGCAAGCACATGAAATTCTCAAAGAAAAGGCACTCAAGAATGAGGCTGGTATCGATTATCTGCTGCGTTGTGAGGGATGTGGGAATGTCCACACCGTAATTTTCCGCAATCCGAAACCAGTGACGGTCCTATTCACACTCTCGGATGGTCCAGAGTCAATTCCATATGAAATGGAAGTGGATGATGACGAGATTTTTACACTCGATGACGAATTTGAGGCTTTGGACCTCCTCTGGAGAGTCACGCGTCTTGAAACGGGTGCTGAAGAGAAGCCACGGGTGGTTGAAGCAAAGAATGTCAAACGTGTATGGGCGACCCGCATCGACTTGGCCAGAATAAAGCGGACATTCAGTGACCATGAAATTTCATTCTCAGACACCATTGAGGTTGATCCTGAAAAAGTATTTTCGTGTGGAACCATCATCAAACATCGAGGGGAAACATGGAGAATCCGTGCCCTTCACTCGGGCACTGCTCGCACCCTGACTGGAAAAATGGTCGCTCGAAACATTCGCCGAATATTCTTGCACAAACCACCCACGCCGGAAGAAATTGCAGAGAAGAGGAAGATCGAGCGAGGAAACTGGAAGGGACAAAATTTCCCTGGCCGTGAGGAACATCAAGCAAAATGGCAGGTCGGCAAAGATGAGTGAACAGCACGACCCGAGCGCTTGTCGCCGAATATTGCGGGAAGCACGTGAAAATGGATTGTCCCGCAAGTTGTTTGACATGGCACAAAATCTGCAAGATGGGGTGTATAGGGCCGAAGCACTTTGCGGTTTGTGTGGTTCGGATGAAATGGCCGAAGATGATCGTGCAGAATGGGTTTCTATCATCGTTGAATCAATGCTTGAGGAGGAACGGGCATGGCGTTTGGCAGAAAATGTCGGAATCATTGCGAAGTCGGCTGGGAATTGGCCCGGTGGAAGATCGCGAAAGAGATTGATGGATTTTCTCATCAGCGTGACCGGGGGCTTACCTCAGGGCGAGGCTCGTGCAGAGGCTCTGAAGTCGATTGCAAATCGAGTTTCTGAACCGAAATTACCTGAATTACTGCTCTTGGCGGTTGAAAATCATGGGATGGAGGCGAAAGCAGCCAGACCTGTAATCAAGGCGATTGTCGCAAGTGGGAATCGCCAAATGGTCGACGAAATAACACCCTTATTGACCGAAGCAGCGCCCGATTTAGCAGTTAAGTTCCTAGACAACTTACACAGGTTGACCATTCAAGATAATATGGTTATACAACCGAGCGCGCTTGAGCTCGCGTTGCCATTCCTAGCTGATGCTGATTTCGAAACGGTTCGCACAATGTGTAGCCATGCTTCCCGTTCAGAAGATGTTCGAATGTTGGCCGATACATTGGCCGGTGATAATGAAGAATCCATACGATATGCAGTCACACTCGCCGGTAGAGCTGACCGAACTGGCGATTCAGAATTCGCTAAAGAATTGCTGGAGATGGCTGCCAATCATGTTGAATCATTGGAGCCTCATGTTGCAAGAAAAATCAAGAAAAATCTCGCGAAAGGATTTGAGCGTCTTGGGGATTCTGAAC
>CAZXVR010000130.1:0-4981 GCA_964644485.1 uncultured Candidatus Poseidoniales archaeon | reverse complement strand
TTTTCATCCCGCTGACCCGGATTCGAATTCCGGCACGAGCACTTTTCAACCGCCTCGGTTAGGCAGTCTCATGGTGGATTACTGTGAGGCGATTGTTTGCCATTGTGGATTCAAAGGAATGGCTGTCCCCCGCCGCCAACACATGGAATGCCCACGGTGTGGTCATGTCGTCGAAGCGTGTTGTGAAGGTGCCCCACTTTGGGAATGATTACTGTCGTTCCCTGTAAGATGCCAATAACCCGCTCAGAAGTATGCCGAGGGCTATTCCAACTCTAATCCCTTGCGTGTGTGCACCATCTCCTGCCAAGTCACGGAAGGCGAAGGCGAAAGCAACTGTAATCGGGCCACCCAAGAAGATGAATCGAAGGAACCACTTCGTTACGGTCGGAGCGTTTCCGATAGGGCGTAAAGTCACGGACCCCTTCTTTAGCAACAATTCCCAGTTTAATTCACGGGTGACCTGACGGAGTCTTTCAATGACCATAGGGCGTATTTTGGGAACTGTCTTTGAGTGTAGTCCTCGACCGGTGATGATCCGAATCCTTCCAATCCAATCACGGGAATTGATGATGCTCTCAATGATGGCTCGAGATTGTTTCAAATCCAGATCGTGCAAGTCAACGCTCAATACGCCCCGGTCCCGGCGCACGTGACTGGCAATCGTCCAAGGTTGTTCATCGGCCCAAGGAAGTGATGCTGCCGCTTCCTCAATGGGGTGTAAGAGCATCTGTAGACGATCAAGAGGGTCGATGTCGACCGTTTCTACAGACAAGCGACGATTGCGCTCAACATATCGCACCGATGTGTAACTGAGAATCACAACTGTGGTGGATACACCAATCATCGCTCCGATTCGAAGGGAATCCTCGAGATTGGAAACATCCATTCCACTTGCAAAGATGTGCATGAAAAATGACATGGTGCCAATCATTAGACCAAGAACGGTGGATAAAGAGAACAAATCCCTCACTCTCAGTTCGGTCATGAACTCGCCATGATGTTACTGGCTATGAAAGGGGCGGCAGAGAGTGCGATGGGAAGCACATTAGAAGCAAGTCGATGTCGGCCCGCCATGGAGCCACCTTTCCGCAATGGAATCGACGACCGTGGTAGGGAAATCAAGGTCAGTCGATGGGTTTTCGGTATTGCAGGATTCTACTGTATCTCGATGTTTTTGGTCCCATTCATGATGCCTACCGATACTGTGCCTGAACTATCGGGTCGAGCGAATATGATGGATTACGCAAACGATGATTCATGGGGCAACCACGATCATTCCGAACACGGTGAAATGGGGCATAACCAAAGTGCACATGGAGGTACCTTCTCTTGGTCGGAATTGAATCCATACTATGCCTTCGTCTACGCCTTTGGAGATTTGAACTGCCATCAAAAACATGAGCGGTCGTGGACGGTAAATGGCAACCAAATGCCTGTATGCGCTCGTGATGTTGGTATCTTTTTCGGCCTAGCTCTAGGTGGCTGGTGGTTCTCTAGAAGGGGTCTCAATCGTTGGACAATTCGCGACTCCTTCCTGACACTCTTCCCCGATTCCATGACCGCTCCACTCTACGTCAACGATCGACGATTGTCCACAATGTTCGGAATCGGATTGCTGTTCTGTTTGCCGGTGATACTCGATGGCGGCATTCAAGCGATTACATCATACGAATCGACGAATCCTATTCGGATTCTGACCGGCCTACCGTTTGGATTCATCATCGGATGGTATCTCTGTGCTAGTTTGTCTTCGAGGCCTGAAAAATTCGGATTCGATGCAAGCAAGGTTCAGCTCCCTGCTGGCGCTCGCTTGTCGACCGCTGTGAACAGTCCGGAAGAAAGTGAATAGTCAAACTGCGCCGTCCTTCCACCAGTTCAGAAGTTCTTCACGATTACTTGGTGGAGACACCTCTGACTGCCCTGAACCGAGTATCGAAAGACGATTGATACAGGAATCCGCAGCGGATGGGTTCGATGATAAAGCGGCTCCAAGACCATGTTTCCAGGATGAATTAGGATGATTTCGCCTCCATTCTGAAAGCGCTTCTTTCAGCGGCCAAAGAGCAATTCCAATTCGACCGAAAGCTTGCCAATCTGAGCGTAATTCTGAACGTGATGCATCACTACCAACAAGTGAACGATAAACTCGGACCCATCCGGATTGTTCATGGAAAATTTTCACCATCCTTCGCGTGTGGCGCTCCGTGACCATGCGAACCGGGCCGAGCCAGGTTCGCAGTTCGTGGATCTCAACACTCGGAAGTAAAGAGAGGGTTCCGACAATTGCCAGTACAGGATGACTGAGAGGATCAGCCGGAGCATCGAGTCTAGACGGTGTGTCGGATGCTTGGATAGCATTGGTGTAAATCTTTGTAGAATCTCGCACAATTTCCCAAGGTTTGCGTGAATCCAGCCAATCCAAATTACTGCGCGCAGGTCGTGTTTCTACAACGTCGAGTGTGGTTTGACCTCGCTGGGAAACCAAAGCACGTCCAAGCATGTGGAGGTCGACTTCTTCGGTTGAAACGTTGAGAGGGATTGGGCGCTCATGGAGAAATCGTCTGATTTCGAATTGTAATTTCTTGCGCAAATCCTCCTTTGACCCGTCATTGACAATCGGGCCGACGACACGACCCAAATCGAATGGTTTTGGCATCGGTACGAGGCCACCCAACAAATCGAAATACCCGTTGCGAATCTGTTTCTGATATTCATCGGTTTCAAAATATTCAGATTTGTCCAAGGTCACTCGGAGTGTGTCATGCTCAATTCGGCGCAAGGCAGCACCCGGGTCACAATCGACCCAAACACACAGATCTGGAATCATCGCAGCTGCGTTCATCCGAGCCACCTCTTCGATTCCCAAATCTCCGACAACGCCTTGGTATACCAATGAAGAGTGAACGTTTCGTTCGCTGACAACGGCGCGACCTTGCCCCAAACGTGGCCGAATCCAAGTATGGGAATGGTCCATTCGATCTGCTGCAAAGTATACCGCTTCTCGAACCGGCCCGGCCTCTCCTGTGCGAACCGCTTCGACAGCCATCAAACCGAGTTCTGCATCCCTACGCGGTTCAGCGGTGACATCTACTCCGGAGAAGGTGAATTCTTGCTGCAATATTTCAGCGATCATCTTCGTGGCCAGACCCTTGCCTGAACCATCTCCACCCTCTACGGTAATCAGGTACATGTTGGCACCTCAATCTCCGTCTTCTTCGAAATCTTCGAAATGGCTCTTTGTCGCTGAAAGCATGCCCATGCCGGCCAAAATCAGCATTGGACCAATGAAGATTCCACCTCGACTGAATAAGGCGATTCCACAAAGATACTGGGTTCGCCGGTAGTGTATCCCGCGTCTGGCTTCAGCCGCTCCGGCGAGACCAAAAAGGGCAGAGATGACCGTGAGTGATGCGACAACAGAAGCGAGGAGGACGGCCTCCTGAAGATGTGAATCCCGTCGCCAGTCTTCTTCGATAACACCCTCGCCAGGTGTCATGGTCAGCGATAAATCGGCTTGGTCGCCAGGATTGAACGTGATGCGTAGTGTTTGGTTTCCGGCGTGTGCAATTTTGAGAACATATGATTCTTCTTTGGGAACTTCCGCCATCGAAAAACGGCCATCCCGATTGGTAAATGCGCTGTGACTTGTGGGTTCATCATCAATGTTCAATAAGATGACCTGAACGCCCTCAACTGGACCTCCGCCTGTGAGATTCTCCTCATCGACTGCAGACAATAATTGTCCACTGACTGTGGCGGTATTTTTTTCGATAAAGAAAGGGTTCTCCAACACATCTTGCGGGTCTGCTGCGAACAACAACGCGCCGAACCAGAGGCCCATGAGAGAACCGGCAATAATCAAGGCGATTGCGACGTTGCTCGTCCATTCAAGCGCCTCTTCCTGGTTGCCGCGACGAGCTGCGGCTTCGACTTCATCATCGATATCCAATCGAACGACGAGATCTTCATCATCACTCATTCTGAAGGCCCCCTATTGCGTGGGTTATGCCCGCCGTCCTTCAAGTTCATGGCCCATAGAATCACAACAAGGGTGAGCATGGCACCTAAGATGACATCGGAATAAGTTGAATCCACAGATTGAACTGAAGATTCAGTTGAATTGGATTCAGGTTCAGGTTCCGGTTCCTCAATTACCTCGGGAACTGTGAACGTCACGTTGTACATCAGAGACCAATATTTGCCTGTAACCCACAGTGACTGGGTGGTCGAATCAAAAGCAATACCGTTGAGCACCTCGCCCCCGACTGGTTTCAAACCACTCGCATCAATATGCTCGACAACAACACCTGAAACCAAATCGATTGCGACAATTTCTTCGGTTTGGTAGATGTTTGCCATCAACAGACCATTGACCATTTCAAGCTCGTTGATTCGGTTGAGAGATTCATTGTTGAGCGTAACATTGAGGGTAGACACCAATTCAAATGTTGAAGCGTTTCGGAATTGTAGAACGTCCGTTCCATTCGACATGATCAGGTGAACACCATCGTAAGCCAACCCCCAACCCTCTCCTTCGTAGGAATAAGTCTCAATGACCTCGAACGTCTCCATTTCGTAGCGATATGCGACACCCTCGTTCCAAGTCAATTGGATGATTTCATCGCCGACAAATGTCATCCCCTCTCCAAATTCTGTAGAGTCCAAATCGATAGAACGGATGATTTCGCCCGTCGAAAGGTTGACCTCGCGTAGTGTTGAATTTCCATACTTGCCAGTCGATTCAAACAACCGTCCTTGATAGAATTCCAAGCCTTGCGTATACGCACCGGAATCATGTGTGACATTGTCATGCTCTACCACCACATATGATTCTGCTCGAACATAAGCGGAATCGCTAGCCTGAACCCCGATTATTGGGGCAGAAGACAGTAAAAAAAGAGCGGTGAGCAAGACTGCCACAGCACCCCGCGCCCCGAGCATGTATGAACAATGCTCCACCTTGTGTTAAATACCTGCTCGG
>CAZXVR010000129.1:0-4989 GCA_964644485.1 uncultured Candidatus Poseidoniales archaeon | reverse complement strand
TTCATTGTGCAAAGACTATCTCCAAGTGTCGCGAGGCCGTAATGTGTCGAATGAGCTAATGGCATTGTGTGACTACACGATGCTCGACCCTGAAGGGGACCTCGATTTCTTTCTCAGTGAAGCCTCCACACGAACATTCGCAGCCATCTGTGTATTGCCTGAACACGTTGAGCAGGCTCGCTCAAATTACAGTGGGACCATTGCATGCGCAGCGGGTGGGTTCCCCAATGGAGACGGCCCGTTACACGAGAGAATTGCCGAGGTGAAGCAGGCGATTGCCGATGGCGCCGATGAGATCGATATCGTGATTGATTTTGATGCGCTGATGGATGGCGAACGCGACAAGGTTGCGACCGATCTTGCACAGATGCGTCAAGCCTGCGGTGAAAAAATCCTCAAGGTGATTCTTGAAACACCCGAACTCGACCTCTCGTTTGCTGAACTGGGCGCGAAACTTTCATTGGAATTCGGTGCGGATTTCATCAAGACATGCACGGGAAGGCGTGGAGGTTGTACACCATTGGTCGCACGAACTCTCGCTGAATTACTTGCCACTTGGAGCCATGAGAATAACGGCAAAGCACGTGGTCTCAAACTATCGGGTGGAATCCGTGAACCCGGTCAAGCCGAGGGTTACCTCGACATTGTCCGAACCGCATTGGGCGATGGATTCGTTCATCCGGCGACATTTCGCTTTGGAACATCTAGGATTCTATCTTGATCATTGTACAAGTAGTAACCAATGATGGGGAATGATTAGAAGAGAATTGGATGAATGAGCCCCATAGGGGCTCTGTCCGAGGGAGGTTTGTGTGATGGCTACAGATAACGCATCCTCTCCCCGCTCGGCATTGCTGCTTTCGCTCCTCTTCCTCGCCTCGGTTTTTTCTGCACCCGGCCTTTTCGCTACAGTGAATGGAGAATCTGTGAACCATTTTGGAAACAGTGGATTTCCACAGTCGGTCAACATCACATTTCCAAGCGAAGGTCACGATACCAGTACCACTCTGATTCTTGGAGCAAACTCGGTTGTCAGCACTGCCTCACTCGATGTTCGTGGCTGGCAAGGGGCCACTGGTGAGAGTCCGACCACGATTGGAATCGATGTGGGCGATGATGGGGATCTAGAATGGGCCTTTGGCGGCCCAGGAAACGGCTCGTTTGGCCTCGTCGATGAATTCTCGAATGGCTGGCATTCTGTTGGCGTCAACCTCTCCACCGGTTCAAATTCCACCTATTCGATTCGTCTGCCCCTGAATGCCACGGTCAGTTCGGCATCCCTTGAGGTTTCTACGCTCAGCGAATTGACCCTCAGTGGGAACGACGTTGAGGATGCGGCAATGCGCAAAGTCAGTTCATGGGGTAATTCTACCCACCTAGATTGCAACTATGGCAATTCATCTCTCATTTGGGTGGGGAAGACAGAGTGGGCGAATTGGAATATCTACCGTTCAGTTTACTGGTTCAATCTCACACAACTTCCAGCTGTGACCGTTTTGGATGCCAATCTTTCATTTTGGGTTCATGACGGTGTGAACAATGCCAACACCGGTCAAGCCAATACTGCTCAGCACACCTATCGAGTTCACCCACTACTGAAGGACTGGGTCGAAGGGGTGGAGTCTGGCTCTCCTGTGCAACAGGGCCCGGGTGTGACGTGGAACAATGCGATTGACAATGTGACTGGTATCGATTACGCTTGGGCCTCTTCGGGGGCATCAGGCGCCACAGATCGAGGCGGTGCGATTGCCAATGTGACGAACAGCCCAGCCAATTTGGAACAGACTTGGATGGAGTTCAACTCATCTGGACTAACCAATTTGATTCAGGGTTGGGTCAATGGAACCATCCCGAATCAAGGGCTGTTGTTGGTTGGAGATGAGAATACGAACAAACCAGACGGCTCCAGATTATCGATTCCATCCAGTGAAAATTCAACCCACGGCCCTCGACTAACCATCGTTTTCGAAGGAACAGATGACGTCACAGGTGGGCTTGATGTCGGCAATGATGGCACTTCAGAATGGAGCCATGCGGGCAATCTCAGCAATGGTACGACCACGCCAGACTTCTCTGCAACCCTCAATGCGCTGTTGGCCAATGCATCGCCGACATTCACGGATGCTTGGGGCAACGATTTCGTTGACATTCCGCTCGGGGTTACAGGGAATGCTACGCTTGTCCTCAGCAACATCGATGTCGAATATGATTGGGAGCCATCAGTCGCACATGGTGCCCTGACGCCCGAAATCAATCAGCATCTGAGTGGGACGACTCCTGACCCGACGGGCAATGTGACCATCCCCCTCAACGTCACCAGTGGCAGTGCCGGCATTGTTGAACTCAGCAATCTGAACATCAATCTCGGTGACCGCCCACCTTCAATCGGTTCGATGATTCTGCCCACAGAAACACTGGTACCCAATGGAGATACCGAAGTGATTGGGATTCAGGTCACGTCCTATCAGGGTCTTGGCAACATCTCTTGGTTGGCGATGACACCTCAACTCAGTGGTATTTCCAATCCACCGGTCCTAGTCTATTCATTCGACAATGCAAGTAGCTGGATCAATGACGAGAATGGATTCGTTGCCAATGTTTCAGGTAACTGGCAACCCCTGAATTCGGATACCGGGTTGATGGAATGGGACCTTGAAGTCGGTTGGGACTGGCCCGAAGAACAGGGTGTAGCATGGCTTGGCCAAGTCACGACTACGGACAATCTGCATACCGATCGGCTCTCAACGCTGACCACCAATCATGAAAGACGAATGGAGATTGTTGATTTCCACCTATGGGATGAAACCGCACCGAGCGATGGTGGCCCAGAAATCTTCGAAGATGATTGGGTGGCGGGAGGCGATCTACTTCGAGCATCCGGAGTGGTACATTTCCTCGACGAATCCAGCAGCCCACAGCCGGGAGATATACGCGTCGAACTTGAGAATGTCAGTGGTAATTCTAGCACAGATTTGGGTGGCGCATTCTCCATCAATTCCGTGGCACCCAACACCAATTACTACGATGGTTTCACAATCACTGCAAAGATTGCAGGCCCATTTGATTCCACACCTGAAGGGGATGGCGAGCGTCTGTTCAATATCGACGCCACCAATCCTGGGATGATGCTAAATTCCCCCTTGGATGACCGTGTCATCCCTTCCACACAGCAATTGTTCAACGTCTCGATTGCAGACTCCATTGGCATCGACGAAGGGACCTTGCGCCTACGCTGGTGGATTGAAGCTGCGCACGATGATGGTGATGGGATTCCCTCAATCATGGAATATGCCAGTGGGCCCTTACAAAGGCAAGGAGATTCCGAATTCTACCATGCGACATACGACGACACGTCCAATGCGCAGGGTCAGCGCGTTTCTCTTTTCATCGAAGGGAATGATATCGCGGGTAATTACCTCGGCACCGGTCCAGGGTTTGAGCAGGACTTGACAGATTACATCTCGTTGGTTCCAAGTCCAACCTCATTCATTGGGGCCGCCCTGCAGTATCATGGTGCCGAAACCCTCGTCCCCTCTCATTCGACTTGGTTGAACATCACACTGAACGACCCCAATGAACTGGGTGATATTGAGGAGGTTGTCGTCGATCTTGGCTCAAACAAGGAATTAACGTGGTCTGCGGCCAATGGATTTTCCTCGAACGACCCCGAAGTAGAGATTCTAGAATACACGATTACAAGTGAGGGTGAAACAATCCACTTGAATCTCTCATTCATGCTCACACCAATGTTCAACCCGCCCGTCACAACCAGCGAGATTTCGATGGAATTGACCGATTCTTCGGGCCATCAAAACATCTACATGGGCATATTCTGGACATTAGATGCCAATATCCAATTGGCTGATTTCTCCATTTCCTTGGCAGATGATCCATTGAATACCCCGCTTTCAGAGGATGACTACGTCGCGCTCAATGAGAGATTGAAGATGAGCGGTCATGTTCGATATGCGTCCACGGACCTTGCGCCACCTGCCAATTCATACACGATTGAACTGGAAGTCCCATCCGATCTACCACTCGTAGTGGCCGCAGATTCTAATGGTTACTTCGAAGGTGAGGTTTCAGCCTTCAGCAACGGGTTCTATAGGGTAAATTTGTTCTTGAATCAAGCCCCTGGAATCGTTGAAGATGCCCCCTCATCTCTACGGCTACAAGTGGATTCAGATGCACCCACGCTCATCAGCTTCGAGCCCTCATTCATTCCAGCCAATGCAACCGACATCATTCTCCAATTCAGTTTACAGGATATCGGAGCAGGATTGTCCAACGAATCTTGGCCTATGACGTGCCAAATCATGCGAGGCTTCGACTCGATTGGTGAACCCTTGCAGTCCACAGCGGTGCTGATGATTGAGGGGCAGGTCTCCAGATATCAGGTCAATCTCTCCTTCCAACCGATGATTGCAAGCGACAATCTCGATTGTTGGATTGATGCCAAGGATCGAACTGGCAATACCATCACAGGCATGGGTTCGACTTCGACATGGGCGCTGCGAGTTCCCATCATCGAAGTGCGCCCTGACATCGTCGCCACCCAAGTCGTCCTTGAGCCTACAAACCCACAATTCGGCAAGGATACCACAGTCACAATCACATTGGAGAATCACGGCAATCAGACAACTGAACCCTTCTTTGTCACCCTTGAGGCGCTCGGAGAGGAAGTCGGGCGTATTGAAGCAAGATTCCTTTCCGGACAATCCTCTACGACGATTTCCGTGATGTGGATGCCGGATTGGGATGGGGAACTTGACCTTCTGATTCATGTCGATGCTGAGAATTCAATCGATGAGATCAATGAGAACAATACGTTGACACTCACTCTTGAGATTCAATCCGCCCCAGAAGAGGGTTTCTTTTCACTCACAGTGGATGGTGGCATCGCTCTCCTGATGATGTTCGGAGTGGCCATGTTCGCGCTTGCCGTCATGTTCCTCCGTGGTGGGAGTCGATATGAGGGCGATGACTGGG
>CAZXVR010000128.1:0-5051 GCA_964644485.1 uncultured Candidatus Poseidoniales archaeon | reverse complement strand
GATTCCTCCGATAAGCAGTGTGGCACTACCAAAACCAGCGAACCCACCCGACTCATCGATTTGCTTTGTTTTGAGGTGTACAGGGCCACTCTCCCAAATCAATTCGCCCTGATCGTCGGTCACTTCGAAAAGAACGGTTCTCGCACGCTCATCAGCCTCTAGAGAAATATCACAATCGATGGTTGCAGTTTGAGCCGGCCCTGGGCTCGACTCGGGCATAAATACGACCACATTCCCGTCTTGTGTTCGAGGTCTGCAGTCCAAGAAAACAGACTCGGGAACAGTGCTGTTCAAAGTCACAGTCACCGCCATTGTTGAATCGGTTGTAACATTGATTTGGAATGTGCTCATCTCACCGGGGTTATGCAATACTTCTGAATCCAAGTTCCATACTGCAGCCACACTACGCTTTTGGTCGACAGTCACGAGAACATCGGTGGATAGTGATTGGATGACCACATCTTGACTAGTGATTTGTCCCCCTTCAACCTCTACCGATAAGCGGATGGATTCACCCAATGGGAAATTCTCCAGTGACTCAAAGAAAACCAATACCTCTTCAACACCACCAGGTCCCATGGGAACATCGACCCAACCATTCAGTTGCCCCGTCCCTCGAGAAGTCACCATTTGGACGATCATGCCTGGAACATTTTTGTCAGAAGTAACACGAAGCCGCATACTACTGTCGTATGTATTTCCTGAATTTTGCAGAGATAGTGTCCATGATTGGCTCTGTCCCAACCAAAGTGATACCTCGTCATCTTCGAACTCACTAATTTCGGGTATCGCGGTCATCTGTGTCCGATATTGCCAAGTGAATGTCGCGTCTTCAGGTGTTGCATCATCTCCAACGATCGAAGATGCTGTGAATGTCAAATCGAAGACTTGACCGGGGTCTTCATTGCCTGGGACCTCCACCCAAAGTGAACCCAATGCCGCGCTATTACCATCGTAGATTGTCGATAGACTGAGCGGCCCATCGATGATGGCGCTGTTGAATTCAACCCACCAATTCCATCCCGATGACACTTGCAAATCAAAGACGATATTTTCGGCACCATTGCCGAGGTTCTCAACCTCAAATGGCACTTCATTGGGTTGCCCTGGAATGATGTCCAAATCAGGCGCATTCATAGTCAAGGTCACATCGTGTAATTGCCGAACTCTGATGCCAGAGAACACCTCTTCGGTAGCCGTCATCCCTGATTCGGTGGAGATGGCATGAGGTGTTACAATTGGGCCAGGGTCATTGGCTTGCGCGTTTTCTGGCGCTGTAAATGTGACCAGCACCCTCGCATCGCCACCAGGGCCAATAATCACGGAATTAGATGACAATAACTCGATGGTCCAGCCGAATACACCGGTCGAATCGAACGAAAATGAGTAACTATCCTGCTGTGTTGCATTATTCCAAATCGTGAATGGGACCGTGATGGATTCCCCTGGAGTAATCCACCAGCCATCTTCGGGTACGTCGTCAGGATTGACGCCGACCCCACCATTCGAAACCATTGACGCTGTCACATTGACGCGCATGGTCGCGGATTTGTCGGGGTCCGCCTGACTGACCGCCTTGAATTCGGTATTGGCGCGCATTCCGGGCAGTGCATCTTGCGCTAGATTCGCCGTGATTGTCACCGTTTCAGTGCCTCCTTGCGGGACAGTAACCATGGTGGGTTGATCCCACTTGAGTCCAAATGTCCAACCGTCTTGATTGAGCACGGGACTTGAGGAGAGGGCGAAGGTGTCTTGTCCATCTCCGTCATTGCGTAGTGTAATCTCAAAGTCACAGGCACTACCCGGCGCACATGGGAATCCAGGGTCCTGTTCCACCCATGCGGGTTGGTATCCGGGGTCGACGATGAAGGACGCACTGGTCGTCGCCGAAACGGTGGATTCCATGCTGTGGGCGTGGACATTGACACTGGTCGACCCCATCGGGGATCCTGCTGATGGTTGGACGAGGAGTTTCACGGTCCTTGACTCACCTTTGGCCAAATCGATCCTAGCCCCCTCTTGGATTTGTGAACCCGTCATGTGTTGGAATCTGTGGTTCCATCCGTTGGGCAGATTGGATACACTCAGTGCAACAGAATCCGAAAGGTTCCCAGAATTGGATAAACTGACAGTTGTCTCAGCCCAATCACCTGCTTGTGCATGACCACTCGTTCCCGCACTTGCACCGATTGAAAATTCCTCGGCCCTTGCCTTTTGGTCGTAAAACATCACGATGTCTTCAACCCAGTGGCCGATATTCGTACCAGCAGCATTGGAGTGGAAATTGATTCTAAACTTAAACTGGCTATTCATTGCGCTCGCAGGCATTCCCCAGTAGGGGACGACTACATTTCCAACCTGATTGATCGAAATCAGCCAATTGCTACCTCCACCTGTGGTCGATGAAAAGTCAGTGTCGACATCCGCACTGATGGTGGAGGGTGAAATGCGAATCCATGAGCTTCCATCCCAGACATCGATATCCATACCGTCTCCACTGTCAGCGGGTGGATTTCCAGACCACGAACTTCCGGTATAGAAGAAGCCGATGCCAATACCCCTAGTGGGCGAACTGTGTGCATCGGATGTGTCGATTGTCGCGCTGGTGAGGGATGTATCCCAGTTGTTCCCGTAATTCGAAGACGAAGTTGCACCACCAACGTGGAATGAATTGGTGCCACTGAGTGAGGCTTCATCGGATACATACCAATTGTTACCCAGGGTCCAACTCCCAGATGTTTCAGCCCGATCATAGAGGTTGCCAATCGTCAAACTCCGTGTGCCGACATCGTTGTTTGTGTTGGCATCATTGGAAAGCAGGGCGGTCACTCGAATGGTGTGATTGCCGCTATAGTCCGGAGTCCAAGTGGTTGTGACGGTGGCGCTGCCACCGGCAGCAATCGAGTTGACCGACCCTCTGTGCGAATGGAGGATGAAATCCGTATATTCGTCATGAATAATTTCGATATCCACATTGAACGTCCCAGCCGCCGCATCACCTTGATTTTCAAGAGTGACCTCAATTTCCTGGGCCAAGCCTAGCATCCCATCGATAATCCATAGATCGGCAGGACGATTCATCCCAATAGATGAGGGATTTTGAGAAGAAAGTGCGGCGTGTTCACTGTGATCTGTGCTACTGACATAGGTTACGAGAGCTGCTGTGGGAACGATATCGGGACCAGCCCGACCTTGCGTGGCTTGGGACGCCGGAATAAATGAAACCAGCATGAGTAATACCATCAGAACCGCAAGTCGGGCAACGGAAAGGTTGGATGGGAAACGCATGCGCCTCAAACGTCACTCTTTCCACGAATTCATCAACATACCGGTCTAAAGACCGGCTCACAAATCATCAGTTGTTTGTTCCAATGCTGCTTGTCGAATATTTTCCTCTCGCCGTTCCTTCGCTCTGGCTGCGAAATATATCGATAAAGGAATGACAAGTGCGATTGCGAAACACCCGATAAGGGCTGAAATTGACCACAACATTTCGGTGACAGGATTGATCTTGAACGGCTCGACATTTTCCAACTCATGTGATGTCGATTGCACAATCGGAGAATATTCTGAGGGATGGATTTCATCACTGCTCTCAAGCGTGATGGTCCAGACTCGCGTTCCATTGTGTGCTGAGATCAATTCGGCGGACGCTTCTTCGGCTTCTTCTAATGAATCCGCATACAGGCTACCGAGGCCACCCATGGGCAATTCGGGGGAAACAATACCTCTGATGATCATCAGTCCCGTCTGTTCAGCAGTAATGCTGTGAACCTGGGCAGCAGTACACACATTGTATTCTTCAAACGCTTGCTCGTCGGTCTGTCGACAACTGAATCTTTCAGCATCTTCCTCCCCCAACATTTCGTGATGATACCAGACGCCGTCTGAAACTCCAACAGAAATCACATCGTCCTGTTCAACACCATCGATGGTGACGTTCAGCCAGGTCGTTGAGCGGTTGGTTGTAAACGTCCAAGTTTGGGTTGTATTTTGTTCGGTCAATCCTTGGTCATTGGGATCGTGTTCGACACTATCGTTCGTTGTGTGATACATGTAATAGGACGAATCGATTGTGGCTCCATAAACAGCATACGAAAGGATGACGATGAGTGTCAATCCTAGCCCGATCATGGTCCGAAGCATGTTCGGATTTTGGGCCAATGCCTTCTTCATCAAAACGCCCAATTGTATGCACTGTTTGAACCTTGGCAGAATGGCCTGGAGGTGAGCCCCACCGTAGGTGGGCGGTCAGCGTTAAATATGGGGTGTTGGTCGGCGACTTGCTTAGGTGGCTCTCATGACCACGTTTTACGACGTTCCAGCCGATCTCCTCATACCAGCTCTAGCGGCACGCTTGGAGGGCATGGATGGAATCGATCAGCCCGAATGGGCAGATTTTGTCAAAACCGGTGCCCACAAGGAGCGACCCCCCGTCCAAGACAACTGGTGGTTCCTCCGCAGTGCAGCGATTCTACGAAAGGTTGCACGCATGGGACCCATCGGTGTCAATCACCTTTCACAGGCCTTTGGTGGCCCCAAAAACAGAGGCTCTGCACCGAACCGTGCAACCGCTGGTAGCCGCCATGTAATCCGCTCATCACTCCAACAACTCGAGGATGCTGGCTTGGTCGCATCCCGCCACAATGCAGCGGGCACGGTCAACATGGGTCGAATTCTGACCGCTGAAGGCCAAAAGTTGCTCGACCTTGTCGCACACGAAGTTCGCCCACAAGCCGAGGAAGCATATCCTGGGCTTGGAAAGTACTGATGGAGAGGAGATTGTGGGTGAGACGATGCCGGCTGCAGATGACGAACTTGCACAGATTCGCGCTGCCCGCCAAGCGGAAATCCAGCAGCAAATCGAGTCGCAGGCCGAACAGCAGATGCAGGCCGAAGCACAAGAGGCAGCAGCTGAGGAAGAAGCCAACATCATCGCGGCCGCCATGCGAACCATTCTCACACCAGAAGCGCGAGATCGCTTGGCACGCGTTGAATTGGGTCATCCCGAATTGGCTGCCACAGTCAAGCAACACTTGTTCACACTACAC
>CAZXVR010000127.1:0-5068 GCA_964644485.1 uncultured Candidatus Poseidoniales archaeon | reverse complement strand
TCAAGACAATAATTGCATCAACCAAAGAAATCCTAAGAAAGCGTGCAAGCCGATTAGAATCATGATGGCATCAGAGGCGCGCCCATGGCGCTGCTTTTCGGCTGCCCAAGGTTCTCCTGCGTTTCTCAAATCTCTAGCTTTTCTTCCTTTACGCCAGAGGATGGTGACGAGGATCAATCCGATGATCCCTCCTCCAGCATGCAATCCGCCTGCCCCACTGGGCATCAAAGCAGTCGGGAAACTGACACCTTCAGTCCGAATTCGATACATTGAATTGGCAAGAAAACCACAGACGACCACAACCCATGCAAGGATGTACAAACGCTCTCCGTCTCTTTCATGAGACTCGACCGCAGTCTTCCTTTCTTCCCCTTTGAGGAGCAGTCCCCGTTGTCGCCAACGATGCTGACGAACCATCCAGCCAATGACCCCCAACGCGATGATTGGGTGGAGGAGAATGATGACCAAGTTGGTCGCGTCCATACCCTTCCGAGAAGAGAGTTACACTTCAGCGATGCGTTCATAGTAGTGGGGCGATGGCTAGAATCCCGCCGTAGGCGGGGGTGACGGAACTGGCTGATGAAGAAGACTACCTTCTCGAGTGTCTTGATGTTGCGGTCAAGGCTGGAGATGTCCCGGAAAAGCGGCGACGTAAGGCCATGGATACCGCTGCTTGGGATTTATTGGATAAATCTTGGAAAGGTTTGCTCCTAGTGGCACTCGACAAAGAAGAGAATGTCAAAAATGACACTTCAACTCAAAGATATCGTGGAATGAGATCTCGCGGAAGACGTTCGAGAGGTACAAACACAAATGATTGGATTGAAGGAATGGAGGGGTTGGTTTCATCAGGCGCACCTCCTGGCTATCGACTCTCGGCTATGCTGGTTCAAAGAGCACGGTTGGGGACACAGTGGAAGTCTGCTTGGGATTCAGAATTAGAGAAATTGCGTAATTCTTGTTCCGAAGGAATTCATCCTGTTTGGACTCGTTTGGGACGAGAAGCGCCGCTATTGGCAGAGATGCAATCGTATCCAGAAGCTGCTGCCCAATCTGAGGGCGGGATGGCGGATTCAAGTGAGTGGATCCTTTCTGCACGTATTGATCCCTTGAATCGAAGCGCTTTGGCTGAATGGCTGGATACACCTGTGCCCTTCTCTCTATCGGCTGACGTCAAAAGAGGAATTCAAAGAGTGATCACCTCACTGAAATCCAAAGGCAAATTCACAGGTTCACCTGATGCATTCAAGCATTTGGAAGGTGATGCTGTCTTAATCGGCGCTATGGTCGATTTATCCGCTGGCGGAAATGACTCACAGAATATCTTGTCCTCTTTGATTGATAGCGGTGGTAAGATGGCAACTGTGGCCAGAGATCAACTTGCACTGTTGCAACTTCGTTCGGGCCAAATGGATGCTTGGAGCGATTGCCATGCTGCAAAGGGGGATGATGCACTCTCTATCTCTATGCGATATCAATCTTGGATTGATGCACCCGATGACGCTGAATTGTCCTCTGATGAAATCCAGGAAGGGATTGAGTTGGTCAAGAACCCCGATGAGCGTAGAACACTCATGTGGTCTTTGGTATCGGCCAAAATTCACGAACAAAATCACGAGGGGGCGACACAAGTTCTGTCGGAACTAAATCTGGCAGATTCAACTAGATTGCCTCTTGTCTTAAAACTCATAGAAGTGCATGAGGATGAGGCACTTATTACACGATTATTGAAGGATATTCATCGCTTTGATCGGACGGGTTTAGAATTGATGATTCAAGCGGGTGGGGTGCCACTTGAAGTGCGATTAAAAGCCACAATCGAAGCACAAAGCCGCGATGATTTCGATTGGAATCAATTTGAGGAAATGGCCCTAGATATTTATTCCGAATCTGGTGATGCAAATCGTATTGGTTCAATCTTGATGAATATGGAGAATGGTGCAGCAAAACATCCGCATCGAACTCTATTGGTTCATCATCTGCTCTCGGGGGATGCTGAACAAGAATTGTGTAAATGGGCGATAAGTGCGAGACCGGTTGCCATCGAGGCCCTGACCAATGAATCCAGTGGGGTGCTATCCGATACCTCAATTGAATTGGTCAAATTGTTAGAGGGGGCGCCCGCCAATCTAGCCTCAATTGGAAACAGAATCGGGAGCAATCGAAAGGCGTTTCACTCATTCAAACAAACGATTCGGGCTCTAGGCCCCGGCGGGGATGGGTTGGTGCCCGCAGATCGAATCGATAGTCTTCAAAACTCAATCAATAATTCATCACTGAGTGGTGTTGAACTTCGACTCTTCTGTGCTGTATTAGATCAACTTCGATTCAACCAGGCCATTCGATTGCTTGACGATCACAGAGAACAAAGTACGAACTCAGCGATTTCAATTCTAAACAACATGGTTGGGAAAAACCCAAGCAAGAGAATTGTCGATTCGATAAGACAAGTGGTACTGGAACATGACAGTATTGCGATTCCTGCGTTTGCAGAATGGCATCGGTTGCATGCGACTTCCCCTTCGTGGACACAAATTATCCTTGCATCAATCGAAGAGAAGGAGGGGAAATATCTGGCAGCGGGCAGGTCTTTGCGCCGAGCCAGTACCGATTTTTCATTTAGTTTTGAAAATCGCGTCCGTTTGGCGAGGCGCGCTCTAATCGCCTTTGCTCACGCGGGGAAATATTCTGAGGCTGTTGAGATGCTGGAATCTCAACAAGCGTTGCAGTCTGCCATGACGGGGCTCTTCCAGTTATACCTCCATGTTTGTGATGATGCGGTGCGCCAACAACCCGATGCCGCCCGAAGGAGATTGCTCGACTGGATCGCCGACACCGAAGTTGTATCCGAAGAAAATGTTGAAGGTGAAGTCGTCGAAAGAGAACGTACGACGTACCCCTCAGATGAATTGGATCTACTGTATACCTATCCAAATTCTCGTGGTCTACCCAAGGATATGTGGCAAGGCCGAATTCGTGCAGCAAAACGAAATCTGTCTAGCAATCGACGTAGTCAGCGCAGTCAATTGGAAGATCGGTTCCAACATCTGCTAGACGACGGGGCCAATGCTCAGGAAATCGAAGGTGTCGCAGGGGAGGCTGCTGGCCTTAACCCAACTCAGGGACTGATGATGTTTGAACGGGCCATGAATTCAGGCCAATTTTCCAACAACGAAATGAGGGCGTTACTAAGGAGTCAAAATGGCATCTTCCGATTGAATGAAGCAACGCTGCCAATTCGGGTACGTCGTAAATTGCGGCACCTTACACTAAAGCCATTGATCTTGGTTGACACCAACTTGCTCATTGATGCAGCGAAAGAAAAGATTGGTTTGTTACTCGACGAAGATGGTGGAATTGAGACGAATGCTCAGGGTTCTTTCCATAGAACTGTTCTCTACAAATCCACCGCTGGAATGGTTGAGCTCATGATTCCTAGAGCTGCAGAAGGAGAATTTAGAAACATGATGGACAATCTTGGAAGGGTTCGTTCTCTATTCAATGAAATCTGGATGAATGAGGTTCACTGGATTGAGAAGGTCACCGAATCCGCACTTGCGAAAATTTGCAACGAAGTATTGACTGAATACAACACATGGAGACCAATAGAGGAAACGAATCAGGAAGATGAAATCGCTGCATTTGAAGACAAAACCATTGAATTCATGCTCGGTCACAGGAATACCTATCTTGAAGTCGTAGATAGTAAGGCTTCACACAGTGCAAAGGCCCTCTCAAAGCGTACAAAGATTGGCAAGGATGCGATATACCCAGAGCGTGGAGACCGCGACATCATGAGAGAAGCCGCAATGCTGGCGGATTCGATGCACAAAGGCATTGGAGCCATCCTTGTCGCTTCCCGGGATGCGGATTTCTGGATTGTACGACGTTCCCTCGAAGAAACGTTTGGTTTCGGTGTGGTTCGAACCGCGCGAGAACTCAGCCAATGGGCTTGATTACTGTCGCCAAGCGGCGACATAGCGATCAATTGTAGGAGATTCGTCATAGACAAAATGGCTGAAAGATGTTGGATTAAGATTTGTAAATCTACCCTCAAGCCAAGTTCTAGACAATGGCCAAGGCGGGGATGGCTCATTCGGAATTTGAAAACCTGCCAATCGTCCGATACACAGCAGACTCCCCCCAGTGTTCAACAGGGTCGGCAATTGGTCTGCAGCCGGATCGCGAATTGATTCGGGAATCGCTTGTAAAATGTGAATCTCCACAATCAAATCAAAGGTGTTCAACCAGTCTATTGGTGGATTGAGAAGGTCTGCTACCTTGTAGTCGACTTCTGTTGAGGGGAATCGCTCTCTACACCACTTGATGGAAGATTCTGAGATGTCAAAGGCGGTCACTTGGAACCCTGCTGCAGCCAACCACTCAGCATCATCGCCAAGGCCGCATCCAACGACAAGTGCCTTTCCTTGGACATCAGGTTGCCCTGCTATCCACTCAACCATCTTTGGGTGAGGTTCCATTCTAGCCCAGGGGATTTCACCTGACACTCGATTTGCAGATGAGTATAATTCCTCAAACCAACGGAGTGGTTCACCGTCGGCTTCGGCAGCCTCTGAGAGTTTCAGAAGTCGGTCGCGAACTTCGGTCGGAAGCGGGTTTCCGAACATGTCATCCATTCAACCCACTCACATGTGGTCGATGATGGCCTGACCAAATTCTGAACACTTGAGAAGTGTTGCTTCATCCATCAGGCGTTCAAAATCGTAAGTCACCGTCTGTGCACTAATTGCACCTTCCATGCCTTTGACGATGAGATCTGCAGCTTCGGTCCAACCCATGTGTCGTAGCATCATCTCAGCACTGAGAATCAAACTACCCGGATTCACCTTGTCTTGACCAGTATACTTCGGCGCAGTACCGTGAGTTGCCTCAAAGATGGCGATGCCCGTATCGTAGTTGATGTTGGCACCGGGTGCGATCCCAATGCCACCGACTTGAGCTGCGAGTGCATCGGAAATGTAGTCGCCATTGAGATTCATTGTTGTCAATACCCCATACTCGCGCGGGCGCGTGAGAACCTGTTGAAGCATGGCGTCAGCGATGACGT
>CAZXVR010000126.1:0-5079 GCA_964644485.1 uncultured Candidatus Poseidoniales archaeon | reverse complement strand
CGGAGAGGAAGTGAGCGGTGCAGGATTCGAACCCGCGTCGACGGGTCCGAAGCCCATCAGGATATCCAGACTACCCTAACCGCCCACTCAAACCGAGACGCCCCCCCTCCTTCAAATCGTCGGAGTGAAGGGGGCCTCAATTCGATAGCCAATTGGGAGAGGGCCAAGGCAAATCCGGGCGACTCCATAGGGTCACTGAATCCCCACCCCAATCGAGATGTCCCACAACTTCTAGTCCTGCATTCCGGATTCGATTATCATCGATTCCGCTTTCAGGACCATCTCCTAGTTCGACATTTGACTGGATTATGATGGCGCGATCCACAAGCCCTTCATCGAGAAATTGCTTCCAAACAATAGGCCCACCTTCGACTACTAATTCCTGTATTCCACGATCGCCAAGGTGGTCTAGAAGGGCATTGAGGTCAGCCCCTCCGTCCCCTGCAGGAAGTGCGACGCCCCTAGAGTCAGGTTGTATGTGGACGAGAATGGTTTCCTCTCCATCATTCAGCACTTTCGCATTTGGAGGTATTCGGAGGTTTCGATCGAGTACGATTCGCAATGGCTGTTTTCTCTTTCCTGTAGTCACTCGGCGAATGTTTAGACTTGGATTATCTCTGATGATTGTGTTCACACCCACCAATATCGCATCACATTCTCGTCTCAACCGGTGCGCACCAGTCAGACTTTCTTCTGAGGTGAATCGACCAGGTGTCTCACCATCGACCACTCCATTCGCATCCATTGCCGCCTTGAGGGTTACAAGCGGTCGTTTACATTCACACCAATGCATGAATGCCTGCATCTGAGTTTGAGCTTCGTTTTGGAGAAGCCCTTCACGAACCGTAATCCCAGCATCGAGTAGAACTTGGATTCCCTCACCGCGGACGGTTGGGTTTGGATCTCTAGACGCAACGATGACCTCTTTGACACCAGCCCAAAGCAATGCTTGGGTGCAAGGTGGTGTTCGCCCAAAGTGGTTACAGGGCTCCAGTGTGACGTATGCAGTACATCCCTCTGTGGTCACACCTAGCTTCTCTGCATTGGCAATAGCTGCTTGTTCAGCGTGCAAATCGCCCAAATGATCATGCCACCCTACTGCGATGATTTTTCCATTTCTGGTCAGGACACAACCCACGGGGGGATTTGGAGAAACCTGACCTCGGCCATGCTCTGCAACTTCCAATGCTCGTCTCATACAGGTGAGATCGAACTCAGACCATTCCGTGTCCATGTTTGGCGGAGGGGGTGGATGATACCCGTTATTTTCGGTTCCATCATTTCTAGGAGGTTGCCGGGTAAGACTCTTGATTGGATGCCGTTCTCGCACGGGCATGGTTCGTATTGCATGCATCGTAAATCCGGCTGGTAGAGATGGAACAGTGAAGAAACGCTGGCCGAAGATTGCGGAACAAATTGAAGGCGAAGGGTTGGATTTTGAAATTCATTGGACCGAGCGAACGGGTCACGCTTCTGAGATTGCTTTCAGTCTTCGAGACCGCGAGGATCTCGATCTCGTAGTTGCTGTCGGTGGTGATGGCACGATGAATGAAGTCGCCAGTGGACTGAGAGGTTCATCCATGACCCTTGGAATCATTCCAATGGGTAGTGGTAACGACTACGCGCGTGCACATGGGATTCCTCTGCGCAATACACAACAGGCGGTTTCAATCCTCAAATCTGGAGTAGACCGTCGAGTTGGAGCAATGAGAATCGATGGTGCTCCAGCACCGGCTCTGCCGCATTATCCCTCTCCATCCTCAACAGAATGGGATGGGCAAGCGGATGAAGATTGTATGGTTCGCCGCTGGGCTTTCCTAGAATCTGATGGAGGTACCACTAGCGACGTTTCACGCAGGAAGACTCTCGGTCAAGGAAAACACATTCGTGGAACGATGAAGTATACTTATCTTGGAATCAAGAGTATCTTAGGCTGGAAAAAACAAGATGGTTGGCTCAAGGTGGATGATGTCGAACTGGGTCGAACGGATATGAGTGGACTGTTTACTACAATCATGACCCAAACTTTCGGTGGAGGTTATCGGATTGCACCCGGAATGTGTGTCACACAGGATTCGATGTCGATCATTCTCGCCACAGGTTTGTCAAAATCACAAATGCTCCGCATCATGGGTCCCTTGAAGAAGGGTACACACGTAGGAAAATGGAACATCACCCTCAATCCAGGAAATCGGTTGGAATTGCGTAACATTGACGCAAATGATCAACCCAGCAATGAACCTCATGATCCACCGATGTGGGTTCAAGTGGATGGCGAACCTTGCTTGATGACACCAGCAATAATCCAGTATGTATCGGATCAATTGACAGTTCGTGGTGGCCAAACGATTCCAAATGAATCATCAGAATGAGAAGTCACTGAAGTCACCCTCGTCGTTGACATCAGGATCCACCCTCCTCGGGGGTGCTTCTTCATCCTCTTCTTCGGCATCCTCAGGTTCGGTTTCGATCGCTCGTGTTTTTCGAGTTTTTCGTGTCGGCCTAGGTTCCGGTTCAGGTTTGGGTTCAGGCTCAGGCTCAGATGAAGCGGCGATTCTCGAAGTGTGAGGGTTGGTGGCGATGGTCCTTCGGCCACCTCCGCCCCCGCCTTTCGGCATATTTCCAATGACATTTCGAAGACCTTTGTCCTTCAATTCTTGTTCAAAGGCCTGCTCTTCTTGCATTTCAGAAATCATTTCATCCATCGCTTCGGCTTCGTCGGTGGACGTCACCGAACTGCCTGCGACATAATGTCCAGTACTGGTTCCTGGTGAATCTTCAGCAAGAGCAGCACCAATGTCGAATTTCGGTGCTGCTTTCGATTTCTTGGTCGGTTTGCCCGTATATTCGGATTCTTTGGCTTTGGTATTCGCTGCAACCCTAGCTTCGTGGCGGGCAGCCTCATGCCGGGCTGCTTTACCCGCTCGCATTTGTTGTTCAGATAGCATTGCTTGAGCCTTGGAATCAGCACTGAGAAGAATTTGATTTCTCGAGAATATGTATAGTGCTCCAGAGGCGACAATTGAAACGAGCAGCATGGTCGTATACAATCCTCTTCCGAAGAATGGAATATCTCCTCCAATGTAGACTTCATTGGCATTGACAACCCGCTCATCACCATAGGTCATCGATGTGACGACAAAGTGCCCAGTCCAACCCTTGCCGGATGCTGTAATTTTGCAATCGCTCATTTGCTCATCGTTGATGTATTCACTTTGGCGAAGATAACCAGTGAGGCTGACAGCTTGGTTGGTGTCCATCTGAATGGCAGCATCAAACACGTTTTCATTCGCAGGGATAATCGCCAGTAATGTCCACTTTCTGAGGGGGAAATCACTTGCCTTTCCATCACTGAGGATTCCATCGACCAATGGGATCCCCTCTGCTTGAGTCGGTGAAGGCCAATCATCTTCGGAATTGACAATACTCACAAAAATCGAACCAGGCTCAACGTCTTGTGCATCGGCATATGGCATGGCGTAAATCATCCAAGAGGTGATGGCATGCGTCGTTGTTTGTGGTTCATCAAACACCTTAGTTTGGACCAACCATCCTGAAACCGTAACGGTTGAATTTTCACATCCATTCAAGTCAATAGAATCGTCAACAAGATGTCTTGCTGAACTGCTGGACAACTTGTTGGTAACCGAAATGGAGTGGGTGGTAATCCCGGTGCTGCTATCGGAATCCATGCTGGTGCTATATTCACCAGTTGAAGTACCCCAAGTGACGTTTGGTCCACCGATACAACCTGACAATGAAGGCATCAGGAAGAGAAAGACGAGAAGCGGAACGAGTCGTCGCACATGCTGCTGAGGGTGCTTCACATCAAAGACTGTTCGCACCCGTAGGGTGCGTTGTTTACTCAATGATGGTCGTGTCCACTGTGGTCGTCGTGAGATTCAACACCAGTATCGTGATGCAGCAACTGTGTTAGATCTTCGATGAAATTTTCAGTAGACCAGCCAGGCCCCGTGTAAACAAGTCTCTTGTTCCCATCTTTGTCAATGATGTATGTCACGGTATTGTGTCCAACTTCATACATCTCTTCTCCTTCATGCATTTCGTGGTGATCATCATCCATTTCTTGACCAGGGGTTGGAAGTAATGAGATGTTTGCGTTTGATGCGACCCAAGCAATATGGTCGGTGTCTTGCATGATTATGATATCATCTGCGCCCTTATTTTCGTCGTAATCCCATGAGGCATTGGTTTCATTCCAATAGTATAGGCTCCACCACCATGAGTAATCACTTGGCGCTTCATGACCATTAATTTCAGTAAGCATATTGCCACAGCATCCGTAATATGTTGAATTCATCGAAATGTTGTTGTTCAACATGGTCGTTTCAGTCAAATTCCACCCTGTTGCATTTTCTTCTGGCAACATGCTGTGGTCTCCATCAAGCAATACCGTTGTATTGTCGGGGTAAAGTACAGCCACTTGGTGTGACATGTTCGAGTGGTTACTGTGGCCCTCATGATCACCGTGATCGGAGTGGTCAGAGTTGATGTGGTCATTGTCTACCAACAGATTGTAATCACTCCAGACATGCTGCAATTCACTGTGATCATAACTTGTCAAGTGGGTCCAATCATATCCGCGCAGAGTGGTCCATTCAAGCAAATGTTCAGGTGTATCGCGCGCGGGGTCAATCGTCATCGAAAGGATGATCAAATCGTCCTCATCTGCCATCTCAGTATTGACATTGTGTAGATTGGCTTCAATCGCCAAACAAACATCCGGACAAGCGGTGTAGGTGAAGGCCAAGACCACGACTTTGCCCTCAAAGTCGGATAGGGACACATTCAGTCCATGTTGGTCTATCAATGTGAAATTAGGGGCAGGCGATGCAGGATCATACTCCAGTCCATGGAATTCGTAATCTGAATCATCGTGTCCACCAATGCAACCGGATAGCGAAGTAATCAGTAGAAGCATGCTCACCGAAATCGACTTACTGCGCATGAACCAATGCTAGCCAAATCAGTATTTCACATTGTCTATTAATCGATTTTAGTAGTTGGCGCGGACGGAGAGATTTGAACTCCCGCGGCGAATACCACCGGATTTCAAAT
>CAZXVR010000125.1:0-5106 GCA_964644485.1 uncultured Candidatus Poseidoniales archaeon | reverse complement strand
CCGCAAGCCCCAGTGATATCCAGGCTACACTATGGGTCCTGTGCGCGGCCCACCGACCACTCTATCTTAATCCGAACGGTTCACGCACCGTTGGTGTAAACCCGCTTACCGGTCAAAGAATCCTGCTTCCAGACCAACTCTTTGCAATATCTTGGAATGAAAAATCCAATTTTCCGGGGTGTGAGTCCATGGTTCTTCATTTTCAGATCGATGGACAACCACGCAACAATCTGCGAAGCTGTACAGCCCGGATTAATGTTAACGAAATTGAGAATCTCTTCCTTCAGGCGGCGAAGCCTGGCTTCCTTCTGTGCACCTTTGGCCATACTATCTACTTGTCAGCGGGGGTATATTAGGAACTATAGGGGGGTCCCCAGAGACCCCCATCAAAAACCGGTTTACTGCAAAGGTAGCATAATTTTCCAACGGGGTTCGGCGAGTTTCTTCGCCTTGGGCCCAGTTCGAGGGTTTGGAGTCTTGTGAGTCAATGTGCCATGCATCCCATGCACACTAAACTTGATTCGAGCTTCGACCACACGATCTCGTTCTGCCAATTTCAACGCTTCATCATCCAATTCAGCGCTAGCAAGAACCTCATACTCATTGGATTCATCTTCGACTGAGAGCGATAGTAGATTGTCAACAAGTGAAATTCTAGGGGAAAAATCGTAGTCGTCGGGATTGTCCATCCAGACGTCCAAATCGATGACGACTTTGTCTCTGGCTGAGACCTTCTTGATGTCGACCGAACTCACCATCAAGCCGCTCGAGAAGGCCCGGGTTCAAATCGCTTCCCATGAAATATCGTGGGTGAAATGTAAGAATGCGGTCAGATAAATTCACAAACGTGGGCAAACGTAGATTTCCTAGCCCGAAATACTGGGTTTCGCGATTTATTTTGTTGAGAGCGTACGCTCCCCATCAAACTCCAACTTCGTTAATCCGAGGGACCAAGAATGTCATCTCAACAACCAGTTCCCACTCATTGCCACCATCGGGATCAACTTCGTCGATTGGCAGGTCAGGGTCAGCTTCCTCGGCCTCGATTATCCACATCCAATCTCCTTCACCAAAGCCTGCTCCTGAACGAGCGTTTAGCATTTCAAGCAATTCTTCCAGAGAATCTGCTGAGAAGTTGTAGGTGTTTTCAGCTGTAGGATTGAGATTGGAGTATTCCATCGAAGCGGAGGCATTGTGGGTAATGTTGGTTTGTTCAGTTCGAACAGTTTGCGTCCAACCATCGTCTGTCACGTCAACTGTGAGTGAGAAATTATCCTGTGGCAACATCACTGGAATAATGTCCATGGCCAAGGTTAGCGTTGCATTGAACGACATGATGCGACCTTCTTCCCCAGGGAGATGTGTGATTGTGTGAATTTTTCCTTGTTCGAGATATCCGTCCCAATCGTAGGTAATTGTCCTCTCCTCCCAAATGACTTGGTAGGTTCGTGGAAGAACAGATAGGTTCCACATACGTGTTGCACTCGCATCTGATTCATCGGTCACTGTGACCGAACCTGTGTAGTTTCCACTTTCGTAAGGTGTGAATCGATGAATTTCACCCATCGCATCATTGTCGTTGGTTGCATCTCCATCATTGTCACTATCCACATTCCAATCGAGATCCCAAACTGTGGTCAACTCACCGTTCTCGGGATCAGATGAACCGGATGCGTCTAGAGTGGCAACGTCTCCTGTTCGAATCGCGGTTGGCATTGAAAGTGAAATCTTCGGGAATCCATTGACCACAAGGATAGTCGTGGCGGTATCGTCTCCATCGAGATCATTCACAACTGTGACACTAATCTCGTAAATCCCCGCCTCAGTGAATGTGTGACTGGTGTAACCTTGAACGGTGTCAGTTCGCTGCCCATCTCCAAAATTCCAACGATATTCAGTGATGACTGTGCTTTCCGGTGATGTCGATGCTCGTGCATCAAAATTCACAGACTCTCCTGCATTGATACTGGTTCGATCTGACTCGACTCTTGCATTCGGTTCGGGAGGGCCACCGAGGCCTGTACATCCGGCCAACATGGGGAATACCATGGTTACGATGAGAAGCATCGCAATCTGGCGCCGCGAAGCCATCGACTGTAACCACGCCATTGTCATATCCTGTCGACCCCGCATCTTCCTTTAGAAGAGTGACGATTATTTGTCCTTTCAATCCACTATTGTATGGTAATTCTACGAATACCGATGGCGATTGAAGAATGAGAGGGTTCAAGCGACGTCGCATTTCTTTCGGGTTCATGGCGACAGATCCTTTGGCCGGATACCGTGTACTCGGATTCGATCTTGAGACCACTGGATTCAGTCCCAACAAGCATCGGATTGTCCAATATGCCCTTGTGGGGTGTGACGCGGATGGAACTTCGATGTATACTGAAGAATTGGTCAACCCCCAAATGAGCATCCCAATCGAAACGACCCGTGTGCATGGAATCAGTGATGGTGATGTACGAAACATGCCGAAATTTAGTGAGTATATTTCAGAAATTTCTGCAACAATGGAAGGCGCGGTCATCGTTGGCCATAACGTGGACAAATTCGATTGGCCGTTTCTCCGTGCTGAATTCCTCCGAGCTGGGCGAACGATGCCTCAACCATTGGTCATCTTGGATACATTGAGTATCGCGAAGAAACTCAAGATTCCGCCCAGCCACAAATTGGGTTCGTTGTGTGAACACTTTGGAATCTCTCTCGAAAACGCCCACACCGCTGGTGCGGACGCTGCAGCAACATTGCTGTTGCTTCACAAGATGATGGATGCACACCCGCAACACTTCCGTCGAGCGGTTGAAGACATCCCAGATTGGGCTTATGGATCGACGCGGACCGACAAAGAATCTGATGGACTTGGTCCCAATCTTGAGGATTTGGAACCTGTTTCTGGAAGCCATGGATGGTTGCGTTTTTCTGATACTGGAATCGTTATCGGACGAGGTCGAAATAGAGGGCGAACAATCACTGAAATTGAGCGCGAGGATGCCAGTTATCTCAACTGGTTGTCTTCACCCGCTGGCCCACTGGAAGCAGAAGCGATCAATACATTGCTCGACGAGAAAAATTAATCTCAAGAGCGTTTGATGATGGTTTCAATCGAATATGGAATGATTCCAATCATCACGAATAGAGATCCTGCGGAACCCAAGATGTATAGCACGATTCCCGCGGAAAGATTGTCTGCATCGATTGTAGGCATGTTGAGTTCGGGCATTCCACCTGCAAGCAAGTATAGGCCCGCAATTTGGATACCCCACATGGCCAAGAACGTCAGGAGGACTTCAGAGAATAATTTGCTGGAAAGTTGTAGAGAACCCGACCAGCCCAACAGGGGAATGTCTGGACCATCCTTCGCAATCTGTCGATCACGCAGTGATTGGTTCACTGAGGAAACCACGATTTGAATGAAGGCAATCGCTGTGATACACAGCGCCAAGAATGTCATCACAATATTCAGAAAAGCGCCAGTAGAATCATCCATACTTTCCATGATGATGCTACCACCCCACACCAGGATGGTAGAAACCAAAAGCAGGGGCAACGCAGTCATGAAAGACTGAACGCCCCACAAAATTGTTTGATATCCATTTAGCAATGAACCCAAACTAAACTCCGATTCTGCTTCATCCCAATCATCCTCAATGCTATCTCTCTTTTCGGTAGATTTGCCGTGATATTGCTTCTCAAAATATCGCTCCAACTGTTGACCTTCGACCTGATCGGTACTACTCATTTGGGGACGTTTTACAGAAAATCCACCAAACCCGCGCTCCTCAGTTTCAGATTCGTCGACGACATCGTCGTACCATTCTGTTTCTTCATTGGAAGGGGGCGCACGCTTGCGTGTTGAGTCGGGTGGTCCGCGACGACGCTTACCCGAATCACCACCCTCCATGCCTACCCAAGAGGGGTTCGGGCTCTTCAATGCCACGATGGTTGAGGGGTGTTATTCCCGCTTCCGACCTTCAAGCAAAGGTGACCAAGGGAGAACATCGCACCAATCGCCAAGTTTCCAAGTGTCTCCATCCAATCGAACACCACCTAGGAACACTGGCCCTTCATAGCCGTCCTCTACCAAACTCTGCAGGCGCTCAAGGGCTTGCCCTGCGAAAACAGCGCCTGCACGTTGACCTGTGGGTGCCAATTCTCCAGATTCGTTGATGGGAGCCATACGCTCTACGAGGCATATCCCGTTTTCCGCCTCGATTTTTTCGAACACAGCGACCATGTCTCTGAAGATTCCAGTAGGATTCATCTCACCTTGTGCTTGTGCCCATAACCAAGCGGGGCACCATGCTTTCCATTCACAGAAATTGCAGGCATCTTCAGCAGGCTTCGCCTCCATCGGTGTTTCCGTAATCTTGCTCGCCTCCCAAGCCTCAAAGGCTTCTGGTAGCACGCTGGGGCCCTCTGCCTCAAAGACAACCGAGCCATTCGAATACCAACCCTCAGCGCGCACAGGAGGGTGGTCTGGGTTGTTTTCACACAATATATCGCGGTAGAACCTGAGTTGGCGACTCACGGTGTCATACAATTCACCGTCTGGAGGTTTTCCAGTTTTCAAATCGGCCACAATCCAACCAACGACGTTTCCTTCATCGTCATAATCGGAGACCAATAGATCCAATCTCCCCATCAGTCGACCACAAGACGTCCGCAATGTTCCTTCAGCGGCGAGAACCATCTCTTGGATTTCTCGCCACTTGTCGATCGAGACTTCCGAAAGAGCGATTTTTCCGGTGCGGGCCTTGGCAAAGAGAATATTCAGAGATCCGATAAGCAATTTTCTCGCGCGTGGGAACTCTTCCTGTTTCCAACGCGGATGCCTAGGCGTTTTCAGAAACAGTTCCTTCTCCTGCTCCCACTGTTTTTCCAAGATGGCGTTTGCGGTCGGGGGTAACCAACCAACTTCATCTCCATCTCTACTTGAAAGATCGATATTGCACAAATCTTCAACGCTATTGTGAACAGCCGTTCCAATTGCACTGGCCATCCCGGACTTCCGAGGTAAGCGCTGCCTTGAGAGCCAGAATTTACGGGGACAAGAGGAAAAATTATTCCAAGATGATGGTGATAGTTGATGTCCTCTCTCACTTC
>CAZXVR010000124.1:0-5371 GCA_964644485.1 uncultured Candidatus Poseidoniales archaeon | reverse complement strand
GCAACAAAGATGTCTTCGACACCAGCCCAGGTCAATGTGGTGGTTCCAAAATCAACATCTCTTGTGAATGAACCCGTCACATACGCATATCCGGCCGAATCCACAGCGACTGAAGTCCCATAGCATCTGCCATTGTTGTGACAATCCACTCCCTCGACCCATTGCCAATTGCCCCATGTGTCAATTTTTGCGATGAAGAAATCATCATTCGTTGTGGGGCCAGCAGTCATACTGTCAGAACCAAATTGTGCAGTATTCTGAAATTTCCCCGTGAGGAATACATTGCCAGAAGAATCGATTGCGAGATCCATCCCTGCATCATCGTATATTCCTCCTGCTTGAACAGCCCACAACCAATGGCCCGTGCTGTTCATTTTCGCAACAAAGATGTCATCGTTGCCAGCCGTGGTTAGGGTTGTACTCCCGAATGTCGAAGTTTGCTCAAAGGCACCAGTGACGTACACATCACCGTTTGAATCGACAGCCACGGCATTACTCTGGTCATCCCCACTTGAACCACCAGCCTTCTGAGCCAATTCCCAGGCCAGTGCTTCCGCCGAGATTGATCGACTCGAACTATCTGAAATTACAGATTCACTCGACTCCAGTTCCACATTGGTAATCGATGAGATGGAGGCTGAGAGAACCATGAAGAGGAGCAAGGCAGCGCAAAATGTAGCGACCAAACCCTTCCTCATTGGCCCGCTCGGTATTCCTTCTCCTCTTAAGCACAATCGCGGGATACCCAACGTAGAATCCGGTTGTCAAACCCAATTTCAAATTGCGAGGTCCCTAAGGACCTCGATGTCAGGAGGGGTGTCGAGATTCAAATGAAGGTGTAAATCATCCACTTCGAAACGCTCCGGTGAACACAATTCTCGGAGTGGTGTATCGGGTTCTGCCGTTCGGATTCGACTGACATCATCCGACATCAGTAAGAGGGGGTGTCCGCCACGTCCATCCTTCGCCGGACAAGCACAAACCTCCTTTGCCATCAGCGACTGTAGAGTCTCATCAGAAAACCCTGGGCGATCCACAGGTACGACCAGCAATCGAAATGCTCGCTCACCACCCTTGGTATCGAGAATCTGCTTCAACCCACACTGCAAGGAACCCGTTCTTCCAGCATCCGGGTTGGGGTTGATGACGACGGTTCGTTCAGGCAATGCCAACAGAATATCCACACTGATTTCAGCTCGGGTCACGATGACCGGATTCAGTCCGACATCCTCCAATCGCTCGACAAGGTGCTGAACGAGTGGCTTTCCACCCACATCAACGAGAGCTTTGGGTTCTCCCAATCTTGCACTGGCTCCAGCGGCCAGCACGATGCATCGCACGGTTTCACCTCAGAGATCTCGAATCATTTCTCGGCCGATGATCATCCGTTGTACTTGTGAGGATCCTTCGTAAATTTGCATGACCTTCGCAGCCCTCATCAAACGAGCAACGGGATATTCCTCAGAATATCCGTAGCCACCGAAGATTTGCACGGCATCCGTGGTAATCTCCATCGCCGTGTCTGCCGCGAATCGCTTGGCGTGTGCCGCACTCTCAGTATTGCGGATGCCATTGTCCGATTCCCAAGCGGTCTTCCACGTCAATGCACGACTGGCCTCAATCTTGGTCTTCATGTCGGCGAGCATGAATTGAATCGCCTGATGCTGATGCAACTTCTTGCCGAAGGTTTCGCGCTCATCCGCATACTGGAGTGCATGCTCGAATGCGGCCCGACTGATTCCTGTGGCGTGTGCTGCAATGTTTGGTCTGCTCAAGTCGAAGGCGGTCATGGCGTTGAACCAGCCTTTTCCTTCGACACCTCCAACCAAATTTGCTGCAGGCACTCGAACATCTTCGAAATTGATTGAACGGGTATCACTGGCACGCTGGCCCATATTGGTCTCTTTCTTGCCCAATGACAGACCATCTGAATCGGCATCGACGATGAATGCACTCATGCCCTTGTAGCCAGCCGCTTTGTCAGTATAGGCGAGAACGAAGAACCAATCCGCCTTTCCGGCGCCGGTAATCCACATCTTGGATCCATTGAGGATGTAATCGTCACCATCCTTGACAGCCGTCGTCTGGATGCTGGCTACGTCACTACCCGCCCCGGGTTCGGTGACAGCATAGGCTGCAATTCGGGGCGCTTCAGTCAGTCTTCCGAGGTACTTCGATTTCTGCCCCTCAGTGCCGCCGGTGATGATGGGTGCAGCGGTCAGTCCATTGCTATAGGCCGCAGTAGCGAAGCCCGGGTCGCCCCAAGCAAACTCTTCTTGAACCACAACTTCATCCATGGTCCCCATGCCCATTCCACCGTATTCTTCGGGAACGTGGAGATTCATCAGGCCCAAGTCATGGGCTGCCTCGATCGCATCCATTGGGAACTCACTTGTGGCATCCCAATGCTCTGCCATCGGCCGAACATTTTCGGCCGCAAACTCCCGGGCGAGCTCTTGCAACATCAGTTGCTCTTCTGACAATGTGAAGTCGACCATGTACCTTCCACCCGTTTCTCCGTCTTAGCCTTACTCACACAATTTCCGTAGATGTTCTACAACCAATTCGGCTGTTGGAATGGTATAATCCTCAAGTGTTGGAGCAAATGGAACAGGCGTATCAATCGCACCAACCACCACGGCTGGCGCTTCCAAACTCCAGAAGCATTGTTCCTGGATTCTGCTGCTGACCGTGTGACCCAAACCACCTGTGTATTGCGCCTCTTGCAATACCAGCAAGCGTCCTGTTCTTGCCACGCTGTCCACACAGGTTTGAGCATCAAATGGTGCCAGTGTTCGCAGATCGACTATTTCGATTTCCTTGCCGTCGCTTGCCAGCGTTTCTGCTGCCTTCATTGCGACGTGTACCATGGCGCCCCATGTGACAATTGTCGCATCACTCCCACCTCTGATGATGTTGGCCTTACCCAATTTGTAAGTATCTCCTGACTTGATGGCTTGAGCCACACTATCGGTGTCAACTTGCATGTGAATTCGGTCACCCCATCCCGTCATTCCACCCCGCAGACCATACATGCCGAGATGCTCGAGGAATACCACTGGGTCGGGCAAGGCTGCCGCCTCTACCAAGAGGTCGTAGGCATCTTGTGGGTTGGATGGGAAGACGATGACTAGACCCGGGTCATTGAGGAACCATGATTCGATCATGTTGGCGTGGAATGGCCCGCTACGGGTTTTGGCGCCGAGTGGAATCCGCACGACCATCGGTACATCTGCGCCCCATCTCCAGCGCAATTGCGCCGCGTTATTGATGAGTGCATTCATCGCCAGAGCGGCGAATCCTCCAAACTGGATTTCTGCTACGGGGCGCATCCCACCGAGGGCGGCACCAGTCGCGGCGTGGACGATTAGAGCCTCGGACAGTGGCATGTCCAACAACAGATCGGAATGCCCCTGATTCTTGAGTGGCACATTCATCCCAAATGCGCCTGAAACCTCCATGTCTTCACCCATGAATATGGTTGACGCCCCATATCTCTCAGCGATGGCCACCATCGCATTTTGGATGGCACGAGAATAGGACCAAGCATTGGCTTCACTGGAGAATTCAAGAGTCATTTTCCCCACCTCTACAGATGGCTCTATCTCTTCAGCAGGGTTGTTGATTCTGTCCAGTTGCATGCGGTGTGAATCGGCATCATGCAGCGAGGTCACACCATGGCGAACACTGTCACCATCAGGCCAAGGCATTGCTTCCATCGCCGCTCTGCCAGCATCAACGTAAGCCTGTTCTTCCTCTTCCATTTGTGTCAGAGTTGCTTCTTCGATACCCATTGAGCGCAGTAGTTCACGATGATTTGGTAACGGATCCTTTGCTTCCCAGTATGCGAGTAAATCCTTGTCGACATATCCTGGTGGTGTTCCACTTGGTGAACCTAAGTAGAGGTCATCGTGATGGTGGGCATGGCCACATCCGCGCATGGTTTCAACATGTATCAGGACGGGGCCACCCCCCTCCATGGAAAATTCACGAGCCACAGCCACACTGGCATGGAAGTTGAGGGGGTCTGAACCATCGATGGTCCAAGCTGGCATTCCCATGGCTACACCTTTGTCACCCCATGTTTCAACAGCGGATTGACCGACGACAAATGTATCCAGTGCGATTTGGTTATTCTGAATCATGAAGGCGATAGGCAATCCTCTCGCTCCGGCGAAATTCATCGCCTCCCAAAATTCTCCAGAGGATGAACATCCTTCACCTACTGGAGCAAATTGGAATCTTGTCATCCCCAGTCTTTGACTGGCCAAAGCCATACCAGTCGTTGTCGCACTAGCGATCGGCAATGGTGCTGTTGGGGGTAAAACACCTAGAGAAAGGTCACCAATGTGGAGGTCGCGTCCTCCTGCGCCTTCATGTCCACCATCCATTTTTGAACCGGTCTTACCGACTTGTGCTGCGAATAAATCAGTTGGAGTTTGCCCCATCGCCATCGCCAATCCAATGTCTCGGATCATCGGTGCTACGATATCACCGGTGTGTTGTGAACCAGCGGGCAAGTCCTTGGCCAAATTGAGCGCAGTTGCACAGGCTACAATCGCTTCCTGCCAGGTTGAGCGGAAACCTTTGCCTCCGAAACGACCACCATCAGGTGTCTCCATTCCGGTCATGAAGATGTCCTTGAGGTGTTCGTCTAGCATCCTGGTTCGCGTCATCCAACGTTGCCACTCAAAGCGCTGATCTACAGTCACGGTTGCCCCATGGGCAATTCTTCGCAAACAGAGGCGAACATCCAGAACGAAGCGTTGCTCTCTACGTGACAAGTGTAGGAGCCCTCCTCGTCGTGGAATGACTTCAGTTGTCATAATTCCCGCTTCTTCAGCACGTCTGGAAAGATTCTCAGATAATTTATGGACAAAGGTTTCACTGAACAAATGGAAATTGGGCCCATCAAGCGATTTTTCTGCATACTCTTCGCTCACTTCATCAAACAGCCAACCGATGAGTCGCAGATGCCCATCGTGTCGTTCGGCAATAAATCTGATGAGCTCGTCTTTCAATTCACCGATTACAACGTCGGAATTGAAATCCAAATGGCTTCGTGGTTTCCAATCCGCGCCCCAAATATGGGGTAGTTCAGATTGTGTCATTCCAATTCCTCCGAAGCCTTCGACCGAGGTAGGGCATACAAAGGATGCGGGCCCCATCCTTCGCGCATCAAACTGCACCCCCGTCATCCATTACATCGCTCAGTGCACGCATTGTGACTCGGGTGGTGACAATTGTAGCGACCAGTGTAGCAATCAGACCACACACCAGCATTACCATCGCCCCAGTGGATTCAGAGAATGCGGACAAACCTCCTTCTTTGAGAGCGAGTTGCCCAAATGTCCACCCGTAATAGGCGTAG
>CAZXVR010000123.1:0-5431 GCA_964644485.1 uncultured Candidatus Poseidoniales archaeon | reverse complement strand
CCTCCACGCGGCGCGCTTTGAATCCGAATGGCTTGAACGCCTCACCACTCGCATCGTAAAATTGTCTCATCCACTCGACGAAATGCAATCTCGCAGCGTGGATGTTGGGACTGAATACACCCAGTCCCCAAGCGAAAATTTGTACGGCCAACCAGCCGATGAGAAGCACGACCATGGATAGATAATCCATAGCAGATGCATGTGAGAGGTCTTCCATTATGTGTGCCAATGGCTCGAATAGCATCGTATTGCCTGTTTCGGCAATCTTGACACCGACCACACCGACGGCGAACAATCGAACATAGGAGATGACCGTGGGCATCATCCCAACCGCCTCAATCGGCCCCAACCCGATGTTAATTGGGAAAGGAACGCCGTGGTATCTATACAACATCCACATGATCATCACAACAGCGATGACAATCATGATGCCTCCAACGGTCATCATCGTATTCAACAAATCGAGGTAGGCAGGATCTGGACTGACCCAGCGTTCTTCGTAGGCGGGTTTGGAAAGGAATGCATAGGCTGCGAGGAAGCCACCGAAGAGTAGAATCATCCAACTGCCTTTCTCAAACAACGCACACACGAAGCCTTCGTCGCCGTGCCCATTGCCGTGAAGGTAAATGTCACGGAACCCAACAACAAGACCGATGAAAACGTGCGCGACACCGAGATAAATCGTCAAGAGAATCAAATGTTCTAGGTTCCCGTGATGTGCCACATCGGTAACCCTGTGGAACGGGAAGGCAAGTTCTATGCCGAATGGTAACGAAGTGTGCCAAGCGTGACCATGGTAGTCGACTGCTGGATAGAATATATCCAATGAATTCGCCCAGGTGTGATGCTTGTGGCTGAAGATTTCAAATCCTGCAATTTCAGCATAGATATAGCCGAATACAAAGGTACCCAATCCAATGTAAAGCAAGAATTTGCCACCCATTCTGAGCATGTCATTGGTGCCTGCTTTTCGCAATAGCATCCAACCCAAGCCCATGGTGACCATTCCATACGCCATATCCCCGAGCATCATTCCAAAGAAAATCGGATACGTGATGAACATGAACAGTGTTGGGTCGATGCGTCCATAACCGGGTCGACCCACCGCATCGGTAAGCAGTTCCATCGGCTTACTGGCAGTCCGATCCTGGAATGCAATCGGTGGCATCTCCTGATGGTGGCCGTGGTCATTATGACCATGAGAACCACCACCTGGCTGAATCTTGAATGGCTCAATGTCGACGACTGTGCATTGGCCCTCAAGTGAGGCTGCAATCTCATCTGCGCGATCCATCTCAACCCACCCGTCGATGACGAAAGCGTGAGCGGTAACAGCAGCCCTGACTGGAGCGGTTGCGAGTTCTTGATCTCGTTCGAGTAATTCCAAACCACTGTGTAGGGCATCCGCATTGGTTTCCTGCCATGTTGCTGAGTTATTTTCCAATGTTGCTTGCTCATCGATTAGAGTGGCACGCTCAGCATCAATTTCTTCCATACGAGATGATACTGAACCATCACATTCAGGGATTGGTAATGCCGAAAAACCAGCCGCCTCTAAGGCAGATTGGGCATCTTTTGCATCCTCATTTCGGACGAATACGCCAATGACTGTCTTCTTGCCGGCATTCCCTGACAAGAACAGGCCTCCTTTGGCAGCAGCACTCGCTGCCGTTGCGTCTCTAACCGTACCGACAAACGAGGTCAGTGATTCAAAGCCATCCAATAAATCGAGGTCGGTGTTCAATGGGGCGACCATTTGTAGTGCGGCAGATTCTTCTGAGAGCGAAATCAACTTTGACTCGATTTCCGAGCGTCTGTCATTCTCTGCGAGTAAGGCATCGACCTGTTCGTGCAAGTCACCCGAAAGAGCGGCTCGGGTTTCAGAGGCTGATGCCTCTTGGTTTGAATTCGAATTGACAATAGAGGCGGCAGCGCGCAGTTTGTTCACATCCCGACTCAATTGGTCGGCTTCGGAAGTGGGGGTACCTAATGTGAGGCCGCTATCACTGCCATCGTAATCGATCATGTGCAAGGCACGCAACCGAGCCAAAGTTTGGATGGTTGTATCCATCTGATCCAACGTTCCCGCAGCGACCAAACGGCCCATTTGGCGGGTGTGAATCTGTGACATGTGTCTCTCTCCGTAGTATTGGTGTAATCATGCGCGGAATGCATCGAGGACAACATCGACCGCTTTTGGACGACTTGATTCGCCACTTCCATGTATCGAATCGATGGTTTTGTCACCTTTCTTGGAGACCTTGGTGGCTTCTTTGTCAGCTGCTTTGCGAGCATCGTCAATCATTTGTTGCGCATCGGCTTGGGCTTGGCTGCGACCTTCGGACACAGTTTCAGCGGCAGCGATACGCGCCTTGGTTACAATGTTGCTTGCCTCGCTTTCGGCTTTGGCCAGTGTAGCACTAGCATCGGCCTCAGCATCTTTGATGGTTCGTAGTACATCTGCACGACTCATGGTATCCACCTACGGTGGACCCGCGACCGTTGATGGGTTTATGATGGTACCCTCACAACAATGAGACTTGATGGATTGAGATTGTGAGAAATTCACTTTAGGATTGAACCAAATATAGGATAGATGGGGCGAGTATATTGATGGATACTGAGCGCATCGGTAGCGAGGATTGGGCCGAGCTTCAACGCAACCTTGAAGCAACCATTCCAGTTTACGACAGAATCAATCGATTCGCGACTTTTGGGCAGGATAAAAGATGGCGGAAAATGGTCCGCAGTCGCCTTCCTAAGGAGGGGAAAATTCTCGAAGTGGGGTGTGGCCCGGGAACCTTTGCTGAGATGATCCCGGATCGGGATTTGACATGTTTAGACCCGATCTCCGCGATGCTTTCGGTTGCCGAAAAAAGGGTCAATTCCAACCGCGAAACCCCGGCTGAATTTGTTGAAGCGACAGCGGAAAATATGCCATTTGATGATGGGAGTTTTGAGGGGGTTTGTTCGCTGTTTTCTTTTCGAGATTGGTATGATAAGCGAGCCGGGCTTGCTGAGGTCAAACGGGTCCTCAAACCCGGGGGGACATTGGTGATTGTCGACCCCGCCAAAATGAATCGTATCCATGGTTGGTTTGGTTACCTTTGGATGCGGATTTGGGTAGGGGCTTACGCGCGTTTCATATGTAAGATGAAAGAGCATCCATGGAAATGGCTTACCAAGACGTATGTACACTTTGGGACGACCAAAGAATATGTCCGCATGCTAAATGATTGTGGCTTTACAGATGTGAAAGCAAAGGTTGTTTTCCCAGGAATGGCCACAATCTGGACTGCTAAGAAAGAAATTTGATTGAATAATCAAAACAACCAAAACATTCTGCGGCAGGTCACTGCTCGCCAAATGATGCCTTTTGTCAATCGATTAAACGTCAAATTGAGCATCCAATTTGGTAGCCTGAACAACATGCTTCCAAATCGGAATGCACGCTTGGAATTTCGCATCACTTTGCCCATCTGTTGATTCCACCTTTTTTCATACTCCCCAAGAGGTGTTCCTTCACTCAAGTGTTCAGCGATGACTTGGCCTGCGATTCGACCACCGACCATGGCAATTGTGATACCCGCACCATTGGATGGAAGCACCATTCCTGCCGCGTCACCCACAAGCAGATAGTTGCCTTTGACAAATGTACGAATGGTGCCAGACATCGGTAGAGAACCAGCACCTCTGAACGAAATTTCACCATCATACTTCGAAATGAATTCCTCAGCGTATTGGTTCAGACTTCGGCCTTTTGAGAAACTACGCTGAATTCCAAGCCCAATGTTTGCCCCATTCGATTTGGGGAACATCCAAGCATAACCCCCAGGGGCCATCGAGCCAAAATGAAGCTCCACTGCTTCACCAAAATCCCCATCCATCAGTACGAATTTCACGGGTATTTTCAGTGACGATTCATTCCAGTGATCACGCCGCAGAGGGTCATTATGACCGCCTGCACCAACGATGACCTTCGCAGAGTATGTTTCGCCCCCGCGCACGACGACATCGTTTCCTTCAACACGTTCTACATGAGAGTCGACGAGGTATGTGGCCCCATTTTGTTTGGCCAATTTCACCAACGCCTCGTCGTGGGCCACCCGATTCAATACCAATCCCTCAAAATCGAATTTGAGTGGTTTTCCTGAAGGTGGTACGATATGCATTTTCGTGGATATTCTGGAGATCGCTTCATCTGGTGTTTGGAACAGGTCATTCATGTCAGGGACATCTGGACAAAGTCGCTTCATCTCAGCATTGCTCGGGACCAATTCGCCACATTGCAACGGCGTCCCAATGGGGTCACGGCCATCGATGACCAGCACACTGGCTCCACTCGCAGCAGCATATCTAGCGACAGTGCTGCCAGCAGGGCCGCCTCCGATTACAATCACATCGTGATGATTGGAGTCACTCATTGCGCGTCATCACCTGCCGAGTCATCGCTTCAAGAACGTCTCTAACCTCGGATTTGGGGAATTCGTGGAGATGTGTCAAAGCCCGTTCAAGGTGATTATGAATCAAGACCCTGCAATACCCAAATGAGTCCCCCTGCTCTAGCAATGCCTCGAGTTCATCCCATCGGTCGTCTCTAAATTCGGCCAACACATCAGCCAATACTCGGCGAGAGTCGCCATGTAACAATGTCAGCGCGTGAATAATGGGAAGGGTCATTTTACCCTCGTAGATATCAGTACCACGGGGTTTACCCATGCGTTCATCGCCGGTTAAATCGAGAATGTCATCAACCAATTGGAAAGCGATTCCCAATTCCATGCCAAACTCCCGAAGGATGAGGGCATCTCGGTCGGAAGCACCTGCAATAATCGCTGCACATTCACAGGCGGATGCAAATGGACCTGCTGTTTTCCCTCGTACGATTTCGTAGTAATCCTCCGGCGTGGTCGAAAGATCGGAGATGTGCTGAATTTGTTTGAGTTCACCCGATGCGATTGCTGCGCATGTTTCAGCCATGATTCGAACAATTTTCTCCTCGTAACGACCTCCGAGTCCAAAACCCATTACAAACAGGAAATCACCGCCGATAATCGCATGATCGAGACCATGTTTTTCATGTAATGTTTGGACACCACGACGCAATTTAGCACCGTCATAGATGTCATCATGAATCAGAGTGGCAGTGTGGATGAGTTCGGTTGCAACAGCAAAATCGAGTACTTCCTCACGATTGTCACCACCTGCCAAATCGTAAGCCAATAAGGTGAGAACAGGGCGAATTCGCTTACCACCTGCAAGCAATATTTCGCGCGCGAGTTCCATGGCGGTGGAAAACGGGCCACTCATTGATGATTCAACGACGGCTTCAATCGCCGATTCAACCTCTAAACGGCGTCCGATTAGAAGTGTATCCTCAAGGATATTTTCCGCCATTGAACCTTCGACGAGGGGTGCCTATATCAACAGG
>CAZXVR010000122.1:0-5472 GCA_964644485.1 uncultured Candidatus Poseidoniales archaeon | reverse complement strand
GATTGGAAAGCCTGGAAACAGCAACGATGACGGCTATCTTGCCCTGTGCCTTCAATGCGTCTCGAGCGGCCTTGCCCAATACGATGGTCTCAGATCGATTTGCATACATGTTACTGGAGACGATACACGCTGGAATACGGTTGTCAGGATTTAGCAGACTCAATGCGACCACAGAACCTGTGTCGATTGGGAACCCATGGTAAGCCACAGTTCGAGCGTGCAATCCACGTGATTCTGCAGCGTCTTTGTAAGCATTGCCAAATTCAACATCCATTTTAAATTTGTAAGGCATAGAACCGAGGAAATGGAAATCATCGTCGACGTGAACCCATTCTGGTTCGGGTTGAACCTGGAATTGGTGTCCAACAATGCTAGGCCATGTGGTCGAGTAAACGATAATGACGTCAGCCTCACTTTCTTCAATTCGCCTTCTGCACTCATCATACGCAGATCGTAGTTCACCCCAGCCCTTGTTTTGGTCAGGGGCGAGTAGTGGGTGTGGGTGAGGTGGTACGTATAGTCCGAACAGTACAGGGTCGTCACTCACAGGACCCACTCCCTGCTCTCTTCATTTGGATCCCAGCAGGCGACAACATTGCCGGTGCCGATGACCGATTGGTAACCATAAATCTCAGCCGGATAACTCGGCATACCCATTGCTGCCATCATCCAAGTGAGTCCGCCTCCTTCTGTTTCAGCCATCGTTTGTTCTGTGAATTCCGGCATCAAGTCGATGAATTCCTGCATTTTCCCATCGCGCATCAGGTCGATGACCTTCATGTCCCAAACGTATTGGCTGTGATTGTAGATGTGCTCACGACTCATGTCTTCGGGGAGGGGGGCTTCAGTGGTAAAATGGCGATGGGATAGGCTGTGACTTGCGATGAGGACAACGCGCTTCCCGCTTTCCTCAATCGCTTTACGACAAGCCCGGCCAAGAGCCTGTGCTTGTTCATTCATCACTTCGACAGAGTAGTAATGCCTGTTTCGATTGCTACTCACGGTGACGATGGGTTTGTCCCAATCTGGATTCAATAGATGACAGGATGTGATGGTGCCGTAGTCCACACGGAAATCCGGGTTTCGCATCATCTTCGTGATGATTCCAGATTCCCCTGCAATTTCACACATTTTCTCTGACAATTCTACATCGACCTTGAGGTCGTAATGGTAGCGGAACAGGTTTGGGAAAATCGGGTCTACTGATAGTGATTTGAATGAATCACAGCCGAGGAAATGAGTGCCGATGTAGGTCTGCCAGTGTGGGGTCAAAATCACAATCGCGTCATAATCAATGGTTTTCAGTTTCCGAGCCAGCCTAGCATATCCCCAGCGCAGTGCTTCCCAACCACCTTCACTGATCGGTTCATTCTCATCAGGGTTTTCTGCATAGACCAAATGGGGAGGGTGTGGGGCGAGACAGCCGAGAACGATTTCCCCCTTTGTCATCACGCCTTCCAAAGGAAGGCGGCATTTGAAACAATGCCTGCGGTAATCGTCATAGGATGGCGACCCGGCCTCGGATTGATGAAGTGGGAAAATCCCCCCCTCGGTCTTTTCGCGATCCCCCCTCTCATCGGTTTGATTTCATCGGTAATCGGTTTTCAATTGGCATCTGAAATGGAGATTCAGGACAAGTTGTTGTCGGACATTTCACCCTTGCTTCTATCTTGGGCATCCCTAGTGATTATTGCGTCGCTATTAATGTTCAAAATTCCAGCTGAATGGGGTGAACCAAAAGAAATGCGGTATGGTGTTTTGGCTGGAACAATTGTCGTTTTCCTTCCGCAAATTTGTGGAATGGGATTGCTACTGTGTGCGTTGTGGTGGATCCCCGTCATTTGTGGTTGGGTTTTCGTTTCAACTTACCAATGGAAGTATGATGTCCAACCTTTCAGAACAGGACTTTGGTTGGGTGTCGGTGGTCTCACAGGCATGTTCATGGGTGCCTGGGCAATGAGTGTGATTCTCAGTGCTTGACACAGATATTGATGGCTTCGGAAAAGAATCCGAGACTCCAACGTCCACCCTCTCGGCCAATGCCGCTGTTTTTCACACCACCAAAGGGTACGCGCAAATCTCGGTGCAACCAGCAGTTGACCCAGATCATCCCCGAATCGATTCTCTCAGCCATCGCACTACCCGCCTCCACATCGGCGGTCCAAATTGACCCCGCCAATCCGTAATCGGTCATGTTGGCAATTTCGATCGCTTCATCATCGCCTGAATATGGGTGCAATGTAACGACCGGCCCAAATATTTCCTCAGTGGCACATCGACTGTCCGGAGCGAGCCCATCGATAACTGTAGGAGATACCCAATATCCATTTTCAAATGCGGAGGGAATTCCAATTGGGGCTCCACCACCACACAAGATGTCACCCCCCTCTTCTTCGGCAAGATCAATGTAGGACAGAACTTTGTCACGGTGTTCTTCGGAAATCAGTGCACCCAACTGGGTTTCCTCATCCGCGGGGTCGCCGACAATCATGTCGGATACAGCTTCAAGGAATGCCGCTACGAAGGTGTCGTAAATGGCCTCATCAATGAGAATTCTGGAACCACAAAGACAGACTTGGCCTTGATTGAGAAACGAGGCTCGAACAATACTGGGCATCATTGCCTCAACATCGACATCAGCCCGAATGATGGTCGCATTCTTTCCGCCGAGTTCCAAACTCAGTTTCTTGAATCCACCAGATGCAGATTTGGCCACTTGACGTCCGGTCTCAGTACCACCTGTGAACGAAACAAGATCGACACCAGGGTGGGATGTGAGTGGGGCTCCAGAATCGAGGCCATTGCCATGAACCAGATTGAACACTCCGATTGGCAATCCAACTTCCTCCATGATTTCAGCCAGTAGTGATGCGGTCATCGGAGTCATCTCCGATGGTTTGGCCACCACCGTATTGCCCATTAGCAGGGCCGGTGCGACTTTCCACGACAGTAGATACAGAGGGAGGTTCCATGGCGTGATTAGGCCAGCAACACCGACGGGCTTGTAGACAACTTTGTTGGTCGCATCACTCATCTCAAAAATTTCCGCCTCAAATTCTCGACCTTGTTCTGCGAAGAAGCGGAAATTTGCGACCGATCGGGCCGCATCAACAGAACGTGCCAATGAGATGGGCTTGCCCGTATCCAAACTTTCCAGTTGCGCGACTTCTTCTGCGCGATTTTCCAACGCATCGGCAATGCAGTCCAACCAATCCGCTCTTTCTAGGATACTGAGGGATGCCCAGCCTTCGGCAGCATCCTGTGCTGCAGAAACCGCTGCATCAACATCTTCGCTTGAAGAACAAGGGATTCTTGCAATCAGAGAACCGTTGGCGGGAGAGTAATCTTCAATCCAATGTTCACATATTGCCTGTCGCCATTCTCCATTGATGTAATTGGATAATTCGACAATATCACTCATGGCTTCCCTCTCCGTCGAATGGGTTGGAGTACTTTTTCCAATCGTAGTACCAACGATCTGAATTTGGATCCCACTCATCCCATGTAACCACCTGTTCCAGTTTGTCAAGTCGATCCGAAGGTACGATTCCTGGGACGATGAATGCCTTTTGTCGATGGAGCGGGTATGGGTTCCTCAATTCAATTCCGAGAACACCAAGTACGGCTCGAGCTACATACCATGTCGCCTGAGAATTCCAACCGTGTGCGATTTTGATGACAACCCCAAGTCCTTGTGGAAAGTCCTCGTGGATGATTGAGAGGCCGAGCAAACCATCCGCGCCTTCTTTGGCCAAAACCATCCCATCTCCGGCCTTGATTATCGTAGAATCCAGTCGGTTGAAACCACCGATGAGATCCGGAAATTTACACATCGATTCCCAGATCCAATCCTCATCTTTCTCTCGAGCCAACCCGGCAAACATCACGGCGAGTTCGTTGACTGTATTGGATACCGTTGGCAAACCACAACCATCCTTTGAGACGCGCTTTGGTTCCCAATGTGGTTCCCCCAAGAATCGGCGAAGAACATTGAGGAAAAGAGGAAACCAATCGGACTGTGGAAGTGTATACCCTGCGCGATTGATGCCCAACAGACGAAGAGCTCGAAGAATTGCCGCATGCTCACCTGAACAGGTGTGGAACCAGCGTCGAGGTCGACGTACTTGTCGACCAAATTGAATCAGTGGAACGTCAAGGGGACATTGCATCAGACCCCATTCAGATTCGGTAAGGATCGACTGTGCTGCTGCGACGTGTTCAGTGTCACCATTGTGAGATGAACAAGCGATGGCTTTCTGCTCCTCGGTCAATTCAGAATCGAGAACGTCGACAAATGATTTCATCAACAGAGGTTTCATCATGCTGCGTCCATAACAGAGAACATTTCCACCAAACGAATGGATGACCTCTGAACCATGTGCCCAAGCGACAGCACCATGGATTGTGTTCTCAGATACATCGTTTCTCCTGAAATCCACAAGTGGCTCCCATTCCACATCTCGGCCTGTGGCTATCCCCTTCGCACCGTCTGAAATCGGAGAGGTTGGATAGACCGCTGAACCTGGTCTTCCGGGGGCGACAGAAGAGGGTCGATGTTCCGTCATGCTGCCTCACTCCCGTTGACGAGGGGGACGACCTTGTCCATGAATGCGCGCATGTCACGACAGATACGGGCCGAGTCGTGTCTGAAGAAGTCAAACCACAGCATAAGGCGGTCATCAGGGTGAAATCTCTCTCGGATTTGAGCAGCGACTTCAGTTGCGTTACCGATGACAGCATTGTTGGCGGCCTTGGACACTTTGGCAGGATCCAGCGTCCCTTCCAATGCAGCCCAGTATGAGGACAGGGCCCCTTGAGATTCCTTCAAAGCGACGCTCGTTTTTTCCGAATCACTCAATCCTTCTTCCTCGTTGAGGAAAACCATGACAGTTCGTGGCATCATTCTTCGCTCCCACTGACCATGGTAGGCCTCCTTCATCCTCTCGTGTGTCGCTTCAATTACCTCGGGCTGCGTGATGCTGAGATTGAAAACTTGCACGGGCATGAACGTGTTCACATGCTCTTGGAGCGCCGGCTCATGGCTTCCGATGACCAGATTCACACCTGAACGCTTCCACTCTTGCGGAACCGACTTAATTTCTTCAAATTCGTATCGACGAGAGATTTGAATTTCGCTGCTGTCATTCCCGTTCGCCGTTTGGACCGCTCGCCAATCTTCGTCGGAACGGAAGTTCGCTCTTGTGAGCGTGGTTTCACGAATATCATCAGAAGAAATCGTGTCTCCCCGGATTAGACGCAACATGATTTCACAGGCTTCCCAGAAGATTTGTCCCCTGAGTGCAGGCCAAGCTGCGCCCTCTACTTCGTTGCGTGGAACGATTCCGTAGGGCGCTGCCATGAATTGGAATCGACCAGCACTGAATCCGAGATTCAGTTTTCGTGAATCCCCTCGGACTTCCTGTAATGCACAGAAATTTCCGATTCTTTCAGCGACGGCGATCGGGCCTCCAT
>CAZXVR010000121.1:0-5478 GCA_964644485.1 uncultured Candidatus Poseidoniales archaeon | reverse complement strand
TCGGCGGGCTGGTCAACATGGCGATTAAGGTACTATTGAACGAGGGTGGCGAACTCCGAATTCGTATCACTGATGAGAGTCACACTGCTTTGCAGTTGTTCAGATCACGACTAAATGACAGCAAGGATGTCGAATACGCGAACTATTTCGTGGGACACCCTGAATTGGATCAACCTGAATTTTATCTAAGGTGCAAAAAAGGCAAGGACCCTGCAAAAGTGTTGAAGGGTCTTTGCAAGGATATTGCCAAGGAATTCGATGGCTTGACTCTACCTTGAAGGGATTTGAATGACACCCGCGGACATCGCGGCTTCCTGTGGTCTAACGGGGTATGCTTGCGAAGGTGAAGGAATCGGGGGGCTCCTCAAATCCCGATTTGAAGACTTTCGTGTAGAAGAGGTGGGGCGGACTCCTGCCCTTGATGGAAAAGGCCGATTTACCGTGGTAAAGGTGACACTTACAAATTGGGAGACCAATCGGTTTGTCGGGAAATTTGCTAGAAAATTGGGGATTTCTAAGAACCGAATATGGTTCAGCGGCACCAAGGACAAACGTGCAATTACAATCCAACTGCTTGTTGTGGATGCACCCCAAAACAAAGTTGCATCTATCGAAATGCCGGATGTAGAAATCGAAGTATTGGGTCGGAGCCACCAGAAACTTGGATTTGGTGACCACAACAGTAACCGTTTCACAATTACAGTTCGCGGATGCGCGGATTCAGATGGTTCTCCTTTGGATGCCAAAACTGCAATCGCCAGAGTCAATGCAATTTTCGAAAACATGGGGCGCCGATTGGGTGTGGGTAAATTCCCGAATTGGATTGGACCACAGCGATTCGGAGCAACACGACCGGTGACCCCGGTTGTTGGAAGATCAGTGATTGCAGATGATTGGAAAGGAGCCGTAGATGCCTATCTTGGGATGCCTGGAATTTATCAGCAACCCGAGGTCGAAAAATTCAGAGAACTCTGGAGGGATTCGGCAGATGTTGAAAAGTGCCTTGAGATTATACCGAAACATCTCGGATTTGAACGCGACATGTTGCAGCATTTATCGAAGAAGCCCGATGACTGGGTTGGAGCATTTCGAAAACTACCCAATAACTTGCAACTGATGATGGTACACAGCCTGCAATCAGAGGCATTCAATCGAATTATTGCTTCAAGGCTACAGGCAGGACTAACGCTATCTGAACCGATTGAGGGGGATGTCGTTGGACTGGTTCAAGACAACGGCAAAATCGACATGGCCAAATTGGTCGAAGTGGACTCTGATATATTGAACAGAATTGCGAGGAATTGCAAGCGCGGGCGCTTGGCTGTCACCGCAGCTCTTCCCGGTGGAGAAAGTACCTACAGTAATTCTCAGCCTGGGGAAATCGAAAAAGGGGTGCTGTCCGAGATGGATCTGGTTGAGGAAGATTGGCAAGTCACAGGAATTCCGAGGCTCACATCGAAAGGAAGTCGTCGAGCGTTGACGGTCTCCTTTAGCGAATTCAGTGTTGAAGAAGCTGGTGATGTTGAGGGTGGTCTCTTGGGCAATCGCTACTCTGAAGGGCCGAGAGAAGGAGAAATCTGGCACCCAGATGGATGCAGTCTTCGCTTAAGATTCGCACTACCGAGCGGGACGTATGCCACAATTTTGATGCGCGAATTCATGCGCGCCCCGCTGACTCAATACTGAGTTTGGGTTTAGAGGCGCCCAATTTCTAGAACTTCTACTTCGCCGACACCGACGATTTCTCGAATCGCATCTTCAAATTCGTCGACTGTGCCGTCTCCTTCCTGAATTACGCAGTGTGCTTCAACGAATTTGAGGCCGAATGCGAGGGGTTTGGTCTCGACCATCTGGACAACTCCAACTTCACTCGCCATGCTGTCCATTGCTGTTGCAATGTCATCTGCATTTGCGTCCTCAACATCTGGATCGCACATAATCTTGTATTTCACTGCAACTTCACCCACGGAAAATCCTCCATTCAGGGGCCCTGGAATCCGCAGGCGGAGCAGAAATAAGTCACCGCCTGATTCCTACACCGTTCGGATCGACCGATTGGCTCCCCACAACTTGGGCATGGGAATGAGGTGCTCTTGGCGTCCGTCAATGGTACACCGGAGGCGGAGCAAGTAGATGCGCGCTTCTGCATTAGAGTCCCTCAGCGAGCCGGCGACCGACTCCTCCTTAATATGGTTGACCGAAGGTCACCGGGGGCCTTTTCAGGCTTCCAAGATGGTTAATCTCCCCGTTCGTCCCGTAGATACGACCTTCTGGCCATGGCTATATCGGCACCAACCACCTTGAATGGCGATGATGTCACCTGTTCTGACTCGGTCAACTTGATCACCCCATAGTACAATCCCTACCAGGCCTGTTTCATCGCGGCCACAAGCGGCAGCGATGGAACCAGTCCAACCCTTCGACATCACAGTTCTGCGCGGATATCTACGTAATACGAGAAGCTCAATTCGCCCGATTGGACGATTTGCGGTTAAACTCTCCACCCGAGTTCTCGGAGTTTCCTTCGGGCGATTTTGAGCCTTATACATCCCGACATGACGCAGGATACTTTGACGGGATCTGGCGGGGTTTCGAATTTCTGGCGTGCTATTGTTTTCAATCATACTTACTGACATTGTTTCAACTCCTTGGAGCGACTGAGATGGATGCGTTAGGTCCACCATCATTTCGCAAGGAGGTAAGTGAAAGTGAATGTGTCACTCTTTCTTCGGAATACGACGGAATCCACTCTTTACAGATTCTTCAGATTCAGGTTCCTTGGGTTGAATGATTCCGACAGATTCGAGATGCACGTCCAATTCTTGGGATACCGATGTTTTCCGGGAGCCCTTCTTAGGCCGAGGCAACTTGTTTTTACAAACGAGGAATACCTCGGATGAGGAATTTCTAGAGGCGACTGGAGAGAATCTTTGGACTCGAGAAAATCGCTGCTTCGCTGCATTCACGATTCCCTCAATTCCAGTGCCCTGGAATACCTTCGTGACAAATGCACCGCCTGGGGAAAGCAGTGGCATTGTGAAATCGAAAACCATCGCGACCAGTTCTAAGGAAATCGCTTGATCTCGATCGTATTGTCCAGTCAGTCGTGGTGAGATGTCAGAAACGATGGTGTTGAACAAACGGGTTTCCCCCTCTTGGACGGCAGGAAGTGGTGAGCCATCTACCTTCGTTCCCGTCTGGAGCAAATCAAGAATTTCATCCTGAGATGATTTCTCGGTAACATCTCCAGTCACCATCTGCGCGCCTTCAACCGGTGCGCTGGCGAGGAGGTCGATCCCGATGACGAGTCCATTTGGTCCGGTTTCTTCAACCGAAACCTGCGTCCATCCACCTGGATGGCAACCGACGTCCAGAACCAAATCTCCTTCTCGGATGAGGGAAAATTTCTCTTGGATTTGCTTCAATTTGAATGCTGACCTTGCGCGGTAACCCTTTGCGCGGGCCTGTCGCCGCCAAGTATCACGTTGATGTGCTTGGAACCAACGCTTGCTCATCGCACACCCTCAATGCGGGGGCCGGGCACGAGATATGTAAATGAGACCCGGTTCAAACGCTCGGAGCATGCAGAAGTGGATGGCTAGCACTCTCGTCATCCTCTTTCTGGTACCATTGGTGAGCGCTGATATTGATTCCCCCGATGTTTCTCGCGAGGCGGTAGGGGGACACGCAATTCTGCTCGAGCACTATACAGCGACTTGGTGTGACACCTGCGCAACGGTCGACCCTCTGGTTTCTGAATTCGTCGACGAACACACCAGTCGAGTCGTCCGTGTCGCTCTACATCCAAACGATCACGACCCATTTGGGAATGCTTTGACCACTCATCGTATCGGGCTGAAACAAGTAGACACCGAATTGCCGTTGCCAACTTTTTGGTTTGATGGTGAATCCGAATTACAAGGTACCGCATCCCAATCCCTACTAGAGAATGAGTTGCGTTCGGCTGAGGTGAAGCGCACAGATTGGATTGAGATGGGTGTGTGGTGGGATTCATGGGAAAACTCACCACACGATGACATACACCGGTTCCACCTCAATATCGATGAGGATTTACCATCTGATGCGATCATTACTGTCTTTAGGTTAGAAACACTAGAAATGACCAGTGAAATCGCCAACAACGGAATCGATGTACATCATGATGTTGCCACTCAGATGATTTCATTTTCTCCAAATGGGTCTGTGTTAGATTCTTTTGATGGAGTGCATGGATGGGACATCTCCACGGGTAATTTGTACAGTGAAGGAGGAATCCCCGTGTATACTTTGGAAACTTACGGTGAAGTAGATGGATTTGTGACGGTAATCGAACATAATGGAGGTGTCCGGGGTGTAATCGGAATCTCAAATGGGGAAATGCCCCGGAAAGCGGAAATTTACAGTGATTTAGCGCTTTTATTGTTGCTTGTGGCACTAGCGGGCTCTAGTGTCATCTTGCGCCGAGACGTATTCGATTGAATTGGTCCTATATCATACCCTCGTTATTTTGTTCAATCGACTTGCTGCGAAGCATTCATAGTCTCTCAGTGTAAATAATACAGTGATGGCGTACATCCCTGAAGAAAGAGAAGAAGAGCGCCTAGGGGGCGCACAAGCAGATCGAGAATGGCTTGTCGAGTATATCGTCGAGTTTCCAGAAGAGAATCCGATTCGAATGGTGACGATTCTTCGAGGAGCGAAGATGGCGGATGTCCAGGGGCGACTCTATGATATCCTGCGCGCACAATATGCGTCGGAGACGCGACTAGATGTGACCGTGGTCAGAATGGAACCTGTGGACATGCGGACAGATGTAGCTCTGTTCGAGATCGGTGGGACCTACCAGCCCTGATTACTTGCGGCCCTTTCGGTTCTTCTTGACACGAACACCTGAACCCGTGAATTGCTACCGGTTTTCACTTGTTGCCTTTGCGAGCATTGGCCAAGAGTTCAGATTTTGACAACTTTTGTACCACATCCCATTGGCCCGCATCCCGCTCGGAGCGGATTGTGTAGAGAAGATACATACAAGCGATGAGGGCGATGTGAACACTGGTGCAATACGGGCAGATGTGAGGTGCGCCCTCGACTAGTGTGAGCTCGACAAGAACCAACCATGCGATTCCAGGGATGCTAGGCAGACTGAGCCACCAAGCATAATCGACGTATGACTTGGCCCAATCTGCCTTCATGTCCAAGAAAATGGCCAGTGTAATCCACCCCAAGACCGCGAAGGCCATGATTCCGATGACACCCCAAGGCACACCAAAGAACTCGGAGTATATGGGGTCACCAATGACAGAGCCGCACTGAACAATACCTTCTGCAGCGCAGTATTGGGAACCTCCTGTGACCATCTCATTGTGAATCATCCATGTCCAAGCACTGGCGGCCAAACCACCCATCTCAACGACGAAAAGGCCGAGGAGGCGGCGGCGAATCTGACTCATCTCTTCAAGTTGTGAAATCTTCACGTTA
>CAZXVR010000120.1:936-5498 GCA_964644485.1 uncultured Candidatus Poseidoniales archaeon | reverse complement strand
CACTCATCGCCAAAGCCGACCGAGTCGATTGTATCGTCACCGGAACACCCAATGAAGCACTCATTCTGGAACGGCAGCTCATCCGCGAACACAAACCACGCTACAATTCGCTGCTGAAGGACGACAAGTCCTATCCATTCATCGCATTGAGTGCACATGAGTATCCCCGTATCCTCTACACTCGGAATCCACCGAAGGATGCAAAACGATGGGGGCCATTTTCTGATGCAAAGGCAGCCAAGCAAGTCATCAAATTGCTCAGACGCTTTTTTGGCATCCGAGACAATCGTGACAACCTTCCTTTTGGTTACATTGAATCTCCCGATACCGATGATTATGCAGACCGTGTCAAGGCGGTTGAGAGTATCCTTGATGGAGATGCATTGTTGCTCATCAAGAACCTGCAGGAGGAGATGGATTCCTATAGCAATAATCTGCAATATGAAGCGGCGGCGAGAAGTCGTGACCTGATTGCTGCAGTGCAGCAAACATTGGCGCAGCAAGTCATTCACTCAAGATTCTACCAAGAGTGTGATGCGGTTGGATTCGCCAATCAAGGTGACCTTGGAACCATCGTTCTACTGTCTGCAGAAAAGGGCATGATTGTCGGACAAACACAGTACCCATTGATGCATCGCGGAGACATCACGGAATCGGTTTGTCGCGTCCTTTCCGAACACTATGCACAACGAAAGCCACCCAAGACCGTCCTCGTACCTTCACCGATTGGAGATTGGATGGAATCTTGGCTCACCGAGCGCAGAGGATCGAAGGTTGAGGTTCGGAACCCACAGCGCGGTGAATTGACCAAATTACGTCGAATGGCCGATGCCAATGCCGAAGCGCAACTGATGCGCAATCAACTCAAGGAAAGCGGAAGTTTGGAGCAGAGGGCGGCCACAGATGGCGCACAAGTGCTCGAGATGGATACATTGGATCACATTGTCTGCTTCGATATGGCACAATTGCAAGGAGAAGAGCGCGTAGGCGCCAGTATCTGCCTTCGCAATGGTCGACCGGACAAGAAGGCGTATCGCACCTATACGGTGAAAGATACAGCCATGGATGATGTGCGAATGATGTCTCACGTTGTTGAAAGATGGCTCAAACGACAAGAGGAATGGCCCGACCTTCTGCTAATCGATGGAGGGCTTGTTCATCTCAACGAAATTCACAATCTGTTGCTTCAGCATAATTTGGTCGAACAGGTGGCATTGGCATCATTGGCCAAACGCGAGGAAACCATCCACAGAATCAACCGTGATGACCTCGTTCTAGATCGCAAGGGACGCGTTCTCGTTTTCGCGCGAGATGAGGCGCACCGTTTCGTCAACAATTTCCATCGCAAGCGGCGTGGACGCAAGGGACTCGCGGACCCCCTTGAGGCCGTGGAAGGATTGGGTGCGAAGCGCCTGCAAGCACTCCTGCGTCATTTTGGAGGACGCAAAGGCATCAACCATGCCAGCCAAGAGGACTTGACTGCCGTCGAAGGAATCGGGCCGGCTCTGGCTGAGAGAATTTGGCATGAAATCCACTAATCGTTAGAAATCGAAACTGTCTTCCCATGATTCGCTCGGGATGTTTCCTTTTGAATCCAAACCAGCAAAATCACCCATGTCGGGTAAGCCATCATCACCGTATGAAACGTCCTCAAGGACCTTGAGATCTGACATTCGCTGTCCGACTGTTTCAGATTCCTCCTCGGCTTCCTTCCTCTCACGTTTGCGTTGCCTGCGTCGTCGAATCAGCATGATGAGGCCAACCAATAGTGCGAGTAAAATCCCGCAATACATAGACAGTTGTGCAAGGATAAAATCGGTTCCAATGACAATGCGGAAACTCAGTGTGTCATATTGTTCTTCACAGGATTCAAGATCTCCATCCGTACAAATCGGAACGTAATAGGTTAGCATTTGTGAACCGTCGTTGTCACTGATTTCGCCTCTTCCCATCTGGCTCTTGAAATTGGAGAAATCGATGCCCCACGGCAATGTCAGCCTGAGGCGAATCGATGGTGAGATGATTTCTTCTTCAATTTCGAATACTGGGGTTGGGACATCGATGACGATGTCATCATCGGGGGGCACCTCAAATCCACTCCCTCCGCCATTTGCCGCCAACAGAGAATTTGTCCACAGATTCATGCTCTGTGTGGCCAATCCCTCATCGGTTCCAGAACCCCCTACATATTCGGCGTGAATTTTGAATTGAGAAACTTCAACAACGATTCGAATTGGGCGGGAATCTGAAAGAGATACAAGCGGTGATAATTGAAGATCTTCGATCGAGACTGAGACAGAGATATACCCTGGATCTTTCAGGTATATGTCTCCACCACTATTGATTTCTTGAATCGATAGTTGGATATCTTCATTGACCCTTGTTTCGACAATGTTTCCAACATCTCTTGCAAAGTCATTCAAACCATCCGCATTCAATGCAAATGGGACATCCTCGCCTTCAAACGGTACGGTTAGACCGTCTTCTAGGGGCGCGAGTAAGCCCCCATCCATTTGGTCACCCAAGTGGATGAATCGTCGAATCAAATCAGATGGAACCGCTTCGATGTCGATGCTTTCAACCTCGTCATTCAAACTATCCGGGACACCGACTCGATAGAGCAGAAATTCCATTTGCCCATCTGCAAGAATCTCAACAGATTTACTCCATTCATTGATGTCGAGATCTGAAAATTCTACATCGAGGTTCAAACCCAAACAAGTGCGCTGGTTGACCCCACAAACGAGATCTAGACTATCCATTCCACAACCGCCCGATCCTCTACAGATTGGATGGTTCCAACTATACGGTTGCGCACCGGTGATTGAAAGTGAGTGGTTTTCGGGTTCCCCGAGTGTATGGGAGAGTGTGATAGTCTCAGGGTTGCCATTGGTAGAACGAACATAATCAGGCAATATAACCTCTAATTCGACATCTGCCGCAGGAAGTTGATCACCCATCCAATCAACCAAACTCGGTGAGCTGATTTCATGGCTTACAGTCATCGCGTTGAGAATCGCAGCACGATCATTCTGTGTGATAATCGAAGGATCAAAACCGAGCAAGTCAATGTCGAATTGGTCGGCAATATTATTGATAATCGTACCGAAATCCATCTCAAATGTGTTCGATTGTGAGGTCAAAAAAATCGGGTAGGTTCCGTTCATTGCAGTTTGACCCAATATACACCAATTGCTCGGAGATGACTCTGAGCAGGTGATGCCGGGGCTGTGCATGAAATCAAGGCCTCCCAACCCACCTGCAGATGTGAATTCAAACGGTTCAAAATCAATATCGACTATGCTATATTCAGCAATCAAGTCATTCAATTCTGTGACTGGAACTTTGTCTGCAAAGTCTGACAGGTTCGCCAAACCGGTGTGATGGGCGAGCCTCAAACCATCAGATGTGACCCAAGGCACAGTGACTCGATCATCAACAAAATCCCAATCCCAATTGTCTAGAGTATCCATTGCGATGTGGTGAATCCCCAATCTTACCTCGATTGTGGTGGCTCGTTCATCGGATGCGTCAACAATGATCTCAACGCGAATGCCTCGATCATTTCCTATGTCGATTTCAACTGGACGTGTGGACGTGTCTCGACGTGCCATCGTGACCGCAGCGGATTCATTGAGCCAATCTTCACCGGTTGCATCTTTGTGGTTGACGTTCCAACGCGCGTAGGTATAGGTGTAGCCGCCTGAATTGGCTGGAACAAGATCCCCATCACCTGATGCCCCAACGATTGTGCCGTATGAGGGAGGGATAAATTCGTACGAGGCTGCGTGGCCAGGAAGCGCTGCCAAAGTCATGTTGGTACGAACGGAGCTGCCCATCGTGAGTAGTCCCTGATACGCGCGCTCGACGTCCATTCCTACCGCGGACATCCCGAGTTCAGAGGGATCCACGCTGATGGCGAGAGTCGTTCGAAGACAAAGTGGAGGATTGTATGCATCATTCGGTAGCCCTGCGACCTCGTCTGCGCTGTCTTGGTCACGATCATCTGTACATCCAACGGTTTGATCTTCGTAGGTTATCTGATTCACATACGTGGTTTGAACTCCGGAAACGGTGCCAAATCCGTTGTTGACTAAACTGGTTACAGTTGAAGATACGGAATTGGCGAGCATGTCTCTGACAGTTGAGCCTGAAAGAGTGACATAATCGAGATAATTGCGAATATAGTCGGCAGGAATCCCATCCGTCGAAGGATCTGAGCCATTTCCTAATGGTAAATCTTCGAGCATGATGTCATCTCTTCGAATTTCGTGAATGGCCCACTCTAGGGTCAACGACATCATGGTGGAATTCGCCATGGCGATATTGTATCGACCTTCGATCCATTCCATGGAGGCTGTTTCATCATCGGCAAAATTGTAATCATCACAAATTCCAGATGTGCTATTCCATGTCTGACAAATCGTGTTGACAACCTCTTCGTCACCGGGATCAGCAGATATTGTGGGGGCCCCATAAGAAAAAATCAGCAGGCCGAGAATGAACCATGCGACACGAGGTCGAGGTGCTCTCATAGAACTGCTTCCTGCTCTGGTGGTTTA
>CAZXVR010000120.1:0-926 GCA_964644485.1 uncultured Candidatus Poseidoniales archaeon | reverse complement strand
ATTGGGTAGTGGCTCAACGAGTGGGCATGGCCCCCACTACTTCACCTCATATGCGCTTGAAGAAAGCGCTGGTTGAGAGGCATGGGGGCACTTTACCGGGCGAAATTCCCACAAAGTGGGAAAAATTCGCTGATGTGGTCATATTGCCACAAGATGCATTCAGTGATGTGGGATGGAATCCAGATGAGTCGCTGTGGAAAATCGTTGCTGAATCTCTCAATGTCAAGCGGGTCGCTCGGATGGGTGAAGTTCACGGTGAATTTCGCAACAGTGGAGTGGATTTGTTGCTAGGAGATGACGATTGGGTCGTCCGTCGTGAACACGGAATCGACTTTGGTTACAATCTCACTCAATGTATGTGGAGTGCTGGCAATGTCACCGAGCGGGGCCGAATTGCAAATGCAAATCACGAAGATGAGAAAATTCTTGATCTCTATGCTGGAATCGGTTACTACACTCTACCGTTCCTAAGTGAGGGTGCTAAGGGTCCGAATGGAGAGCGCGGCCAGGGACGAGGTGCGGCACACGTGGTCGCTTGTGAATGGAATGAGAATGCGATTCGGGCACTCAAATGGTCACTCTCAGCAAACGATTTGGCTGACCGTTGCACAATTCTTGAAGGAGACAATCGAAAGGCGGAATTTGAATCGGAATTCGATCGTGTTAATCTTGGATTGTTGCCTACCTCTGAAGATGGATATTCCATCGCCATTCAAGCACTCAAACCCGAAGGGGGGATCTTGCACGTTCATGGTTTGGCAAAGGGGGGGATGGAAGATGAATGGGCTTTGGATTTAGCGAAACAACTAGAGAAATTGGGCCCATTTACCTGCGCTGTTATTCAAGTTGAGAGGGTCAAGTGGTATGCTCCACAACAACGCCATATGGAGCATGAAATCCATGCTAAACCGCTGTCCTGTTGAAGA
>CAZXVR010000119.1:0-5524 GCA_964644485.1 uncultured Candidatus Poseidoniales archaeon | reverse complement strand
CGAATACCCATTGAAACGAATATTGAATTTCAAAGGGCTTTCAGTGCGTCCTTCGGAACGCTACCCATGCGATTACGACTTTGTCCAGATTGAGTAGGTGGTTGCGTGCGCGTTGTCATCATCGGCTTCCAATTTCTCAACAACGGTTTCCCCCCATCCGCTTCGATCCCAATTTGGGAATTTAACATCTCCTGAACCAGAAGTATGCACAGTTGTCACATGAATTTCTTCTACACGATCGATGAACATCTCATAGATTTGCGCGCCACCAATCACCCAGCACTCATCGCAACCCTCTGCATAAGCAATCTCGATTGCCCGACCATGGTACAATGCCACCTCTGCATCAGCATGCGCCCAGTTGATATCTCTGGACATCACGATGTTGATTCTCTCAGGTAAAGGGCGAAATGAATCCGGCAACGAATCCCATGTCTTGCGTCCCATGATGACCGCATTGAATCCATCCGCTTCGGTCAGAGATTTGAACCGCTGCATATCCGATTTCAATCTCCAGGGTAGGTCGCCTTGATTGCCGATACAACCGTCTTCATCCATGGCGACAATCATGGCCATCTTCATCCAAACACCTCACACACTGATTGGAGCTGCGATATGCGGGTGATGCTCATACCCTTCAATTTCGATATGTTCGCCCGTAAATGCGTCTATATCCATGATGCCTGGATCCAACTTTAATGTCGGCAAACCCAATGGTTCGCGCGTGATTTGCTCTCTCGCCTGTTCCAAGTGATTGAGGTATAGGTGCGCATCCCCAATCGTGTGGACAAAGTCACCGACACCGAGCCCGCAGACCTGTGCCATCATGTGGGTCAGCAAAGCATAGGATGCAATATTGAAAGGCACACCGAGGAAAACATCTGCGCTTCTCTGGTAGAGTTGGCAGGACAATTTTCCCTCTGCTACGTAGAATTGGAAGAAGGCATGGCAAGGCATGAGTGCCATCTCATCAAGTTCCCCAACATTCCATGCGCTGACTAGAATTCTACGACTTGAAGGATTGGTTTTGATCAGTTCGATCGCCTGAGAAATCTGGTCGATAATTTGCCCATCTTTGGCTTCCCATTTGCGCCATTGTTTTCCATATACTGGACCCAAATCACCATTTTCGTCCGCCCATTCATTCCAAATTCTGACCTTATTTTCCTGTAGATAACGAACATTGGTATCACCAGAAAGGAACCAGAGCAATTCGTGAATGATGCTCGGCCAATGCAATCTCTTGGTCGTCACCGCTGGAAATCCCTCGGAGAGGTCAAAGCGCATTTGATGCCCAAACACTGACAGTGTACCTGTCCCCGTGCGGTCACCGCGTTCGACACCCTCGTCGAGGATGCGGCGTAGTAGGTCGAGATAGGTCTGCATGGAACGGGCGCTCCTGTCCGCGACAGTTCTTGAAGAATACCCGCACCCTTTCAGGGTGCGCCCAAGGCTGCCATCGTCCCAATGACTTGCTCTGTAAACCGTCGATAGAGTCCACCCATGGTCTCACGCCGCTCCTCGTCGTTTGAATCGATGATGCCGCGTATACTCACCTCATCCTGTGCTCCTCCTTTTGGGTGCACAACCCACTGATTCCATGTGATGCTCTCACCAAATGTCACATCGACTGGTTTCCAGAAGCGGATGATTTTGTCACCAGGGGCCATGACATCTCGGGCTCCCATGATAGCGATTGGGAATACAGGGACATCTGGGTGGCTGGCGGCCAGTCGAGCAATCCCCGTTTTTCCTTTGGAATCCAAAAATGGAGCCTCATCTCGGCGAGAACGAGTGCCTTCGGGGAAGATGCCCATTGCCAAACCTGCATCCAGAACATCTGATGCACTACTCAGTGCATCAGCCGCACCCGATTCCCTATGTGTACGAATTTGTCCAGTTGTGTTCATGACGATCGACGTGATGAACTTGTCAAAGTGACCATCCTTTGCAAGGTAATGTGTGCGCCTTCTGACCCCACAAATCACAGCAAACGGGTCAATATGCGATGTGTGGTTTGCAGCCAAGATGACTGCGCCCTCCCGTGGGATTCTTTCGATCCCTCTGTAGCGGATTCTGAATAGGGTACGCGTAAGGTTCGGTAACACTGACAAGAAAAATGAGTAGAGAGGTGATTTTGGCAATGGCACGCCTACGCCGGGAATTCTGCAAACCTCTCGTAATTCAGCGAGTGCTGCTCCCCCAACTTCGGGCATGACATTGACCTCAAGTTCCGTTGCCCGACATTTATCGACAATCTAGCCCATAGCCGAGTATAGACAAACCGCCATTAGTACTGGGAAAATGACCAGCGGTGGGACTGGAATGTCTTCCAAAAAACCCCTCATTTTCGCCCCAAACAAGGTTGCTAAAATCACGGCCAAACCAATCACATTCCCCACGAGGATCGCTTCACCAGCTGCAGCATTATCTACATTGAAACTGCAATAGAGATTCATTGACCCAATCGCTGCGAAGGCACCACCAATGAGCATTCGCATCGATGCAGCAGGCCCCCCATCTGCGCCTACGGCATCTCCGAAGATACCCTTGTTAAATTCAACAGGGTCCTTATTTTTCATAATCCCAATGAGGATCATTATGACCCCCACGATTTGCATTGCTAGCGTATACTCCATATCTCAAGTTGGGGCAGTTTGGTTCTTCATAATTGCCTATTGAATGGTGGTTAAGGTCAAGATATAGCACCACTCGGATGATTTCCGTGAGAGTCGCAATTTTCCTGCTCGGGGTACTACTTCTGCCGCTTGCCATGCCTGGCGCGGTCGCATGGAGGGCTGATGGTTGGCTGACCCAAGATGTCGTTGGAGGAGAGCGACTGGCGCTGGGCGATGAATTTGGTTGCCATGGAATGCCCGGTGAGAGTGTGACTGAAGATCTCAGTGTCATCAGCGCTTGTAAGAATTATCTTACTTCTCAAATTCCTGCATCCAAGTGGGGTTCAGAACCACTTTCCTTTGGCATTCCTTCTTCTGAGCCAAATTCCAATATCATCGAAGCGTTGCGGTCTGAAGGCTTCCGAGTGGTTGGCGACCAACTCCCCTCTGACGTTGACGACAACACATTCTGGGCGGTCGAAAGAAGTGGAGGCAGTCTTGAGAAGAATGTCGCATCAACCGACACGATCGAACAAGACATCGAATCAAACGGTTATGGGAATATGTACTGGGAGGCTCAAGTCTTCGATACCAACGTGCGCAGAGACAAAGAAGTCCTCTCTTGGATTGAATCACAGGATTATTGGTTCACCACATGGGGCGAGTGGTTTTCATCCACACACGCAGCGATTGAATCCGATCGAACAAATCAGTCGATTACATTGAAGGGGACCGCCACAAGCAATGGAGGGTGGGATGTTCCCGGAAATACCCACATCTCGATTCTTGGCGGGCAAATTACCGCAGTGTCGCGGATTGATGGAGAGTCGCTCAATCAATTGACCATCGATGATAATCATTTGATAACGGGATACCGGATTTTGAATGAAACCAGCGTGACGCTCACAATACCCGAAGGTGCAATGGTGGAAATCTCATGGGAAGGTGAAGAGTCTGACATTCAAATTGTAGAAGGCACATTCAACAATTTCACACCTTTCATGGCGGTAGGGCACCACACCGTTGACTTGTTTGAATGGAGTTCTCCTTTCCAAGAATCTCCCCTTCGATTTACGTGGCTCATCAAGCCGCAGCCCGACATTGAGCCCTCATGGATCTTACCGATGTTGGCCGTCCTCATCATCCTAGCCGCGCCGGTCGCAATACGCTATACGCTCAAGCACGACCAAGAGATGCATTATCCAGTCGAAGAAGAATGAAGTTCTACTCCTTCTCTTCCATTTCAAAGTCGGGATCAAGCAACATTTTCTCGATTTTTTTTGCAGTCTGTCCCCGATTCCTCCAGAGAAATGTCGAACCTTTAGCCAACAAATTTGGGACCATGAAGCACAACAAAAACGCCACAATCTGAAGGAATCCTCCGACCCAAATCAACTCAGATGTGAGGGCATTTGACCAAAATAAGTCCACGAAAAGCATGGTCCCCCAGATGCCACCAGTGATCTGCATGAATGCCAATACTCGTTCAGGCATTAGAGCACCTCAATCTGAACACCAGCATCTTTCATTGAGCTCAGTAGCCTGCTCAAGAGTTTGGGGTCTCGCCCCAATCGCTCTGGCGGCATGACGCCCGCCTCCGGAATCACTCCCTCTGCGAGCATTTCGGCGACTTCAACTGTGACCAAGCCAGTCGTTCGTGCCATAGAGGACCATCCCTCCTTGCCTTCATCGATGAGATCCCACCTCTGCGTATCCTCCTGGCTATTCACTTCGACAGCCAACCATGTAAATTCAGGTCGATTTGAATCAAATTTCCAAGCTTCGATCAGTTCTTTTTCCGTATCTTCACCTGTTAGGTATCGGTCTATATGGCCTGGCCAACGAACCGTATATTCGAGCAACTCTTCGCTATCGATTGTATCGAGTAACGAGCGAACACCATCTGTGAGGAAGGCTTCCATTGGCCCGTAACCCGGAACAGGAACCAGATGGCGATCGGACAAGGCGGGTTCAGTGATATTCTGTCCATTCCGGCGAATTCTAGCAGGTCTCGTATATTCTTCGATGACATCAGATGGTGAGAATGGGGCCATGTAGGACCATTCATCATCCGATTCCTGTGGATTTCCCCCGACCCAAATTTTCGCTGATAAAAGGGTTCCAAATCGGCACTGTGCATCCATCAGTAAGGCATTCGACAAACCAGGAGCGATTCCAACATCGTAAATCAATCTTGAACCATGTTCTTTGGCCAATCCATCGTATTCCATGGGGTCCTCAGCAGTAAATGCCAAATCTGCCACAGATAATCCTTCTATAGACAATAAAGTGGGTCGGATAGCATGGCCAATTCGACCGGGTAGACAATTGACGACGACATCAAAACCGCTGACCAAATCCGGTAGGGTTTCCAATTGCACAAACGCCTGTATGACTTCGATCTCTGCGGGAATCTCTTCTAGGACTTCAGCATCTACTACCTTTACCACATGTTGCCGTTCATGCAACGTACAGGCCACGAATCGCCCCACGAGTCCACCACCGAGAACACAGATGCGGGCCATGACACGGCGTGGGGAATCCACACGTCAAACCATCGGCCATAGGCCGAAGATGACCCGACGCCTTGATAGCCGCCTTGATTTCGGCGTAGCCGATGGTGGACATCGACCCTTGGTCAAGCGAGGTCTCTACAGACTATGACCGGATCATCCAACAGTTCGGGCTGGAATCAGTTCAGATGTCTGAAATCCCCAATCCCTCAATGCATCACCGCAGAGGCATTATTTTCGCGCACAGAGATTTGGGCAACATCCTCCAGGCCCATTCTAGAGGCGACCCATTCGGTGTCATGACCGGGTTGATGCCCAGTGGACAGATGCACTTGGGTCACAAGATGGTCATCGATCAGGTTCGCTGGTTCCAAGAGCAAGGTGCAGATGTGA
>CAZXVR010000118.1:0-5528 GCA_964644485.1 uncultured Candidatus Poseidoniales archaeon | reverse complement strand
TCTCACTGCAGAGTTGGGCCGCAGTATCGCTTCCAGAGGAAGCGAGAGCACACGCGGACGCGTGGGGGGAGACCCCATTTCGGGATGTGGCAGTGCTCGATCCATTTTCTCATCAAACTTTGGCCGATTACAGCGATGTCGCTGTGATAATTAACAACCAAAGTGAGGTCAGTCGAACGATTGGAACCGCCTTTGCTTTGGCCCGAAACATACCGCCAGAACGCGTCTTATTATTGACAAATGAGAGCACACCAACAGGTGAGACCATCAATTCCAACCAATTCACTACCTATTTTGCAGACCCCATTTCACAAATGATTTCGGATCGGAATCTAACCGAGCTGAATGTTCTAGTTACCACAAAAGGAGTGCCCCTCCGTGTTAATGGTGGCACCAATTCCCGTGCATCGTTTGATGCGGAATTGGCCCTAGTCGATGGACCCTATGCCTCATCCATCTTTGGCGATTGGTATTCGGAATCAAGTTATGGATTGGCAGCGGGGAATGCGATGAAAGCATTCGAACGAAGTGAGCAGGGGTACTATCTGGTCACTCGATTAACCGGCTACGATGTAGATGCTGCATTGGGTTTGATTGCCAAGACAAACAACAGCTTTGGGCAGCATGGGCTGAGTGTACTGGACCTGGCAACCAATCGAAATGGTTCAGGTTACAAGTGGTGGAATGATTTGCTGTATACCACAAATGAAACCTTGACCGGGATGGGGTTCCCCACACAATTCAACCAAAATTCAACCTTCGTGACAGGGTTGTCGAATGTGTCCATGTATGCTTCATGGGGTAGCAATGATGGAGCATGGAGCAGCAACCAATTGCCAAATTCAGGGTATGATACTTCAGATGGTAGTTGGTCAACAGGATCAAGATATTGGGATGGTGTTGGTCCATCGTTATCGTCAGGTGAACAGTGGTGGTGGACACGACAAACCGAAACGAAGAGGAATGGCAATGCAGCCATGGAGGGTCGACTTGAGGATGCGCCTTGCGGAGCAAACGATGCATCGACAACCAATGGTTTGCTCGCAGAATACTTCGACAACAATGGCGTCACTTACAATGTCAGCACCATGGTGAATCTTTCGGGTAGAACGCCCGATTTCGTACGCCATGAGCCGAACATCGATTGGCCATCGACCCAACAGGCTTGGACAGGCCTCGACAGTCGCTTCCTAGAGTATTGGAGTGCGAGACATAGTGGCATCATCCACATTCCAACCACTGGCAATTGGACCTTCTATCTACGGAGTGATGATGGTTCCAAACTGTGGATTGATGATGTGGAAATTGTTGACAATCAGGGACACCACGCAATGCAAGAGCGGTCTGGAACGGTTTGGCTAGATGCTGGAGAGCATCATCTTCGTACTGAATTTTTTGAGCATGGAGGGTATGCTGGTCTTGAACTCAAATGGGAAGGGCCTGGAATCTCAAAACAAACTGTTCCAACAAACGTCTTGACTCGTGGAAGTAGTTTCCCTGTCAGAGAAGGTGAGTTAATCCATCATTGGGATTTCAATGAAATCAGTGGTGATGTTGCAAACGATTCAGTCGGCTCAGCTCATCTGAATTTCACAGGAACAAATGGCTCTCAATGGCGCACTTGTGTGCTAGGCAATTGCGCTTTCTTCGATGGTGTTGATGATGAAGCTCGGGTCGATGTAGAAGATATGGTGTCTGACTTCACAATCAGCCTATGGATTCAGGCAAATCACAGTGGCCAATCTCGACATTCGTCTGCCATCGCCGTGAACGATGTGGCAGGGGATGACGATTCATTCCAGTTCCAGACGAGTGGAGGAAATCCAGGTGATTGGGAATTGTATCACAACAACTCATACAGCTTTGGAACGGTTGATCCAACCGTTTGGCAACATCTTGTGGCCACATTCGCCAATGATACTGTGACTCTCTATCTGGATGGTGTGGAGGTTCTCAATCAGAGTGTCCCAAACGGTACGGTGAATAGTATTGAAATTTACAAATTTGGAGTCAATCGAGCAGGTAACACTCATTTCACTGGAGTCATCGATGAAGTGCAGATTTGGGGAACTGCCCTGAATCCACAGGAAGTAGCTGATGTTCACGATGAAATTGTTTGGATATGTCCAACATTCAATACGACGAATAATTCCGTTGCATATGTTGAGCAGACTTTCGATATCGATTCAGAATTTTCGGGGCACGCTTGGGTTCTCGATGGTTACTCGATGAGGGAAGGATGGGTTGAAGGAGATTGGTGGTTGGAAGTCGAAGCACGTGATGCAAATGGGACTTCCCTGACACTCAACATGTCTGATGAACGGGCATTTTCAGATGATTGGCAAAGCCGCCAACTTCGGTTCCGCCCAGATGCACAAGCCTCGCAGTTTACCGTTCGGCAAGTTGCGGAATTCTCTGATGGAACATACAATGGTTCAATTTTCTTTGATACCTTGAAACTCTATCCAATCCGGCCGAGTTTCACTTGGTTGGATGGAAGTATCGCAGAAACTGCAGTGAGTACGGGTGGGCGGACATTCATTCTGAACTCGAGTTATGGGCAAAGTTTGGTTTCTGATCTACTTGACGACGGTGTTTCAGGTGTGAAAGGGTATGTCTACGAACCTTACCTTTCGGCGATATCAAACCCAGAACAACTGTTCTCATGCTATGCTGAGGGATATACGATGTCGGAATGCTATGCAGCATCCAATGTCATGCTCTCTTGGATGGGTACTGTGGTGGGAGATCCCAAGATGGCTGCGTATGCTGATCGATTACACGATGTCAATGTCTCCGAAGTGCGCGCTCCAGGACAATTGTCAATCGGAGAAAACGGTACTTTGGAAATCCTCTTGGAAAATTTAGCACCTGGAATCGCAAATGGGTTCCTCGAAATTCGTGACCGCCAAAACAATCTCCTCCTCGCCAATCATACGCTGACAATCCCTGGTGGGAATGATGCTGGTAGTCGTCTCATCTTACCTGTAAACGTCACACCTGTTCGAACAGGGTTTGTGGAATTCGTTGTTCGATGGATTCCAGCGGAGGCTCACCCAGAGCGTATCGTTGAAAACAATCTTGCACTGCTAAATATCGAAATCAATGCTCCACCAGTCATTGATGAATTGACTTGTTCGACAACAACAGCAACCCGTGGAGGCGTCGTCATTTGCAGGGTAGAGGTAAGCGATGATTTTGGCATGGCAGGTGCAACCCTCTCGTGGCGCTACAACAGTTCCAATGACTCAAGCTACACCCCAATCGCTGCCTCATCACAGAGCGGAGGTTCGATTTGGACGGCCGCGATTTCTTTACCGATTGACGCACCCTTTGACAATGTAGATTTGCACTGGGAGGTGTATGATCTCCAGAACCTAAGCATGGATGCATTTTGGGATGCAGCATTCAATATCACAGATGCGAGTGCAACTTGGTATGGAGTCCATGTTGAAGGAGCGGACCTTGCGCCATGGTTGGGCATTGACCCTCCTGTTCTTGGGGACGCAGGTTGGATTCGCGGACGGGAGCATGCCATGACGGCTTGTGTAATCGATATTGATCACAATAATGCCACGGAGATCCCAACGATTCTTGTAGATGGGATGCAATTGGAAATTCCCACTCAATCCAGTTCGAGTGGGAGTCAAACATGTTACCAGAGTTCTTGGTCACCAATTGCAGGGGGTTCTCTAGATCCTGTTTCAATCACCCTGAACGTGGATGGAATTGAATGGTCAAACCGCAGTTTAGCGCCCATCGATATGGCGCCTATTGCAGAATTGGTGTTGGACCAATCCTATTTGGATGGGGCCCAGGATCGCGTAGAGATTCAAATCACAGACGAAGATGACCCGGATGTGATTTACTCGATTGAGACAAGAATCGATTGGCCCGAAGCCGGGACACAAGTGTTGGATGGAAATGTCGTCACTGCTCCACCCGGGCTTGAATCAGGGGATGCTTCTATCTCAACGCGAATCACTAGTGGTATTTGGACAGACTTGGAATGGTCTTGGGCCCTACCTGTCTTCCTGACCCCCCCTCAGATTTCGACACCAACGCTGTGCATGAATGACATGTTGGTGGATACAATAAATCGAGGTGTAGATGGCACGGATATTTGGATTGGAGTTACAGATGGGCGACCCATACAATACGCAGGTATTCGATTGGACCCATCCGGCCCCTCATCCAATTCATTTAGTTCAGTTTTCTTTGAGTTGGGAATACCTCCTGCATCTTGTGCACCTGGAACAGGACATGACACCCATTATTATCGGATGAACCTCAATTCAGATTATCTATTGACGTGGCCCTTGGGTCCCGTGGAATTGGAGGTTAACCTCAGAGATATCGATGGAATCAGTGGCCTTTCGCAGACATTGATTTTCGATTTGCGAGGCTCTGAACCTGTCTTGGACTTCTCAGCGATGCCGAGTGAATTTACATCCGGAAATCAGACCCAATTAATCGTCTCAATTCTCGATCCAGATGGTATTGAAAATATGGAATGTTCCATTCTATTGAAGGACGCGGATGAAATTACGCTATTTTCACAAATTTACCACCCTGATGGGGATGCGGTGTGGATTCAAGATTGGACGCCACCAGGAAATACAGAAGCGAATCATACACTGTATTTTGCTTGCTTAGATGAAACTTCACTCTCTGTTTCTGGAACTTTACCCATACGCGCGCGCGAGGGGGGACCGCCGACCGTGACCGAAAACTCAACTCAACAGGCAGGGGATCAGACCGATATCTCAACGATGATTCTGTTGGGACTCGCCGCAATTTTGCTTGGTATAATTGTGATTACATTACTTCTCATTGGCCGCCGAGAAGAGATTGTCGTTGAAGAAGAAGAAATACTCCCAGATGATGCTTGGGCGAAGAGGGATGAAGATTCAACAGATGATGCTCTTACTGAAATGGCGGGTTTGCAGGTGCCTGAATCACGACAATGGAGTGATGCGGAATTGCTTGAAGCAGGTTGGACTCAGGCGCAAATTGACATTTATCGCCATCAGGAAAATGAAGAGGAAGAATGATCAATTAATTATTGATTAATGAATGATTGAATATCTACACATCAATCCACAATGGGTACCACTTTTGATCTTGCGAAATCGAAATTAAATCGCCCCCTCGCGCATGGGAGAGTAGTACAATATCTGCAGTTGCAAACCCATCGGGCGTTTTGACTGAATCGAGAAAATTTACTCCAAATGAATCAAATTCGACGACCGGAATAAAAATCAATTCCACTTTCGTAGGGAGGGAGGACTCGGAGCTAAATGTATCAAAACGTGTTACTGAAAGCACACCGCCCTCAATGGTGAGTAATTGCATTTCCAAACCGAAAAATCGGTCACTTTCGTGACCCTGCGACCAACTTTTCTAAGATACTCGAAAAATCTGAAAAACCCCCTTTTGGGGCGCAGTATAGCGTTTAGGGAGGGTAATCCTTAAGGTGGTCCCAAAGAGCGTGGGATTCAGAGGTTAAACTCTATGGGAGAAAAGAA
>CAZXVR010000117.1:0-5578 GCA_964644485.1 uncultured Candidatus Poseidoniales archaeon | reverse complement strand
CCTCGAAATGTCTGAGACATCCGAAGGTCACGGGTTCGAGCCCCGTTCCCGGCACTACATCACTCATGGGAGCATTGCGAATCAAAAACCATGCTCAGTTTGTCGAGCCGAACCCATCATAGACGGCCCTGCACCCCGCAGGGGTGAGGACAATGGTTGACCTGACCACTGCGATGGCTGCTGCAGCCGCGAGCGACAAGCGACGGGGAGGTCGGGATGGTGAGAAAAAGCGCCCAGGGGGCAAAGTTGGTACCGAGCCATTTGACCCCGCCGACCACGTCATCAAGGAGAAGGCGGATACTGCTTCGATGTGGCTGGTGATTGTCTATGCCGTCTCGGTTGGCCTCATCATGCGATATCTCATCATGCCCGCATTGGAAGAGCCAGCCAGTGTATTGTGGTCCTTGCCGCTATTGCTAATTGTGACCATCCCTCCACTCCATCGACTCATTTTGAGCAAATTCGCAGAGAGGTATACCTTTGGGAATTGGTTCAGGGCAAGTTTCCTCTATACATTCACATGGCTCGCGGTTTGTTTCATTCTAGTCAACCCACCACTGGCCGATATTTCCCCCCCTGAAGTTGCCAACAAAGTGGAAATGAAAGATTTGGATGATCCTGATTGGAATCACCCGGTTGCAGATTTTGAAGCAGATGACAACGCCACAGAACGTAGATTGGGTTTGGCATTTGCAGTTCGAGACAACATTGACGCCACTGATGTGGGGGTTCAAGTCGACATGACTTGGCTCGGCGATTCCATGAATTGGAATGGAACATCGGATTCAATGCGGGGCGATTGGGATAGTTATGCTGACAATGTTTCGAGAGTTTTGGACAAGCCCACAGATGTGCCCATTTTGATTGAGTTACCTTCTGACTTTGAACTTTCAAGCGGTGTCCCATACACGATTGAAATTACACTGACTCAGGCGGGCGACCCCTGGGATTTGGAAGAAAAGCACACCATTCGCTTTTCAGTCCAACTTTGATTCCACTTTCGCCATTTTTCGGGCAACTGCTACACTTTCACTTTCAAACGCCTTGCTCTCTCATGGCAACGAAGGTAGACCAGTGGCCCCACCTATTCAGTCTACAAGGGATGCAACATGCTGAACGAAAATACATTGGAACAACTGACAGAAATGATGGAATCACTCGCCAATCGAGTGGTTCGTGGAAACATGGGTGTGGCAGCGGATCTACTCTGCTGGACTCCACTCGCACCATTGATTCGAGCCTCACGCCGCGCGAGAATCGAGTCTAAAACCCACGAACTCCGTCTGCGAGAAAAAGCGAGTGCACTGTGCGAGGATGCAACGCGTGACCATGCCGACCTTCTCGTGCCCGCTTGGGGTTAGGAAGAGAACTTTGCACAAATCGATGCGGTCATTGCGTCGAGTTGTAACGCTTCTCCACCTCCCTCTACAAGGCGGAAATCGATTTGTGCCATCATCTCAGTGATCTCAAGTTTTTGACTCTCGGTTAGAAATTCTGCATCATACAAGGCCCTGTGTAGCTGATTTACCAAATCCGTACCGGCTAAACCGAACTGATCCAAGATTGACCGTAAACGGCGCCTGGCGGGATGAAACCCATCCTCCTTGCAAGCGAGAAGGTAACCGTGCAATTCCTCCGGTGGCGCGGTCGCTGTTGTTTCATAAATGAGTGAGCGTGTAACATGGGTGTCCAAACTGGCACTGACCTGAAGCGCAGTAATCGCTCTACGCAAATCACCCAAACTCACGTGAACGATGGCTTCACACGCATCCTCATCCAACTCAATGCCTTCGGCTTTTGCAACAGATTGAATTTGCATTCTAACCTGATCATCAGCCAGTGGTCTAAACCGGAACACTGCGCAACGCGATTGAATTGGCTCAATGATCTTTGAAGAATAGTTACAGGATAGAATGAATCGACATGTTTCTGCATACTGTTCCATGATTCTCCTAAGTGCCCCTTGCGCATCTGCTGTCAGCGCGTCGGCTTCATCCAGAAAAATAACTTTGAAGTCGACCCCGAGTGGACTCGTTCTGGCAAATTGCTTGACCTTGGTTCGAATACTCTCTAGTTTTCTCTCGTCACTGGCGTTCATTTCCAGTAGATTTTCTTGAGACTTATCACCGAAGACATCGGAGCATAGAGCAAGTGCAGCAGTCGTTTTACCGGTTCCAGGAGGTCCTGCGAAAAGGAGGTGCGGGAAGGTCCCACCTTCCCCATAAGCGGCCAAGCGTTCGACGGTAGCCGCTTGGCCTCGGATGTCGCGAACGGTTTGGGGTCGGTGCTTCTCAACCCACATCTTCGACATCGGAATCAACCCTCGTTTTCGACGGGCGTCAATGAACCTATCCCATCCCTCGATTTGCATCATATTCCGGCAGACATTGACCATACGGAGTATGGTCGTTGAACCGTAACTCATTAACAGTAGATTGCTCCGTCCTCGCTTGAGGCCCATGACGAGCGGAGCGAGGAACTGGAGTTCAACAACAGGTGCAATCCTGATGGTGATCTTGATGCTATTCAGCACATGGATACAAGTTATTGACAATGAAAAGACCTTGGAAGAGGCCCCGGTAGCACGGTTTTTGACAGCTAGTGACACGTTGGCATACGATACGCAAACCAACTCTAGTCAACCATCAAACAACTATGGAAGCGCGCAAAATCTGTTGATTACAGACTATCCACAATTCACCGATGCCCGAATGTTGGCGAATTTCCCGCTAACACTTAGCGATGGTGGCGTCTTACCATCTACAGCGGTCGTCAGTGAGGCCACCCTTGATTTGACCTGCCGCAAGACTTTCACTCAAATGGATACGAGTAATACAGCCCTCTACCCTGCTCGCTTGCTCACCGATTTCGATGAAGCCAACGCCACGCACAATCTCAGTGACACCGGTATACCGTGGAATACCCCTGGTGTCGAAGGGGTAGCGATCGATCGTGGCCTTTGGGAACCGGGCGCTCACGATGCTGTATCCAGCGTCGAAGTGTTCACTTTGAATTTGACATCGTTGGTACAAGATGCACTCCTGAACGGTGAATCCAACATGAGCATCGTCATTTCAGGAGTCGGTGCCCCAGTCCACTGTACTTCGAGCGAAGGCGCATCTGGCGATGCACCTTCAATCGATTTTGAATACACACTGGGTGTGGCTCCCACACAAGGTGATGTGCTAATTGAGGGTCCAGAGGATGGCGACATTCTAGCCGACCAAAACAATCTGCTCATTCGTCCGGATTACAGTCCTACAATTTCTTGGGACAATTTGACGACAAGCCATATTGAAGTTCAATTCTCAACCGGTGAAGATTTCCGAAGTGATCTCGATGAAACTCGAATTTGGAATTCTTGGGATGACTCGGGTGATTTCTCAATGGCGAGTGAAGAATTTTACACTCCTGAGAATGATGCCGATCTTCTCAATGGAACATGGGTTTACTTCAGAATGCGTTCTGTAAACAGTTCCATATTGGGCTCGTGGGAAAGCGGGTACTTTGGCTTACCCGCTGAAGTGGGCGAACTAAACGGCCAAGGTCAAGCAGAAATTTCACTCAAGAACGACAGCATCAATCTAGGGTTCGGAACTTTTCACACCACATGGGTCATGGATGGAAACACATCCTACAACGGTAATAATGACGAGAAAATGAGAATTGGGCATTCCAATGATTCGGCAGAAGGTAACATGCACGCATTCATCCGTGTGAACATGGAAACCGTACCGATTCACGACAACATCACAATCCACGAAGCCACACTCAATCTTCGTAGAACGGATCGCACTGGTGATCCATTGATTTCGGTTTGGATGATGAATTCGAATACAGGCCACGTGTTCAGCGAGTTGAATTACGCAAACAGCAGCAATGGTGTGACCTGGAACAACGGTGGCCTAGACAATCTCGCCGCAAATGCTCTGTTGGGGACCGAAAATCCCAATCAAACTCAATCGGGAAGTGCCATGATGGAATTTGATGCGACGTCATATGTGCAAGCCTATCTGCACGCTGGGCACTCTGGCGATATGGATTTCATGATTACTGGAGAAGGTTTGGCTGGTGAGGAGGTTGAAATTGCCACATCCTCAATTCTAGCGAACACACAGCTCCCTTCTCTTTCAATTACATATTCATGGGGCGATTCTGTTGCCACACCTGATGCCGACGTCACAGCACCTCTTGCCGGAAGTGCTGCATGGGATCTCAATAGCTGGGAGTTGGAAAGCACAACCACGCCTACCATCACTTGGGATCCATCGACTGCATCTCAAAGCTCGGGTGCTCCTGCAGATGTCAGACTCCAACTATTCCCGGATGGCATGGGTCATTCCATTCCTCTGACAGTAGACAGTCGTGAAGATGGTGGATTTGATTTGACCAATGGCGAATACACAATTCCCTCTTCATGGGACCTTGGTTGGGCAAACTCATACGAGTGGAGAATGTCAATGGTTGAAGATGATGAACAAGGGCCATGGCACACATCTTCGTTCCTCATCTCTGAAATCAACTCATCCAATTTGGGTGGTGGAGAACATGAGTTGCGCTACCGCCATGGCAATGCGACATCACAGAGTGGCCAGACTTTGCCATATTGTGGAGACCTTACACTTGAGGGTGGCCTTGCCTCCGGCATGAATCTGGACGGTCAAGATCTCACAGCATCAGACAACCAGGTCATCCTAGTGGGATGCGATTTGAGTAGTCATGCAATGCCCGATGGTTTGGCCATTATCTCAGCAACCATGCGCCTTCGCACACTTCAACAATCAGGGATTAGTTCATTCGCAATTCCAATGACGATGTATGAGAGCAGTGAGCACGATTGGGGCGAGGGTACTGCAACTTGGAACACAACCGATGGCAGCACTCCTTGGAATGGCTTGGGTGCGAGTGGTTCAGAGCGTGTACAATCGCTTGACACCACGGACATTGATGCCGACAACACATGGTATGAATGGAACGTGACCGCAGCTGTTCAAAGTGCCATGAGAACGGATTCACTCGTCGATTTCATTCTTGTCTCTGAGAGTTGGAACGCCGTATCATTCTACGATCGAGGTAGCGGTTCAATGCCCGAATTGGTCATTGTCTACACCAACGGTTCGAATGCGGCTCCCAATGTACCGATTGACATGTCGCCAGCCAACGGTGATTGGATTCTCAGCGGTGATTACACCTTCACGGTGGATCAGACACCTACACTATCATGGAATGAAACCGGGGCTACGGCAGCCAATGCATGGCAGGTGCAAGTGGACGCAGACAACAGTTTCAGTTCCAGTGCACTACAGACATTCTCCTCTTGGATTGACACGAGTTCCTTTAGCGGCTCGTCGTTCACATTTGCAAACGACCTTGGTGCTGGTGAGGAATTCTACTGGCGCGCACGTGGAATTTCCGCCTCCGGCCAAATTGGCCTTTGGACAGCTGGTACGAGTTTCGTGATACCGGATTTGGAGATATATCAGGTAGACACTGACGCATTCGAGGTCAAGATGGGTCATGGGGATATTTTGTCAGATGGTAGCATGCCATTGTTCACAGACACATGGATTTCGTGGGC
>CAZXVR010000116.1:0-5602 GCA_964644485.1 uncultured Candidatus Poseidoniales archaeon | reverse complement strand
ACCCTGATGATGGTCCCAACGCTATGCTCTATGGTTGAAGCATCGCTTCCCATTCCGCCTCGTTGAGGATGGACACATCCAACCGTTTGGCTTTCTCCAGTTTAGAACCGGCATTTTCTCCAGCGACCAGATAGTCGAGTTTTCCGGAGACGGCTGAGACCACCTTTCCACCGGCTGCCTTGATTTGCAAAGCGATTTCTTTTCGCGGGCGTGTGAGGGTGCCTGTGATGCAGAATGTCAAACCCACAAGCGGACCTGAGGGGGCTTCGGTTTTCGCCACCTCATTGATGGTCAATATCCGATTGAAATCTTCCAACATCTCTGAACGATCAGCAATTCCAGCCATTAGCGAATACGCAACGGTATTTCCAACACCCTCGATTGCAATCAATCGCTCAATATCGCCCTCATTGAGGTTGATGAGGGCCTCCATGGTGCAAATTTCTCCAGCAAATGCTGTTGCCAATTCCGGCCCGATTCCCGGCAGACCGAGAGCGGAGAGGAATGTGTCTAGGGCCATTTCACGAGTTGCGTCGAGTTGAGAGATGACATTGTTGGCTGATTTTTCTGCCATGCGTTCCAAGTCCTGAACTTGTTCAGAGGTCAAGCGATAGAGGTCGGGAATGGTCTTTACAAGACCCGCTTCGCACAATTGGTCAACCAGTTTCTCACCGATTCCATCCATCTCAAGGGCACGACACCAATACAGAATTGAACGGGCCAGTCGTGCAGGGCATGACAAATTGGAGCAACGCAAAAAAGCCCCATCCAACTTCAATTCAGTACTACATTCAGGACACTCGTATGGAATTTGTGGAGGGGCCCCTGTGGGCAATTCTCCAACAAACGCCTCACCATCTGCATGGAAGCGGCCTTTGAGATCACTGCCCTTAGCAGGCCCCAATGTTTCGATGATTTTTGGGATCACATCGCCGCGTCGAACAACACGTACCTTGTCTCCAATACAAATGCCCAATCGCTCGACTTCACCGACATTGTGCAAGGTTGTATTCTCAACCGTAACACCACTGACAACAGCAGGTGCAACTCGGGCCACCGGGGTTACTGCTCCAGTGCGACCAGTTTGCCAATCGATGTCGAGCAGAACAGTAATCGCTTCTTCAGGGGGAAATTTCCAAGCAAGAGCCCATCGAGGGTGGTGGGCGGTCTGTCCTAGTAACTCTCTTTTGGCCAAGTTGTCGAGTTTGAATACCACGCCATCAATTTCCCACGGTGCACTCTCTCTGCTTTGTGTCCAGCGCTTTGTCTCAGCCAGCAATGCTTGAGTTGTATCATCATCATCTGTTCCTTCGACAACCACCTCTTCAGCGGGTGTAATACCGTTCTCTCGAAGCCATGCAATCGATTGGCTGTCGTTCTCAAACTGTAGAGCATCGGGGCTGTCAGGGTGTTTCTCATCGTTGGGCACAAAGAGGACACCATAGGCATGAAATGCCAAATCAGATGCGTCTCCCTTCCCCGCTTCGATGTTCTTCTGTCGCAGACTCCCTGCGGCCAGATTTCGTGGATTGGGGGCGATGTCGGCGTACTTTTCACGGAACACATCGAGATGCATGACCACTTCACCTCGGACATGGCAATCACCCTCCCATGACAATCGATCAGGGATGTTTGGAATGCGGAGGGCATTGGATGTCACATCCTCCCCTCTCTCCCCACTACCACGGGTTGCAGCACGAACCAGTCGACCGCGACGATACTCCAAACTCAGTGCGCTGCCATCCAGTTTGGGTTGAGCTACAAAGCGGCGGCCATGGGCTGTGGTCTGTGCAACGAAATGCGCGACCTCATCATCCTCGGTCGCTTTGTCCAAACTTCTCATTGGAAAGCGATGGTCGACCTTCGTTGAACCAGGAGGGATGGGTGCTCCAATTCGGCGGAGTTGAGGGTGATTTGGATCTAGTGACTTGAGTTCGTCCCACAACGCATCGAACTCAGCATCACTGATTTCTGGTGCGGCTTCATTGTAGTATAGATGGGAGTGGTGGGCAATCTGCTGCGCTAGGATCTCAATTCGCGCCGTCGTGGCGTCGTCGGGTCCAAATTCTATCCATCCCATGTCCCCATAGGGGACATGGGGGTATTTGACTGATTCGTAATTTTGTGATGGGCTAGGTGAGGAAATTGAGCGATTGGTTCATAGGCCATCGGGGGTCGGAAGGGTATGCTCAAGCCGGGCTTGAGTGTCTCTGAGCGAGACACGCGGAACAGAAGGGGTCTACCTAGGCACGGCGCGTCGTAAGGGTGCACGCGTACGTCTGATCTAGCCAATGCGAAAGCACCCATAGCTAGCACTCAGTCAAGCCACTTTGGGCATAAAAAAATACGTAGACCTCCCAAGACGAACACGTCTGAAATAAATTTCATAACTTTCAACCGTCATAGAACGGAATAATACGGCATCATCTTTGCATGATTTTCATACACAAAAAAGTCCTAGTAAACGGCTAACCAGGGGGTCTGTTCCGTGCATCGGTACCTGGGATGGCCATACTTACTCTTCTTCGTGAAGTAGATCTGTGAGTGTACTCCATTCTCCAACCATGATGGCATCAATTCTGAGTGCCGCTGCTGCGAGATCTTCATCTGATCCACCGAGTGGCAATGGTGCCAATCTCCACCATCCTTTGCGCTGCAGTGTGATGCTGGAACCGCCGGAATATCCTGACCACCACAAGCGGTTCCAATCCACTGAGAATCCGTCCACCCAAAGCGCATCTTTGGTTATCGCGTAGCGCTTCGGAAGGACAAGCCAGCATCCATGAATAGCGAGCAATACATCGAAGATGAGGACCCAATGTGTGGCGGTTCCGCTCCGTTCAGCAAGGAACCAAGGTGCTACAATCATGACGATGATTGCACCCAACATCGTGACATTTCGAACCAATTCTTGGCCCATCTGACTCTGCCAAGCCATCCCTCCTGTTGGGAATTGGCCAAGGTTGGGAATGTCCTGCTTGGAACGCATCAATTTCCAGCCATCAAAGATAACGATTGTTGCGGTCAACGCGATGACAATCATTGCGATTTGATCTGTTTGCAATTGTTCACCTCATTCTTCACGGCGGATGTCTGTATTGAAGCGAAGGTATGCAAACGTCGAGAAAACGATGACCAGGCCCAAGGTCAGAACGACTGAAGGGCTGCAAAGCGTGACGATAATTGACGATTCTTCAGAGGGTGAGTTGTACAATCCAACACTTGGATCGAGAGGATCAATGTCCTCGGAATCCAACACACCGTCCCCATCATCGTCGTCATCTTCAATCAGATCTGTTTCGCAATTGTTCCGAATCGAATTGGGTAATCCATCATCATCGGTATCGTGGTGCGCACAGGCATCATATGGGAAGAGATCGACATCATCTTTGAAATCGTCATTGTCGTCATCGACATCAAACACATCCGGTCCACAGAACCGATTGTTTTCAGCGTCCCACCAAGCGTTGCTACCCGTCGATGGGCAACTGTCGATATAATCTGAATCTGCATCTGCTGGATTGACTGTGAGGGCGACCGTGTCCGAACCTTCTGCACCATGGATATCGATGGCAATCGCGCGGAGAATCCATTCTCCTTGCTCCGTATCGGTGGTTGTCCCTGAGGGGGTATCGCCGAGGAGGATCGTTTCATCGCCATTCTCCATAACCCAAACCCACTCGACGATTTCGTCGCCGTTTGGATCGGTTGCTGTAGCCGAGTAATCCATCGATTGTCCTGCATTAACCACTCTTGATTCTGGCCCGTCAATGTTGACCTGTGGAGGGGAATTTGGACTCATTTCAATGCTCAGAGTGCGCTGACCAGTGGTGTCGAGTTGCAACTGCCCTGTGGCGGGCAAATAGCCATCTGCTGTCGCTGTCCACTGTCCAAACCACGCATCTGTCATTCCTGATTCAGAGTAGGCCTGATGAATGAGGGTGATTTGTGTCGGATTCTGCCACTCAAATTGCTGCTCACCCAGTGTAAAGTCAAATTCTGGAATGGTCATCGAAATCGTAACGTTCACTGGCGAGGATACGGTCCATGTGTGCGCAATGAACAATGTCGCATCACCGGTAATGTTGACCGAGACATCTTCGAGATCAATCACATTCGCAGACCACTGTTTGTCGATTCCAATCATGTGGATTTCGCCATCCAACTCACCACCTGAGAGGGTGAAAGGAAGCGTGTTTGAATCGATGGCTGTCGTTGCGTGTAGATGGGAATTGAGGATGGTGACGCCGATGCCTTCTGCCTCTTCTAGGCCCCCTTCAAGTCGCAGTGCTGTGTCATATCCATCAACGTCACAATCTTCGATGACGGTGCCTGCAGAAGGTGTGCCGTGTACAGCAATTCCAACACCTTCATCCGCTCCGATTAAATCGACACTGAGTAGACGCATCTCACTCTCTTCAATGAGAACACCAGGGGCTCCCGTAATGGTTGAATCACTCAACAAGAAGTTCTCAGCTTGCTCAATGTGAACTGCAGATTCACCACTGCCTGTGGAGAGTGACATGTCAGTCACCGTCAGTGATTCGTCAACCATCTGTAGGAACAACGCGGGTCCATCGCCATCATAGTCTGATGAGGTCCAGCCAGATAGAGTACCAGTTCCCTGTTGAATCCAAGCGCCATTGGAACTACCAGCCCCAATAATCGCATCCTCTACCCACAGTGATGCATCGGTGGCCCACATCGCATACATCCCACAGTTCTCAATCAAAGTTCCATGTAGATTCAGCGTTCCAGTCGCACGAATGCAGATATCCGTTTGCGAGATGGTTCCATCGATGATGGCGAGTGTGCCTGTGCCACTGACGCTCACAGGTGCATCTGAAATTGTCATCGATGCAAGCGATGCAATGCCATTGTCCGAAATCGAAATTGGTCCGCCAGAATACAAGGTTGAGATCATCTGCACGTTGCCACCATCAACGACTGAAATACCACCGGATGCAGTTCCTCCAATCCATGCATCATTGACCAATAGGTTCCCTTCAACGGAAATCCCAGCATCGGGTGCAAGCGACAATTCAACATTGGGCATTATTTCCAACGTATGGCCGGATGAAACGAGTAAGTCGCCACCCAAGTGCCATGGGGAAAAGACCGCTTCAAGGCGGACTGAATCGGAGGTTGAGCCAGAGGTAATTGTTGAAATCATCACTTCGATTTCGGCGTTGCTTGTTGGAATCCATGATTGATACCGATTGACATTGGCGTGTTGAATGACGACTGTTTGCTGGTTGCCATTGTCGGTTTCTCCATTCTCATCGACTATTCTCCAGGTATACCATGTGCTGACTTCGCCATCCGCATCGGATTGTTGAACCGCACCACCGACTGAGACATTGGCACCTTCAACAGGTTGACCTGCATCGATTACTCGAACCATGAGATGGCTGCGTTCTGTCAGAATCGCGTCAGTTCCAATCGTTAGTGCTCCCGAAGCGTGTCCGCCATCGAGGATGAGTTCGCAATCCTGATTCAATTCAAGTGGGCCCGTGAGAGATGTTTGAGTCCAAGTCCAAGGATCATAACAAGTGAATGTGAGTGAAGAAGATACGGTCAACCCCTGACCTTCTCCCATCAA
>CAZXVR010000115.1:0-5604 GCA_964644485.1 uncultured Candidatus Poseidoniales archaeon | reverse complement strand
ATCCATCGGGATAATCATCGTCTTCGCCCGACCACGACCAATGCATTGTCGCTTGACCGGAGTCAACCGATGTTCGAACACGCTTGACGATACGAATTTCGGAAGGTCCACCAATCGATTCAAATTTATTGCCAATACTTGCCACGAATTTTCGATTCGCTTGATGAATCTCATGAAAATTTGATAGCGCTTCCTTGAGAGTCATCTGTCCAGCATGGGTCTCAACAATTTCTTCTGAATCGGCGCCGAGAGCAACAAGCACATCCTCGACCAACTCTGATGACGTGATTGGGATGACACCTAGGGCGTCGCCTGCCTTGTATTCTAGTCCAGAATCGCCCAAATCAAATACGATGTGCCGTGTTTCCTTTTTCGAGCCTTCTCCATTCAGAACATGATTGACTGTTACCGTTGAATCATAGGGGTTTTTTGCGCTCCATTCTGACAAAGTATCACCTCGTGTGGGACCCGAACAAAAGTGGGATATTGAGAGCGCCACGTCTTTCATATTTCAAGCAACGGGCGCAAGCACTAGCCATCGAGAATATTCGGGTATGTCTCTCGCTACTCGTTCGGGAAAGGCAAGGCACAAACTTGACCTGTGGCAAACGTCACGCGGATTTGAGGGACGGCCAATGGTAGAGATTTCTTTCCTCGGGACCGGGAACGCATTTTGCCCAAATGGGCGTTTGCATTCACTCGTTCTTATTGACGGAACGATTCTTGTGGATGCACCTCCGACCGTTGTACCTCAACTTCGTAGACAGGGAATTTCCCCTGCAGATATCGAAGATTTGTTTATCACACACTGGCATGGAGATCATACTTTCGGACTCCCTTTTCTACTGCTTGAGAGGAAATGGATTTCTGATCGATTATCAGAGAACAAATTGAGAATACATGCACATCATGGTGGTGAATCTAGATTGATGCATCTTTGCCAACTAGCCTATCCTGAATCATTGAGTGATTTATCATGGGTTTCACATCACCCCGAGAATGGTGAAGCCCAAGGCTGGAAATTTGAGCGATTTGAAGTCTGCCACACCCCCTCGACAGAACCGCATGGATACCGCTTCGAGAAGGACGGTTTTGTACTCGTCCACTGCGGTGATTCTGGACCTTGTGACAACATCGAACGTTTGGCCAGCGAAGCGGATGTGATGATTATCGAACTCGGAATCCCTGACTATGTGGATAGCCCCTACCACTACACCCCCTCACGACTAAGAGCATTGGCAGAAGAAAATCCTGAAACGATCTTTTTGGCAACACACAACTTTTCGCAAGGTGGTGAAACTTCAGAGCTGCCCACAAATGTAATTGAAGTTGAGGATGGCGATAGTTACACATACTGAATTGTAATTTTAATTCCATTTAATTTAACTTGATTTTGAGATAAAATTTGGTGCAGAATTGCACATTCTCCACGGATTCCAATTGGAATCATCAAAAAATTCACTCGCTACTGTCGGTTTCAGAAATTCGGTTTACAATCCGATTTCATTCCGCCACTCAATCTGATCGAATTGAAAATTAAACCCATGGGTTCGCGATGATATTTATTTGTGATTGGGTTCTCCGGATTCGGGAGCATGTGAGTCTTTTTTTTGTTAAATTCGGGGCTTGTTTGGTGTTGATTGATATATGAAAAGTAGTCATGGTTGTTGCTGTAAATCGCAATTATCCAGCAAGGTTGGTAATCAGGCTTAAATGTCCAAAGGAACTCGGCAAATCCCCTGTAGCCTTCTGAAGTCCAAGTGTTAGCGCACATTGGCTCGGCTTGTGGGAAATGCGGAAGTGTTAGAAAATGAGTCAAAATCTTTTCGATGAACTTCTGCATGTAAAGAGTCTGTTCCGTGATCGAAGAGCGCTCGGTCATGCATTCAATCCAGAAAATTTGCCTCACCGAAGGGATGAGATTTCTGCTCTCGTCAACAACCTGGTGGAAGCGTTGAGGGGGCATGCGCCATCCAACATGAATTTGTATGGCCGGCCTGGCTCAGGGAAGACAGCTGTAACTCGATTTGTTTGCCGTGATTTAGAATCGAAGGGTGCTGCCGAAGGGTGCAACATTAGTACTGTAGAAATCAATTGTAGAAATATAGACACTAAGTACAGGGTTCTCGCTGAGATTGGGAACAAATTGGCAGATGATGGGGATGATTTGATTCCATTCACGGGATGGCCGGCTGACAAGGTATTCGATCGCGTGCGCGCGCGCATGCAAGCGCGCGCAGGCGTGCATGTCATTGTGCTTGACGAAATCGATCATCTCGTTCGCAAGGGTTCAGAAGGGGATGATTTACTGTACAGTCTGACCAGCCTAAATATCGGATTGCTCGACCGGGCATTTTGCTGTGTTATCGGCATTAGCAATGATCTCGCGTTCACAGAGATGCTTGACCCGAGGGTCCAATCAAGACTTGCACCAATCGATGTCGTTTTCTCCCCATACAATGCCGCACAGTTAGAAGATGTGTTGAGACCTCGAGCAATGCAGGGCATCAAGCAAGAGGCCCTAGATGAAGCGGTCATCCCCCTATGTGCTGCACTAGCTGCCAAAGAAGACGGGGATGCTCGAAGAGCACTTGACCTGTTGCGGATTTCTGTTCAGCAAGCGGAACAAAGTGAAGTTTCGATGGTCGGCATCAATCATGTAAGGCAGGCTCAGAATCAATTAGAATTCGATCAGATAACACCGACGATTCGGAATCTGCCATTGCAACAGAAATTGGTCCTGTTTTCAATATTGATTAACGAGAAAAATGGCTTGTCCAACATCTCAACTGGTGAGGTCTATGGGACCTATGAAATGGCATGTGAAAATGCAGGGGAGCGCCCCCTAACCAGTCGCCGGGTGTCATCACTTATTCGCGGCTTGGACATGGCTGGAATCATTACTGCGAAGACAACCAGTCGAGGTCGACATGGAATGTCCAAGAGAATCAATTCTTGCCTACCCCCTGCATTTGATGCTACGAAAGAGATGTGTTCTTCTGAACCTGTGATGAATGGTGTTGTAGAGGCAAGATATCGCCTACAGAATCGACTGTGAAGGACTCATTCCGACGGCGCGCCCTGCGGGCAACCGTTATGACGAGGGCGTCGGTCGCCGAGCCGATGACCGCTGACGATGGCCAAGAAGGGCGCACTCTCGCTTCACTCGCCTTTGCCCTTGGGCTTTGGGCAACTGTACTTGGAATTCTCAATATTATGTATGGAATCGGAGGCACGGCTGAAAATAAAATGAAAGTCGTATGGGCTGCCTATCTCAGCGTGGGTCAACTCTATCCGGACCTCTACACAACCGACATGGTTTTCCGACCTGCAAGTGATTCAGTATTCATGATTCTTTCAATTGGTCTTATGGCATGGGGTGGCCGATGCCTACACAATTCAACCGAGGGTGGTATCGTAGCCTGGATTCAAGGAATTGCGACTTGTGACTCTTGGCTTAGCCTGATGTCGATGAAAGAAGCTGGGGGACAAATGACCTCTGCAATGTGGTGTATCGTATTGGGTCTTGGTTTCTACATCTATCAGAGCATCGTTCATTGGAATTGGGTCGATGTTGGTGTCTATTCTGTCACAGCAGCATTGCTCGGATTCGGTGTAGCCTTGATGTTTGCAGCCAAGGCTGAAGAGCAAGAGTGATTACTTCTTCCGACGGAATAGGTGTGGATGGCCATGACGGCCCAGAATCGCATCTGTGATTCCGAGGCACGCACCGACCCAAAGAGCCCCACTCCACAACAATTGGTGCCAACGCGATAAGTATAGCAGTCCCCAGAACCCTGCAGTTGAAACGGCAATCCACCACAATAGATCTCGTTGAGGCAACAACAGCAAAAATCCGACAGCGATGCCCAAACCGATGAGAGCGATGGGTAACTGCCAAACAACCTCTTTTGCATCGCTCACGAAATCATGCAGATGGATGTTGCCATTTGGTTTTCGAACCCCATCCCGCCCATATCGTCTACGAATTCTCATGTGGGCTCTTGCATCTCTACAGCGCTTGAACAAAAACAATCGCAGAGAGGATTCTGCAACATGATGAACAACGGCTCCGGGCGTATGCACAATGACACCACCGATTTGGAGCAATCGTAAACTCACCTCCATATCTTCTGCATGATACCACTTGGGATCAAAGCCCCCTACTGAAATTAATGCCTGCCGCTCAAACATTGAACACGGGCCATTGGCTAGGCTGGTCAATCGTGGTCTGCTGGTGTATTTCCTTGCGATCGAGCGGGCACGAAGGCGACTTGTCGTGGTCTCTCCTTCATCAAAAATGGTCCGACCTGTGACGGCCAGAACGTTTTCATCTTCCAATCCTTCACTGACTAGATACAATTCTGAAATCCAATACGGATCCGGTCTACAATCGATATCTGTGATTGCAACCCAGTCCCCTTTGGAATGCTCAAGTGCTAAATTTCGACCTGCCGATAGTCCACTTGGCGGTTGTTTGAGAACATGGACTGAGATACCGTTGTGTTCACCTTCCCACGCTTTCAATTTTGTATAGCCATCATCCGTTGAACCATCATCTACAGCGATGATTTCCAGTGGGCGATAGGTTTGTTTGACAAGAGATTCAAGGCAATGATCAACCCAGTGTTCAGCATCTCGCATACAAACTGTGATGCTAATCAATGGTCCATCGGACATGTATTCACCGGGTTTCGAAGGTATTCAATAATGCACGACAACGTGCCTTTGTGGATTCGTCAGTGACCCGAAGAACAACACCTGCGGATGGCTGTCCGTAGAGCACAACCGTTCCGAGTGGTGCGAGGAGGTGGATTAGGATTGGAGCGAGATCTTCCTCACCATCAACTTCGAGTAAGACTGGACCACCTTCCTCGGAAAATGCAAACTCAAGTGCCAAATCAGTGCATTCCAGTAAATCTGGGGTGAGTTGACCCGCGGGATTCTCACACGTAAGATGGCCCACGAATGAAGAAGTGTCCAATTCACCTTCCCATTTCGTGCGCTTCGTGAGACCATCGACAATCCCTACGTCGGGAACCCAACCGGTTTCCAATAACGCATTCACCGTCACATCACCTACCGCAATTAGGCAAGGTGAAAACGCAGGAATGGCCTCAACAGCAGCTTGAATGGCCACCTCTGGTGTATCTTCGGGCCCAGGGAACAAGGTACCCATCGGTTCTTTCAATTCAGAGTCAAGATTGGTTGGCATGTGAACGCAATGTTCCAAGTCTTTCGCGAAAACCCATAGGTTGCCCTCACGGTCGATACTCCCCTGACGAATCTTCGAGGATGATATGGGTTCACCATCTTGGGCAAGAACGTGTTTGACCACAACCAATTCCAGTGAGTTGAGGTTTCCTTCAATTCGCATTTGGTTGATTCTATCACAATTTGATTGTGTTTCTGGGGTGCATACAATGTGTGTTGCATCTGCTCTGGTTGGGGCAGGCCCCCATGTATCTTCCAATACGTGAGTGGATATTGGACGTCCATCCGCCCAATCCAGAATGGATTGCTGGCGTTCAGTTAGAGGCTTGATGCGTGGATCTTTCTCTGCAGCAATGGCATCTGAAGTCACCCACACCTCAACAGAATCGC
>CAZXVR010000114.1:0-5623 GCA_964644485.1 uncultured Candidatus Poseidoniales archaeon | reverse complement strand
AGATGACCAGTGGCGGTCAGCGTGAACATCGCTTCGAGGTGCTCGAGCAGAACCTGCGCGACATGGATCTCGACCCAGCAGAATTCACATTCTACACGGATGGATTCCGATATGGCGCTCCACCTCACGCAGGTTGGGGTCTGGGAGTCGCACGCCTGCTGATGGTCCTCACCGGTGCTGGCAACGTGCGTGAAGTAGTCCTCTTCCCAAGAGATCGCAGTCGCGTCACACCCTGAATTACAACAATATACCTCTTGGCGTTGTCCAAGGGTATGGAAAAAATTCGATTCTGGACATTCTTGTTCACGATGATGATGGGATTTACTTCACTAAGTGGATGTTTGGATTCTGTCCTAGAACAATCTGATGAGGGGTTTGAATGTGGAGGGATGCCTCGTTTGAGTGCCGAGGGTTGGGATGATCACCCAGATGTCACCACGGATGGAACCTCTGACAATTTACTGCGAGTTGTAATGGACAATACTTGCAATCATCCTGATGATGTGTTGTATGTTTTTGCCAGTCACCCCGATTGTCAAACCAGAACCTGTGTCGGTATCAATATTGAAGCCACGGATGGTACAACTTACCTCTGTTCAACCGATTCAAATGCAGATTGTATCATCACTGAGGACGATCCAGACGGTGTTTGGGAACATAACGAATGGGTTACGCTCACTGAAAATGGGGTAGGTGTGTATGGTGAAGGGGACGATGGGAACGAAAACATCGAAGCGAATCATTGGCCATTCCCACATGGATTGGCAGTAATTTGAACGTATTTTTCTGAACACGGAGGGGGCTTTGTGAATTCTACAACTGTAAAGGACGTCATCTGGCCTTCAGAATCGACTGAAATCAGTGATTTGTGATAGGAGATTCGAGAGGTGGTCGGATGACTCCGGAGAACTCCAAGAAGGTCTGGGCCTACATCCAGGAAGCGGGAGACAAGTTGGTTGGGAAACTCCCCGAATCTCACCGTCACCCAAGTGGCAGAAATCCGTATGCTCATGTGGCAATCTGTGTCAAGCACAAGTTCGGACAATCGTACAAGGATTTACCCGATGAAAAAATGGATGAGGTCATGGAGTACATCGATTCTCTGGTTGAAAATCCGTCTTGATGATATCTCCGTGATTTGCACGTACTTTAGTTCACTCTTCCTCGACGGCGGTGGGATTGCCGTCACAGTCATACCCTTCAGGTCGTAATTCACACCAAGTATTGACTTGATATGTCCCAAGATTTGAGTCGAAATGGGTCCACCGAGCAGTACAGAGGTCCTGTTCTTCACAAGACATGTCTTTCTCAGTAAGGCCACCCAACCAGTCTTCCCTGTTGTCATCCAATTGTAGAGCTGCGTATTGATTGACATTTCTGTCAATGAACAAAGCCACTACATCTGAGGGGAACGTCAGAACAATCTGATCCCCTGGGCTTATTCGCCCATCATCATCTGAGTCGGTGTAGTTGAAGCCGCAGTAACAGGTATTGTTATCGTCCGCGCGACCATCAGTATCGGAGGACTCCGAACCAGTTGTCAAAGTCAAGTCTTGCAAAGCGGATGCGTTTGAGTAGTTCGTAGATTCATCAGAGATGAAGCGCACATCGAACGAAGAGATGAATGGTCGCTTGACTTGAGAATCTGCGACCTCGAAAGTGAGGCCTGATTCTGAGTCAAACACTTCATCTTCACCGCCTGCACAGTCTTCAGTACCGTCTTGGGTCTGACCGAGCCAAATCTTGGCACCATCATCGCAGACGAATTTCAATGACAAAGCTCTGGATGTACTGTCACCTTCAGAAATCATAGAGATTGCGCGATCTCGGATTGCGTCAAAAGTGGGCGTTCCTGTCGAAGGAGCCGGGTCAGAAATTCCTATGTTTGCGCAAGCAGTTGCACAGACTTGTGCTTGCGTTTGTGGACCGTTAGGATTGAATGGGACCATGATTGTGTTGCTTGTGGTTCCATCCCATCCTCCACATTCACACGTAATCATTCGATCTTGATTATCGATGATGAGGGCACCATTTCCTGTCGCTGCTTTTTCCAATCCACTGACATCGTTGCCGTTGTCATCTTTCATGGGTTTGGCAACATAGTAGTGTAGAGCATAGGACTCTTCCCATTCTTCAAAGGACATGATGGATTCAAAGGCCAGCAATCTTCGGTCCTCATCTAGAGTGATGGCGAGACGAAGGCCCTCATTTGCGAAATCAAATTCCATTGTGAATCCTCGTGAATCCTCTGTGTAGGTGTACTCTGCGCCTGCGATTACCTCCTCAAGGTGTCCTATGGGTTCTCCATTAGCTGCATCCACAAATACGGATTGAACACCCAAAGGGTGGAATGACCATACACAATACCCCACATTGGGATTCGCAATGGGATCTGGGTCGGTGTTTATCCAAGTACCACCTCCGATCGCACAAGCTTGGTACTCATACATGCCAACCGCCCAGCCATCGCCACCACCTCGGCCGCTGGTGCTTGAGGATGCAGAAGTTGTCGAATCTTCGTAACAAGCCGGCCATGTACCCAATGTCTGTGGGCCATAGATTTCTTTACAGGTTGGTTGGCGGTCCAACTCCAATTCTTCCATAACGAATGCGAGTTCGGATTCATGGCTGAAATCCGTTCGACGAGTTTCATCGGCCGGGACATAAGTCCCATCGCTGGTTCGAACGCCATCAGGTCCACTGTTTTTCATAGCAACATCGCCACCCTGTTTCACGGTATGGATGGCGTTGAGAATCGTTGCGTTGTCCATAAGTAGGTGAGACATTTCCATGGCTCCAGTAGAGCCATCCACCATCACTGAACGAGACTCGGAAGACCACCCCTCATCACCCATGTCCCTCAAGTGGAGAATATCGATACCGGACCGATCATCTGAAGGGTTGAGAACAGCAGAGAATGGATTGGCTCCGAAGAGTGTGTCAATGAACTGCTTTGCAGTTGCAATCATGCATGAGCCATCGTCCTCGGTCGCGGTTGAATCATAGTTCGTAGCATCGGCATCGGTGCAGCCTTCGATGATTGTAGAAATATCTGTATCACCATCCGAATCTGAACTTGTCAAATTGTCAAGACAACCAGCGAATGGAAGCCCAAATACTAGCAAAAACACACACAAACCAACTTTCGTTCGAATCATGCACTGACCAATGCACGTTCGTTATTCAACTTTATGTGACGAGGAAATGCAAATTTAACTTGGGTTTGCTTTATTGGCATACGTTTCTTGCCTTATCTATGCGACTCACTGCGTTTAGTTTGGCCTCTTTGTTGTTCTTAGCCACGGCACTCGCGGGATGCACCGGAGGAGTTTCTACTGCTGATTCCGATGGTGACGGAGTTGCAGACCTTGTTGACAACTGCCCAAATGACCCAAACCCCAACCAAGAGGATGTGGACTTAGATGGCATTGGTGATGCCTGTGACCCTGTAACGGACGTTGACGGAGATGGTGTCGATGCCAATGTTGACTGCGATGACAACGACCCCACTTTGGGAAATATCGCATTGGATAACGATTGCGATGGGTTCCTCAACAACCTCTTGGGTGCGCCTCTCGGGACACCTGTAGACAATTGTCCCAACATCCCAAATCCAAATCAATTGGACTTAGACACTGATTTATTGGGTGACCCTTGTGATGATGATGATGATCAAGATGGGGTCCTAGATTGGATGGACAATTGCCCAAATACGCCATCGGGTACCTCTGTGGATGTAGATGGTTGTGAAGCGGTCACACCATGCCAAATCGAAGATAAGTTTTACTCGAGTCCTTACGCCTATGTCAATGAACCATCAGATCCTATGTCCAACTTTGGGCAATCTGTGGATATTGACAGAAATTTCATGATTGTCGGTAAACCTCTCGAACAACAGACAATGGCACCTTCCCCAATGATCCACGCTGGTTCGGCAACCCTGTACCATTGCGATGGAAATGCGTGGTATGAATTGCAAGAATTACGAATTGCGAACCCTACTGTCTCTATGGAAATGGGGTCATCGGTCGCAATCGCCGGCGATACGATAATTCTGGGAGCACCAAAGGAGAATGCGGCAAGCACTTCGGCTGGAGCCGTGTATATGTTCGAGAACATTGGAGGAACATGGACTGAGACTGCAAAACTGGAAGCGGATGATGGGATGGCGGGTGATTTGTTTGGAACATCGGTCGCAATCAAAGGAAACACCATTGTCATCGGGGCAGAAGGGGTTGCTGCAGAAACTGGGGCGGCCTACATCTTTCATCGCGAAGCACTCACTTGGAGCCAACAGGCAAAGATTGTAGCAAATGATGGGGATGGAAACGACCACTTCGGTCATTCGGTTGCGGTCAATATTGACACCGTGTTGATTGGTTCCCTGCAAGCGGGTGTCGGTGGTACTTCTGCGATTAATGCTGAAGGAGCCGCCTATGTTTTCGTGCGTGATGGGCCATACATGGATACCTTGTACTCATCTTGGAGCCAGCAAGCGAAATTGTATGCCAATGATGGTTACGCGATGGCTTGGTTCGGAAAATCAGTGGCATTGGGCGAAAATATTGCAATAATTGGAGCCCCTGGGAGATACACTGCTTATGGAGGCGGTCCAAATCTTCATGGTGGAGCCGTATACACATTCATCAAAAATGGAATGAATTGGGTGCAGGATCAAAAATTAGTCGCCAGTGATGCATCACCAACAGATAGATTTGGTTTTTCGGTTGATCTTGACAAGGATGAAAATTTCATCGCTGTAGGTGCAAATTTAGTCGACCGGCACGAGATAGATGTAGGTTCGGTATACATTTTTGCAAAGGAACGGCCACCCTCCACAAATTGGGTAGAGTTAGATATTCTTGACCCTCCTATCGAATACGGATATTGGTGGTCATCAACTAATCAATTTTGGTTGCAAAAGGAACAGCGATTCGGCCACTCCGTAGCCATTTATGGAGGGATTATCGGTGTGGGGGCACCACTAGATTCACCAGGCTCCAGCACAGGCGGAGGGTTTGGGCATCAAGCTGGTTCCGCGTATATTTGCTTCATCCACACCTCAAACCAATGCATCGACGATAATTATGGCAACGATCCCGCAGTGGTTTCAGCAATCACTATCCAGACAGTACTCCCAACTCCAACTGTGCCTGGTGGGAATTCAGGAACCATCACCTTTACCTGTGACTACATATTTTTCGACCCTGACGGCGACCCGGACCAGTCATCCATTACTTGGTATGTGAATGGTGTCGTGGTTGCGTATAATGCGTACTCTGTTGCAGGCACGATGTACACATATGGCAACGATCTTGTTTTTGTCAACGGTGTCCAAACTACACCTCCCTTGTATCCCGGTGCGGTGATGACACCACCTTCGCCTGGAGATACGGTGACCTGCGAAGTTCGGGCATGGGATGGGATTTCAGCGGGTGGAAATGTGATTTCAACTACGATTACTGTTCAAAACTCGCCTCCGAGCGCACAAAATGTAGGGGTCAGCCAGAGTATGTATGGTGGATTTATCTGTGACTACGATTTTATTGATTCATACGGAGGATACGATCAATCAGACATCAATTGGTATATGGTTGATTCATCCGGTGCGCTGTATCTTGTT
>CAZXVR010000113.1:4762-5744 GCA_964644485.1 uncultured Candidatus Poseidoniales archaeon | reverse complement strand
ATTGAAAACTTCAACACATAAAATGATGCCAATTAATGGCTATTATCACCTTCTATTTTTTCGCAAAATATGAGAAAAATGGCCCTAAATCATTATTTTTCAGTTGGCGAATCAATTTCACTCCTGAAACGGCCCCCTTAGGGGCCGGCATGGGGCAAGTTCTTGAAGTCGGATTCTGCCTCGATGACCTTTGAGGACGCCCATGTTGACTCGTTTGCTAACAAATCTCGATGGGATACACGCCTGTCTCCTAACCGGAGAGGGAGATACTATTGGAGGGAATGGAGAAGGGGATATTGCCCTACTTCACAAAGCTATGAAAATGGCTACAGCTCTCAAAATTGGTCGTGTTGAAGAGATGTGGTTTGAGGGTGAAGAGACAATGGTGACAGCCACGATTCGAGGTGGCTCAAGTCTTTGGTTAACGAGTAATCAATTGCCCGTTGGCCGATTGAGTCATGAGGCTCGGACACTGCGACCTGTAATCGAAGATTTAATCGAGGGATGAAAATTGTTCAATCTACCACCCGGAAATGCCGTTGATCCAGATACTGATTTGAGTGTAGGGCAAAATCAGATGCCCTTTGAAACTGGGGTAATATCCCATTACAAGCCACGAGCGAAAACTGCGTGTGCTCATCGGTTGATACATGGAGGCCGCGTGGTTGGTTGGTTTGCTGAAGCCGAAGCTAAGCAAACATTCGTGACAGGAGAAGCTGCAAAGGAACGCTTGTTGGAATTGTCCGATTCCCACGACCTCAGTGCTCGTGGTGCATCATGGACAATCGCTCAATTCACCGAAGTTGCTCGTAGAATTCCGGAGGCATTTTCCGACCCATCTGATGTGGCCTCCCTTCTAGCACAAGGTGCTGCAGCGTTACCCATTGAAACCACCGACCTTGCTTTACTTATCGACCATCTAACTGAATCCGACGAAGTCATGGGCGCATTGGCCTTTGAAGATGGGGTCGTCATCCATTCC
>CAZXVR010000113.1:0-4725 GCA_964644485.1 uncultured Candidatus Poseidoniales archaeon | reverse complement strand
TCACTTTCGACAAATCTAAGATTGGAAGGGGGACAATTGATGCTCACAGAAGCAGGCCAGGCCTCAATTGCAATTTGGTGCAGACATGGATCTGATGCACATGCTGCTCTATCCAATGCAGCCAGCCTTGTGGGTTCGATTGACGAGGGAGCCATTGTAGAGAACGAAGACCTTCCTGAAGGGTTTATCACAAAGGAATCTAAATCAGGTGTTGATCAATTAATTTCCCATTTGCGAATCGCGTTTGATGACCGTCTCACAGGTTATTTACAATCAGTTTCTGAATCCGGTGAACCAATATCGGTCATGCTAGTGGATGGTGTCCCTTCTGGATTAAGGGAATCTGAGGGTTCATCCCTATCCGACGCAGTTCACACCATGACCACATCATCAAGACGCCTACTCACCCATCGTCTAGAGAGAAGGGCTCGGTTGGGACTCACAGGTTCAACTGTTGAGGATTTCTCTCTTGCCCACTTTACAGATGCGATTGCAAGTTGTAGAACTCGTTCCGATGATCGAAAGCGACTTCTGACAGGTCGGTTAGATGCTCTTTTCGGATTTGAATTGGGATTAGAAGCGATGGAATCAGGTCGTTCAACATGGAAGATGCTGGAAAGTGGAGGAGCAATGGCCAAATTAATGCCAGTATCCAGCTCAAAGGTATTGACTCCAGCCGGTGGAGAAATCAAAAAGAGAATTGAGCAACTTGAACATACTCAAATTTCCCTTGAAAGGGAAAAAGGACGACTTGAGAGAGAAGTCGAAGATTCACGTGCATCACGAGATGAAGCACGAAATATGATGCATGATTTAGAGGCCACCTTGAGTGAAGCACGCGATGAAAGAAGTGCCCTGCATAGACAAATCGATGATTTGTCAGCCAAGGTTCGTTCATCAGAGGCAGATACTGACGAAGCATCATCACTCTCCAATCGTTTGTCTAAACGCGTATCTGAATTGGAACACATGGTAGAAAATCGTGCTGAAGAACTTGCCAGCGCTTTGGGTGAATTCGAATCTCGTGAAGCACTTCTAACTGATTTACGTGAACTCTCAACGCTGGAAGCAAACACAAAATCTGAATTGGGTGCGGCTGAAACTCGCCTAGATGAAGTTCGGAAATCGTTGGATCACGATGAACGCCTTCAGCGTGTCCTTACTGAGCAAGTGAATGCACAACGGGACCGTCATCGAACTGGCCAAGGGGAACTTGATGAAGTTGAGAGAAGAATCGAGAGTCAACGTGCAGAACTTGTCGAACTTGAAGCCGAAGCTCATGCACATCGTCGTCTGATGGAAGAAGAAAGGGGGAGAATTCTAGATTCTGAAAGGAAGTCGACCATCATGCAATCCGAATTACGTGAAATGATGGAAGAACGGCGCCTGCTTCTACGAGAACTTGGAGATTTAGACGCCCGGAAGGCACAATCTGAAACTGAACTGAGAATGTTACTTGAACAGGCTGAAGATATTCAAGAAGCACACGAAATGGCCTTAATTGACTTACAAGAAGCAAATAGGATTCGCGCACGTTTGGCTGAAGAACCACTCGCTCAAGCCCTATTGGGAGATGAACGAGGCCTCTCTAGTCTAGAGCCAGTACTCGATCGTATGGCCAATGCACGAAGTCGCGGATACAGTATTGTTCTACTAGATCGAGCCGTAGAGCGGGCGTTGGCTATTATTCAACACAGTGTGGATGAGGTCGCAAAAACGCCTAGGCATCTACTTTCTCTAGAAGTTATGGACCTACTAGAAAGGCAGGCTCCAGAGACTGCATCCACTGTTCGTGGCCTAACTCGGTGGTCAGTACAATCACGTCTAGAGCATCAACTGGCAGAAACGGTTCAACATGTTGTTATTGATTTAGAAGGATTGCTTGAAGAGTATGAGCGCTCAGTAACAATGCTGGCTCAAATGCAAGAAGTTCTTCGAGGGCTTGTCGATTTGGGCCTTCCTGCTGAAGATGTCAAACCTCTGGAGAGGTTCAGCCATATGCCGGAAGCCCTTCCCTACATTTCTGTTGAAGCCCGGCGCTTAATTCAGAGATCTCTCGATGAAATTTACTTGGATGCCGACCGGAGAACCGCAGGAGATGCTGTTGGTTTGGCCGAAACCGTAGAAGTTCTCGAATCTCTACTTCGTAGGCTGGATGTAGCCGGACTCACTGGAGAAGAACCAACGGGGGTATTGTGGACATTCCAACGTAGTGGTAGCCTACCCTTTGAAGTGGATGGATTGGCACGACATGAACGACCTGAAATTAACAATGAAGCGATTAGACACATGAATCCAATCGAAGATGGGGAAGTATTCACATCTCCAGTATCTAATTCGCCTGAAGTAGTCGCCCCTACAGCCCCTACTGCTGCGCCTACACCTGAAGCGAGTGCAGCACCAGCATCAAATTCAACGTGGCAACCCATTGAGGAGGCTGCTGAAAAAGATGGAGTGGACATATCAACACGAATCTCAGCCGGATTAACTCCAGCTGAAGTTGCAGGAGATACTGATGAGGCCTCATTAATGGCTAGCATTGATGTGGCTCTATCAGAAGTTGATTCCGCAGCAGATGTTCGTGAGTCGACAGAAAATGGAGTCCCTCCTCCCACTGACCCAGTACAACGTGATGCTCTGGATGATTTAGAGCGAGAATTATCTGACCTCGACATGTGAGGTGGATTAATGGGGGTAGAGGGAGCTACTACGACCCTCGTAGGTCGTCAAGAAACACATGGTCGAAAATACCCCAGTCTAATCGAAAAATTGGTTTTATTGGCCACTATCGTAACAGCCATAATGGCAGGCCAATGGATTTGGACGCAATCAAATTGGCCAGCAATTGCTATGTGGCCTGCAATTGTTTGTGGGTTACCACTTGGGACTCTATTCGTTACCGAAATGTTGGCTAGAGTAATACAAAAGATAAACACTGGAAATCAATAATCAGGGATTTGAATTTCCTTTTTTATTGAGAGCAGATTCTAAGAGACCTGAAACTCTCTGCCATGGGACAATGTATCGTAATCCTGCAACGAATGTGAGGAAAAGCATAGCCGAAATCACCTTTCCATAGGTGAGGCGTAATTCGAGAGATTCTTTCACCTGACCACTCCATTGTCCTGAACCAGTCCATCCAACAATATCGATAATCAAATCGTCAAACTTGAGAGCCAACATTGTGACAATTCCAACTGCCGTGATGACAATTAGCGTGTGTTGCATATGAGTGTTTAGAATACTTTGGAATTGACGCACGTACTCAGGGTCCTTCTTACACGACTCTGGCAATCTGAATGCATATTCAAGGAAACGAATTGTCGATTGAGCAGTTTCAGAGAATACCATCAGTAGAATTGCGATTAGTAATAATTCCCACACATCTCCAGAAATCAAACCACCCAATGTGTCCGCCTCACCAATCTGAGTCGGTAATGGATTGAGGCCTGGTGCGTGGGGGTTTGAGGCCCCTGATAACTGACTTACAATCCCTTCGTAGGATAGAAGGGCATACAATCCCAAGAAGATGAACATGAACGCCATGGACCAATTGACCATCCGTTTTGAAAGACCCCAAATCCCCATTAATCCAAAGAGCACAGGAGCTAGGAAAAATAGGACGACGAGAACTTGAATGTACACAGATAAAGGCCAGACCAGATGGTTCGCGTGATTCATAGATTCAACGTCCTGTCCAAATGGCAAGTATAACTCGAAATTGGTAATCATTCCAAATGTCCACGTGAGAATGAACATTCCAGCAAGGAAGAGAATCATTGCACTCAATAGGCCGAGTGTGATTTTTCGTCGGCGAGCCGGTGGCTGGAAATTCAGAGCGACCCATGCACCAGCAATTGCCATGGTGAACATAATTGGAACGAAGAATCTACCATCGCCCTGATTCCCTTGACCAGTCATCCAATCAGGCAAGGGGAGCCCATCGAATCCACCTCCTTGTGCAAATCCAATTTCAATTTGGTCAAGGGTTAGTGTATGATCTAATGCAGGACACCATGCCCCACTGGCAATATAATCTGGATGGCAGTATCCAAACACTCTGGTCATTGTCAAGAATAGCCAAATTAGGGCCAAACTCGCGACTAGTTGTAGACAAACGATTCGCCATTCTTTTCTCAAGGTTCGCAAATGTAGGGTGGTCAATCCTTCCTCTTGTTGTGCAACATCATCGGCCATTCATTCACCCCCTCTACATTTTCACCTGCAATAGTGCTTGACTCAATTCTACATCTGGCATCCAATCTATGACACGTGCCCCATAACCAGCAACTGCCGACAGCCGATTCTGCCGTTCAAGTTTCATTACTTCATACGACATTCTAGGAATTCGGCTAACCAATCGTTCGTAATCAATACTGGATGGGCTGAGAATGACTACTTCGTGACCACGTCCTGCCAAATCGCGAATCGCATGTGGAACTGTACCATCTCCTTCAAGACTTGAAATTACGAATACTGGACTGCCTCGACTAAATCGAGGAGCAAGAGAATTGGTCACGGCTTGCAATGGCATGTCGCCCTTCGGAGCGACCCCTGCAAGACTGGATAGGACCTTGAAATACTGCTTGTCGCCTCCATCTGCTGGAAGATATGATAGGGTATCATCGTAGACTGCAAGTGCAACTGAATCACGCCTCTTGATGAAATAAGAGGCCAAACTTGCTGCAGCTACTGTACCCATTTCGAGTGGATTTTTCAAAACCG
>CAZXVR010000112.1:0-5749 GCA_964644485.1 uncultured Candidatus Poseidoniales archaeon | reverse complement strand
AACCCGGCGACCAACCCTCCGTATATGAGCGTGACGGGTGGGAATCAGCACACGCAACGGCAAATTTGTGTTCAATTCCCCCTAATTATCATACGTTTGACTCTCCCCCACTCAAACATGGCCTTTCGAGACCACTTGGCTGGTGCATATTCTCCGGATGAACCAATATCCTGTATCCATGGCCTATTCGACTTGTCAAGGCAACGTAATCACGATATGATTCACGCTGAAATTATCGAGGCTGAGGGTCACACTGCAGCGCTAAATGTGCTGTCGAGAGATCGCCTTTGCCAGGTTTTTGATGTCACCCCTGGAGAACTAATCGATGTTCTTGGCTCGGCGATGGATAATCCCCAGCAACCCATCTTCGTAGATTCCGGTCCGGTGTTTGAGAATAGAATGGAGAATGTTTTACTGACCAAACTTCCAATTCCACACCACTATCGTGAAGATCGTGGACGATACATGTCTGCAAGCATTGTGATTGCCGAATATGAGGGTCAGCGGAACGTTTCATTCCACCGACAGTTCGTGCGTGATGACGAACATGTTGTTGCAAGACTTGTCCCCCGTCATTTGAGAACGATGTTGGATCACGCACGTGCTAAAGGAGAAACAATCCCAATTGCAATTGTCAATGGTTGCGACCCTGTTGTCTTACTGGCAGCAGCGATGTCATTCGACGAACATATCGATGAGCTGACGGTTGCATCTACTCTACATGAGCGATTCTATGGTGAACCGCTTCCAATGGTAACACTGGACAATGGAATCCCTGTCCCGGCCAATGCAGAATATGCCATGGCTGCTGAAATTACCCTAGAAGATGATGTCGAAGCTCCGTATGTAGACATCACTGGTACACTGGATGACGAAAGGATGGAACCTGTGTTCAAAATCCATTCAATCCAGCACCGTAATGACCCGATTTTTCATGCGCTGATACCTGCTGAAGGTGAGCATAAGGCCCTCATGGGATTGCCTAGGGCTCCGACTATCAAAGCAGCCGTTTCAAAGGTTACAACATGTCATGATGTTCACATGACAGAAGGTGGTTGTGGGTGGCTATCAGCAGTTGTCAGCATTACACCGCAATCATCCGAAGATGGTCGTAAGTCGATTACTGCGGCTCTCAATGGTCACCGAAGTATGAAATCGGTCACAATTGTCAATCGAGATATTGATGTTAGCGACCCTGTAAGAGTCGAGTGGGCACTGATGACCAGATGGCAACCAGATCAGGACACTGTCATATTGTCTGGGCAAAAAGGGAGTAGTCTAGACCCATCTCGAAATGATGATGGCACAACTTCGAAAATCGGTTATGATGCCACACTTTCACCCGAAACTGATCCGGGCCCCTATACATCAGTCCAATAGGTGATATCTTGGTAGAAGGAATTGCTGTCAGCCTACAGCACCCACGTCGGAGTTTGGGAGATCGACACCGTTCACAAGCACTGAAATTTTTGAAATTAGCAGATGCCGATACGGCACGTGCAAACGAAAATGTTAGTTGGGCGGAACAGAATGCACGACAAGCCCTTTTGCATGATTTTACCCATCCTGACAATTGGCGGACACTCGCGAGAATCAAAGGGATTCTTTCCGATGAAGTTGGCTTAAGGGCTCTACTCGGTGATTTGTTTTCGGTACTTGGGCGTGACCCTGAGCAAGTCAAGCAACTGGATGGCATACCCATTCTGGATATGGGTGCTGAACTGCTTGAAGCGGCCCTTAGTCGAGATCATCTCGACCCAGATTTGTGGTTTACTTCGATGGATGGTGAATCGATAGCGACTTTTTGCAGTCGCTTTTCTGTGCTGGACTTCACAGATCCACGATGCAATGTTCTATTCGGAAGGAGACTCGAGCGATTATGGAAATCAGAAGGAGATGATGTTTGCATCCCTCTAGCGAGAATTCTGCTATCCACCCGCCCACAAAATTTCGAAATGTGGATCGAATTGGGTCGTGCACATGAGCGTAGAGGCTCATTCGACGAGGCCTGGTTCTGCTACGATCAGGCCCAAACCAATGCCCCGCAAGTCGATGTTAGAGACCAATTCCGAGTTCGGATGGAGGTGCAAATGGAAACGGGGCAGCGTTTGCCATGGAGTCCACCCTCGATTGAAATCAGAGATGATTTCCTCACAAAAATGCAAACCCTGTCTTCTCGTTTTGTGCAACCTGTTGTCGAAAAAATAACTCCATCTGAATCAGAAACTGCTGTAAACCAGGATGAGGTTGAATTGGTGCGGCTTCTTAATGAGGGCGAATATGCAACTGCATTCTTCATGTCACGGCGTTTGGTGACACGTGGAGAAGAATGGGCTGAATCCTATCTACTACAATCACAGCAAGGTTTGGAAGCCGGAGATGATGTTCAAATTCCCTGAGGTCTTTTATGAATCAAAATTGGGTCGTTGCGTGGGTAACTCCCACGATTACCCCACCTGTCGATATTCGGACTGGTGAAGCGTGTTGGCTAATGGTTCGTCACAAGGATAGGGGGTGGGAGTTGCCAGGTGGATGGGTCGAACCAGGTGAAGATGAGCAAATGGCTGCTCTCAGGGAAGTTTTTGAGGAAACTGGTTTGCTAGGGACAGCACGGAAATCAGCGCTCAAACTTGCTGAAGGTGGTGGCGATGTTGTCTGGATTGAAGTCGATACTGAGCCGGTTCCCGAGCCATGGGAATCACCAGATCCGAACATCAAGGAAGTGGGTTGGTGCCTTTCTCCACCCCAGCCTCTTGCATGGGACGAAAGCGAATTGAAAATGTTTTCCAGTCACGACTGGAGAGCCGCATGAGCATCGCTGAGTAATGCTTTAGCATCCTCTGAATCTGTTCTTGATTCAATCCATGCGCAAATGTTTTCCAAATCATCAGGGTGTATCCAAACTCTAGGCTTTGCTTCCCCTGCTGAGCGTGGAGTAGCATTTTCAATCGCTGTAGTCATATTTTGGGCATCGCTACTGACTTCGGTCAATCCCAAATCAATCCAATGGAGGCCTGCTTCTATGGCCTCTTCAATCATGTTTGTTTGTCTGAAACCATGGTGGGCGATCCATAGATTCCTGATGGCACTGTAGATGTGCTCTTTCATAATAAGAATCTCTGCAGCTCTACGCCTTGAAATGGATACAATTTCAATCAGATGTGGGCCATGTCGAGAAATTTCTGCATGCACAGCCAATGCCATCCCATATTCGCCTCGGTTCTGGTGCCATTCTGCCATATTCAACAGAGCGATACCGTGCCATCGATGTCCTTCAGATATTGACGACAAACGGTCGACGGCCCATTTCAAATCGACGCCTGCTTTATCGAACTCCCCCAAACTTGCTCTTAGAATACCCCATTCCATGCGGATTCTTGCTTCCAAAAGGTGATCTCTAGATTCTTTATTTCGACTGATTTCAAGAGCGTTTGCCAGGCATTGTTGGGCGCTTTCTGCATCATTAGAGAGTTGGGCGATTCGGAAATTGATAATCTCCAATTCAATGCTATTGAGTTGTTTAGACAATTGTTTCGACAAATCACTGTGGCCTTCACATACGGCCTGCTCTGCAATAATCAATGCTTCATGAGGCTCTGTTGCCACAAAGTCCGATCTCTGACCCGAAATCAATTCGCTAATGACGATTCTAGGATCCATTGGCACCACCTTGCGCGGACATCAATAGTGCAATGAACCCTGATGTGGCGTCCGTATCGTCAATCTGTCCAGTCCATCCTGCGGCACCGGCATGACCGCCTCCTTCGCCACCACTACGTGCAACCATCTGTTGCATTAATTCACCAAGGTGGACTCCATCTCGTGTGGCTGTACGGTTCGCGCGTGCCGTTAACCTAGTCTCGCCTTGAATTCGGCGGCTGACCAATGCGACATCCGCCCCTGCCGAAATCAGCGCCCTTGCCACAATACCTTCGTTTGTGCCTGCGCGAGTATAGGACAGAAACCATTTCCCCGCATCCAGTGTTTGGACTCTTGACAATGCCTTTGCAATCGCAACTCGCTGGGAATTGTTTAGCTCTACTGATTCCATGTCTTCTAGGAATCCTGAAAAATCGATTTCTCCATCCTTCGCGAGTTTACCTGCGGACGACAGAGCGGATGCATTGGCATGTCTAAACCGACCTGTATCGGTGATGATACCAGCCAACAGGAGCATTCTGGATTGATTGTCTATTCTAGCAGAAGCATGTGTTTCGGCCCACAATTGTATGATTTCTGCCGTCGAACATGTTTCCCAATTGATCTCAAGATCCACTGGGTTCATTTGGAACGATTCACCTGCAGGATGGTGGTCAATAATACACTTGGGCACATCGGGCAAATCGATACCGGGTTGCTTGGGTCCCGCAGCGTCGACAATGATGATGCCGCCCAAATTACGAGGCCAACTAGGACTCTTTGAATCTAGGATTAGAAAATCCGCACCCGTTTTGTTGACCATTGTTCTTGCCATTGTCGAGAGGTGTATTCCACACGCTCGGGCATTGGGTCCGATGATATTGGCGAGTGCACAAGCGGATCCAACGGTATCCATGTCTCCATTTCGATGGGTTAGAACAGCGATTGCGCCTCGCTTAAGCGATTCTCCAATCCACTGATTCAGGCGCTCCATGTCCTTGACACGAGATTGATTCAAACCATCACCTATGCCGATTCAAATTGCTTGACTGCGGATTCATATGCTGTTCGCAACTCGCCCTCTCTTGCACTCAACTTTTCTGCGTGCTCGCTTAGTTGTTGACATGTTTCCTTCAGACTGCTGCTAAGCGCGTCGATGTCTTCCACCTCGACCAATAGGGGGCCGACTTGTTGGAAAATTGAGTTACCATCAACCTGATTTGAAAGATGATCAATCGTACCTTGTAATTCTCGAACTTGAGTTTGTATAGAAACCACTTGTTGTGCCACCATCTGCAATTCTTGTACGATCTGTTCCAATGGAATATCTTCACTCATAATCTCACCTATCTATTACCGATAATGCTTCGCTGGATGCGCGTAAAGAGCGCATTGTTGAATTGTATTTTGCGCGTAAGTCTGATGCACTTTTTCCGCGGATTGTAATCTTCAATGAATCTGAATCAAGCATATCACAATCGACTTCCTCACATGCAAGACTAGCCGCCAATGCGACACAATCTCTAGAAGTGGTCGTAATTGTGGCCATCCAGGCCTCACTCTTCTTCGTCACCACGCTCTTCTGCCTCCGCTTGAGCGCGCTCGAATTCGATTGCCTTCTGTGACGCGATGACCGCCATGTCGGTTGCTGTCGCACCCTCAAGACCACGGCGAATGATTCGGTTGTTTGCATCGCTGGCACGAGTGAATGGCTCCCATACACCGCCTGCGAATGTGTGACCGCACTTCTTGCAGCCCCAGATTCCACTTGCTTGGCGCTTCACCTTAGGATATTGACATACTGGACAGGTGTAGGATCGCTTCACCTTGGCAATCGCTGCTCCAGCTCGACGGCGTACACTGACACCGTAGCGACTACCAAATCGTGCGGTTGCTCCGGTTTTTTGGGTGCGCTTGCTCATTGTGAGGCCTCCAATTTGTGGACGATTTCTCGGAGTTCGGAACATCTTGATTGCGCCGAATCCATAATCTCGTTGAATTCCGCCGCGGTGAACACTCCTCTTAGACCCTTCTGGAGAGAATGAACATGGCCCTCATCACCCAAAGTGATGTGGATTCGCTCATCTCCACCCAATTCTTCTCTCTTGGA
>CAZXVR010000111.1:0-5767 GCA_964644485.1 uncultured Candidatus Poseidoniales archaeon | reverse complement strand
GGGTCAAATTCATAGGACTGTGGAAGCGGACCGAGATGGTCCGAATGAGTGTTGCATACCTCTCTGCCGAAGTCGGTTTTGAAAGTGGACTCCACACCTATTCTGGTGGACTCGGTGTACTCGCTGGCGACCACATCAAATCGGCGGCTGATGCGGGACTCGATCTGGTCGGTTGCACACTGCTGTATCGGGAGGGATATGGGCGGCAACATTTGGATGCAAAAGGAAACCAAACGGAAACATTTGGTGAAATAGATCCACATGAATTCCTATGCGATACAGGTCTCGAAATCTCACTACCACTCGATGGGACAACGTTGCATTCCAAAATCTGGATGTATCGAATCAAGGGGTTGCCGACCTACTTCCTAGATACGCGTCACCCAGATAATTCACCAAACCATAGAAGTCTAGGAAATCGACTGTATGGTGGCGATGATTCAACGAGAATTCGTCAAGAATACCTGCTTGGTGTCGGCGGTATTCGTGCGCTTCAAGCGTTGGGACACGATATCACAGGATTGCATCTGAACGAAGGGCATTGCACATTTGCGATGCTCGAAATGTTGCATCAGGGTTGGACGCGTGAAGAACTACGACAGCGCTGTCTATTCACGACCCACACACCCGTTCCAGCAGGTCATGACCGATTTGGTTGGGACGAGGTTGAAGAGGTCTTGGGAGAATTGTTACCAGATGATGCAACAGAACTTGTCGGAGATGAAAATCTCTGCTCAATGAGTCATCTCGCAGTGGCCTTGGCCGGTCAAGTCAATGCTGTATCGAACCTGAATGCCTATGTTGCAAGTGGAATGTTTGAGGGGACGCACATCCATCCAATCACCAACGGAGTCCACCACAAAACTTGGACGAGCCCTTCCATGTCAAATCTATTCGATGAGCACCTCAAGGGTTGGAGGGATGATCCGACCATTTTGGCTCACGCTGGAAAAATTCCAGATGGGGGGTTGATGGATGCGAGGCAAGAGGCTCGTGCGATCCTTCGGGATCTTGTCAGAGCCTCGACTGGGGTTGAATTCCACAAAGAGCGATTGACAATTGGGTTCGCGAGACGTTTTGCAACATACAAACGGGCGAATCTTGTCTTCAGTGACCTCAAAAGATTGCGAGAGATTGGGGGCGGAAAAATTCAGTTTGTTTTCGCTGGGAAGGCGCACCCGCGTGACGAAGGTGGAAAACAACTGATTCGCGATATTTTCGAAGGTGCTTCTCAGGTTGCCGACGAAATACCTGTTGCTTTCCTTGAGGATTATTCAATGGACACAGGACTGGCGATGACCAGTGGAGTAGACATCTGGCTCAACAATCCGATTCGGCCGATGGAGGCCAGCGGAACCAGCGGGATGAAAGCCGCGATGAATGGGGTGCCGAATTGCAGTATCCTCGATGGATGGTGGCCCGAAGCATGTGAGCATGGGGTCAATGGTTGGGGTGTAGGTGCAGGTGAGGATGATCGAGATGATACTCGTGATGCAACTGCGGTGTATGACACCCTGGAGCATGAGGTGCTACCAGCTTGGAATGGCCGTCCAGAACACTGGAATGACCTCATGCGAGCATCGATCGCCACAAGTGCACGATTTACTGGCGCACGAATGATCAGTGATTACCTGCGCTTCTACGCAAATTTCCCTTCATCGTCCTGATGTCGTACTCGAATCATCAGTGTCACGAGGAAGGCGCCTGCAATCAACGTCAATATGCCCAACGCGACCTTGATGAATTGTCCAGTAGTCAACCCACCTGAACTCTGTGAATCTCCTGAATCTGAGGTTGTATCACCGGGGGTCTCAGAGGGATTTTGATCAACATCGGGAACCGGTGTGGGGTCAGGGTCAGGGTCAGGGTCAGGGACTGGTTCTGGCTCAGGCTCCGGTTCTGGCTCCGGTTCAGGCTCCGGCTCAGGCTCCGGTTCAGGCTCAGGCTCAGGCTCCGGTTCAGGCTCTGGTTCAGGTTCTGGAGAAGTGTTGTTTGTTCCATTATCTGGCCACCCCACGGTGAAGGAATGTTGCAGGGTTGAATTTGGACAATCGTGCCAACCATCAGGGCCACAAGAAAGCAAACCCGCTTCGAAGGTGAGGGTGACCACTGTGCCATTGGGTACAGTGGGGTCGACCGAGAGTTGCCATTGGTAGGGATATGTCGCGTTACCAGTGATGCCATAATACCACTCTAGACCATCGAAGAAACCTGTCACACCGGGGTGATCGGATGTGGCATTCACGCCGGGATAATTGAGACCGTCATCACAGGTGTTGACCAAGTCGAGCGTGATGTATAGTGTCTGATTGACGCTGAGGTTGTCGAGAATGAGACAATGGCCGTCGGAGTCTGGTTGGATGTCGATTATTTCTCCGGACTTCAGGAAAATCGCAACACTGTGTGGCCCCAGCGTAAATCGGTGTTCAGAATCCATGGATATTCCATTCAAAGAATCGTTCGCATACCAATCCAAATCGAGGTCGAATTCAGTTTGCGTAACGCCTCGATTCATCGCGATCACCGCTTCGTCGGAATCGGTTGACATCGACCAAGCAATCGTGTCAAGGTCGCTGGATAAAGACGAGTAAGTGCCCCGTCGAAGTGCTTCGGATTGCATTCTCAACTGACCGAGAGCACTGATATTCTCTCTCAGAGCAATCTCATTTTCATTCAGGTCTGCAGTGCCCCGCAGCATATGCCGGTTGTCAGGATCAGCGCCACCATATTCGCCATATTCATCCCCTTGGTAAATCGCAGCAGCACCCGGTGTTGACAATAGCCAGGTATACGCTTGTAATGCGGCCACATAGGGCCCGTCTGTGCCAGGCTGCCCGGGCAATCCATCCTCGACCCATTGATTCCATGCGTCTGCAGTCCCAGTGTCCGCCCGACTGGCGAAGCGTGGCACATCATGGCTGCCAACAAAAGGCACCATCGTAGCGCCTTCAACATACTGATCTTGGCTACGGTTGGTCCAATAATCGAGATGCTGGTAATCCATATTTCCCGATGTGAATACATTGTCAACAACGGCATGATAGAGGACGAAATCTGCTTGCCCATCGAGTCCATCAGGTCCAATGTATCGATTGATTGTACCATACTCATTGGCATTGTCTTCCAATGAGTGGCCAACCCAACCCATAGCGGTCTCTCCTTTGAGGAAATAATCGGTTCCTGCAGTTTCAAAGCGCTCATTGATTCGAACTGCGAGGTTTGTAATCGCCAGATCATCAACGTGTTTGACAGCATCTAGGCGACCTCCATCGAGATCAAAAGTTTCCATCCACCACATTACATCGGCAATGAATTGCTCACTGGCATTCCGCACACGCCAATTGACATCGGGCATGTATGGGCGGAACATACAATCGAGGCGATGTTCGGTCCAACCACAGTTCTCCTCCCCGCACAAACAACCTTCGTTGAACCATTCGGGATTTTCGGAGTAATAGGGGTGATCTTCGTGAACATGATTGATGACAAAATCACCGAGAACACGGATTCCAGCGTCGTGTGCTGCCTGAACCAAGGAAGCCAGCTCAGCTTCAGTCCCCAATCGTGAGTCAACTTCTCTGGCGGCTACTGGCCAATACCCATGATAGGCGGAAACTTTGTGCACTTCATCACTCGCCATTTCCGTCCCATCGGCGGCTGTGTTGAAGGGAGTCAACCAAAGTGCATTAACACCGAGATTGGCAAAGTATCCAGATTGGATCATCTGAGTGATGCCAGCGAAGTCCCCTCCCCTCCAATCAGCACCCTGTGCAGCATCGGTAGGAAGTGGATCATTGGAACCATCACCATTCACGAACCGATCGGTCATCACCATATAGATGAGCGCATCTTCCCAGATGAAATCCGCTTGTGGGCCATTCCAGAATGGTAGAAGAAGTTCGTCGGCAACATTGCCATCGACATCCTCGCCGGTGATGTGTAGAGTATTCTTGCCATCAGGGAACGTCGACAGGTTAAGGGTCCATGTCCATGTTTCTTCATCCCATAAACCGGTGGCCAGAGCAAAAGGTGTAGATTCGGGGGCCCCACCATCAGTCCCTGCGTGCCACAGCACAGTCAGGATATTGTTCTCGATAGAATGGGAGAACATCGGCTTGGATGCATCTCCAACGCGGACCACACTGTTCTCAAAATCGTCACAATAGCCACGGTAGGGTTCGGAGGGGTCGAATATCCAATTGTCATCGACAATCAACTTGTAGCAGTACAGTCCTGGTTCAAGTTCCAGTGAAGTAGTCCATTCACCGCCCGACTCGATCAGGTCCGTTCGAACGTCCCAATCATCCCACTCTCCGGAAATCTCCACGCTGGTGGCCTCGCCCTCCCATGAGAACGTGGTCATCACGGGTCGAGAACGAATGGGTTCAGCCGGTGCTTCGACAACGATGGTTGCAGTCATCGAAGAATGAAAATCACACTTGTATTGATATGTGCCTGGTGTATTGAATGTGAACGTGAATGTTTGAGAGTTTGAGAGAGTACCTGAATCAAACCCAACTGGACCACTCGTGCTGGTCGCAGTATGGGAGAACGAATCCAAATTGGTCCAAGTGATGCTGTCGCCGACCTGAATTGTAATCGTGTTCGGTGAGAAAGCCATGCTTTGAATATCGACGGAGTGGTTGGTCGAACGACCTCCATCTGCATCCACGTCGTAGATGAGGACTGACGAAAAGAGAAGCAGGATCACAAGGGTAATTGCGGCTCTCATAGATCTCACTCCTTCGGGAAGAGGCTGTTTGCTGTCTCAACTATTTCGTCTATGTGTTTACACAAGAATCCCTTGACAAAATCATTTGCAGGGTGATTGTAAACGTCCAACGGCGCGCCATGTTGTTGCAATTCACCTCGGTCGAGAATGGCAATGCGGTCCGCCAATGTCATCGCTTCAATCTGATCGTGAGTGACATAGACGGTAGTGGTCCCAAGTTTCTCATGCAGGCGACGAATTTCTGCACGCATCTGGTGTCGTAACTCCGCATCTAAATTGGACAGTGGTTCATCCATGAGCAGCACTTTGGGTTGGCGAATGAGGGCCCTACCCAACGCTACACGTTGGCGTTGCCCACCGGAGAGTTGCTTTGGTTTCTTGTCGAGTTGGTCCTCCAACTCCATCAATTTGGCAGTCTCCTGAACCCGTTTGACAATCTCATCGTCTGACAAACGGCCTTCGCCTTTGGTCATGCGTAGACCAAAGGAGAGATTCTCGGCAATCGACATGTGTGGGTAGAGTGCATACGATTGGAAAACCATGCCCAAACCACGTGCCCCAGGAGGCAAATCGTTCACTTTGGCACCATCGATCATGATGTTGCCTTCACTGATGTCTTCAAGCCCAGCAAGCATGCGCAAAGTCGTGGATTTCCCACAGCCACTCGGCCCGAGGAGAACGAGGAATTCACCATCGTTTACCTCGAGATTGAGATTCTTGACAGCCTCAAATCCGTTCTCGTATCGTTTTGTTACACTTTCATATCGTACTTCGACCATTGTATCACCCTTTGACGCTCCCTGCGCTGAGACCCTGAATCAGGAATTTCTGGAAAACGATGAATAAAATCACCACTGGAATGCTGACGAGGAGAGAAGCCGCGGCAAAATCACCCCATGCTTGACCTGTCGATGAAATCAGACTGGCCAACCCAACAGGGAGCGTATACATGTCGTTGGATGTATTGAATGTCAATGCCAGAAGATATTCGTTCCATGCCGCTAAGAAACTGAACAAGGCCGTTACGGCCACAGC
>CAZXVR010000110.1:0-5796 GCA_964644485.1 uncultured Candidatus Poseidoniales archaeon | reverse complement strand
ACCGGACTCGGCTCGTAGACGAGGTCAACCAACTTGGAGGTATAGCACAATGGACCATATGATTACGGTGCAGCTTGCTGACAAGACAGGGCATACCCAGATGACGCTAAGTCCAGCTGACACAGTTGCGACAATTCAGCAGAATTCTGGTGCCTGGGTTTACGCTGACAACCAGCTAATTCAGGCAGACCAGGTGAACGAGGACAACCTTTCAACGGTGTCTTCCGTTCGCATTTTGCCCGGTCTTGTTGGAGGCTGCTAAGCCAACACAAGCACCCCGCGTACGCGGGCCACACCAGCCAGAGATGGCTGAGATGAACACAGGTGCTCCCCCGCCCGCTGGGCGGGGGAGTCGCCGCCCTTACAGGTGACGCTCATATCACCTGAATACATGAGCAAACGAGGTATTGATATTATGAAAACAGAATTAGAAGAAAAAATGAACAAACAGAAGACAGACTGGGTTCTGAAGCACTTTCGGTGCAAAGGACTTGGTCCTCACAACGAATCCATTAAGTGGATTTGTGAGACAGTGGAAAAATTGGACGCAACGATTGACATTGGTGGTGCTGATCGTAGCCACTACGCGGCCAGCTCCTTTGCGATTCGCCTGCGCGGTACATCTGGAGTGACCTACAAGGTTTCAGTGCACTACCGCCCACGTTTTGCTGAACTTGTAGCCGAACGCTTTGATGAAATTGATTTGACCAAAGAGGGCTCAATTGGAATGCTAATGCATTCATTTAGATACATGCTGGATTATGACATTCACTGGCTTGATGACCGTGATGGTAATTGGGAACACATTTGTATTCACGGACGCCGAGATCGCCCGTTTACATGCTGGCCGGGCGACGAAGTGGTGACAACACTGCTTGCACTATCTAACGACCTTCGACAATCATTAGAGAAGGAAATGAATACGCTTCGAAGTACATTGTGCAAGTCATACATGATTTCCTGGTGTGCTGGTAACGCCCCTCCGGATGTTACGTGGGATTCTATGACGACCCACTTGAAGCACTTGGGGGATATGGAAGGTGCGAGTAACGAAGAAGAGTTTTATGAGGCACGAACCATTGCTCTAGCGGAACTATACGGAGAGGAGGACCAATCATGAGCGAAGAAGCAAGACAAGAAATTACCAACGAAATGTATTACATGGCAGATTGGGTATCTCAAGTTCGCATTGCCCCCGGTCTTGTTGGTTTATCGCCACAGGTAGGTGATGAAGAATGAGAACAAACATTTTGATGATTGGAGCAGGTGGAATTGGCGGCCTTCTTGTGAATCATGTCACGCGCGCGTTTGCGTTTAGTGGCCTGAACGAACTGGCTGGCAGCCTTGAGCTGACTTTGATGGACGGTGATGTGGTTGAGTCTCGCAACTTGCCTCATCAGCAATTTGGCCATAGTGACGTATCGGGCCACAAGGTTACCGCCATTCAGCAGCGGGCTGAGTCCGCAGGTATGACATCTGTAAATGGTGTAGATGTCATTGGAATTGCTGATGATTTCTCTGCGGAAACTGACCTTTCGAAGTACGACCTTGTTGTTGTCGCGGTAGATCGCGAAGAACCCCGTAACATTGTGCACGCGAATGCGAAGCATTGGCTGGACCTTCGTGCACGTGGAGATGGGTTTGTGATGTGGAGTTATCAAGATGACCTACGCGTTCTTGACAACCTACCGAAACTGCCTGAGGGCACATCGACAAGTTGTCAACTGGAAGAGGCTGTAGAAACGGGCAACATTCAGTTTGGATTTGCCTTGGCTGCTGCCCATGGCGCTCAGTGGATTGTTCAATGGCTTCGCGGAGCAAGTGTTCCGCTAGGCAAGATGTATTCCATACACATGGGCGAATTACCATTGCCTGAAATTACCCAGGGGTTGGTAGAATGAGCACATCGGAGAAGCAGGACTTGACCCCGTCATCTCTACCGGCTCCACAAGAAGCGGTTCTTCCCCGATTACATCCTACTGAGGATATTGAGCAAGCAATCCGGTCTGGCGATTTGCGTGCAGACGCACTTCTCCAGAGCTTTGCTTACTTTGCAGTAGAAGGACATTGGTTGAGCGTGTGGAATCTTGCAGATCGACTGAAGCGTGAAGTCAGTATTTTGTTTGACGCCCAAGGATGGGTGTGGGTAGACATTGGCACCATTGGTATGGTGCGACTGTCCCCGCCGATTGGCTCGCAGCTACCTCTTCGTCTATGGGTGCACACACATCCATGGAACGCATACTGGTCGGGAACAGATCGCCGAACACTGGCCACCGTTTCAGGCGTTCTCGATAAGGCACTGGTGCTGGGGCACGACCATCTTGTTAGAACAGTTTACGATGAATGTGTCAATTCTGAATGGGCCGAAATGGACTCAAGGCTGGCAACCGATGGTCCATTGATGAGTTGGACCGATGAAGCAGCAATGTCCTATACAACCATGCGTGAACAAGGAGGTGTTGCCTGATGGTTACGGTTCGAACCCCTAATGATGAGGATGAGGAAGAACGTGTTTCCGAAGCATTGCGCAGAGGTCAGGGGGTCCCCCTCGAAGTATTCATTGAAGCAATAATCGAAAGAGAGCCTGAGGAAGAACTCGTGGAAGCCATTCGATTGGGAATTGAAGCACAGCGAGAAATGCCAGAAGATGCCCCACCATTGGACATCAAGCAAGCCATTCTCGACTACGTTCGCTGGCAAGAATCAGCGAGATGAATCAGGAGCAACCAGTGGTTGCGCCACAACTGTTGCACTTGAGGCAGGTACCATTTCGTACCATTTGGCTGCCACCGCAATCTGTGCAAATGTCTCCAGTGAATCCAGCTTCACGGGCCTGCTGCCTCATGGTGGATTCTGGATCGACATCCAAAGTCATCTGGACATTTCGACTTTCACCCTGAGAGCGAGCCACACCGTCTTCGGTAATCTCGGGGCGACTAATCGATGTCACTTCCAAGTCCTCTTCACTGACATGTGCGAGATCATTACGGCCGAGGTAATCGATGGCCAGTTCACGGAAGATGTAATCGACCAAACTGGTCGCCATCTTGACACGATTTGAACCACCCATGACCATTCCACTGGGCTCGAACTTTTGGAAGGTGAATGACTTGACGAATGCATCGAGCGGCACTCCATATTGCAGTCCAATCGATACGGCGATTGCGAACTGATTCAGCAGACTGCGCCATGCTGCCCCTTCCTTGGAAGTTGTAATCATAATCTCGCCGAGGCGACCATCATCATACTTGCTTGAGGTCAGATACACTGTGTGTCCACCCACACTCGCCTTCATCGTACGTGAATCGCGCACAGCAGGCAATGGTTGCCTTGAGGCGATGTAGTTGTGAACAAAGGCCTCAGCGAGCGGAGCCGCTTGTTTTTCAGGTAGCGGCAATGTATCTTCTACATGCTTGACCAGATTTTGGAATGTCATCTCCCCTTTTGTTTCCAAAGTATTCTTTACGATGGTTTTCAAATCATCCTCTTCTTCTTCAACACTGGACATGTCGACCAGACTGTTCATCAATGGCTGAGATAGTTTGCTTCCATCACGATACACTGCGCAAGCCTTGTTCATTGTTGAGTGAGAAAGATCGTAGGCGGCACGAACATCTTCGATGGTTGCATCACTCGGCATATTGATGGTCTTTGAAATGGCACCTGAAATGAATGGTTGCGCTGCAGCCATCATCAGAACGTGAGCATCCCAATCGATACACCGGGTCCCATTTTTCCCACCAGGTGTTGCACAGTCAAAGACTGGCAAGTGCTCTTCTTTGAGGTGCGGTGCATCCTCAATTGAGAGGTGTCCGTAGACATGGTTGTGTGCACTTTCGATTTCAGCAGATGAGAACCCGAGGTATCCAAGGGTGTCAAAGAGAGGATTGTCACAATCCTCACTTGAAATCTTCAGTGTGCCAGTACAGAATTCCTCGCCCAAAACATGTGGGGCGAACAACGAGCGAATATTGAACACATTTTCAACAGCAGCCTCGATCTTTGAGAATTCAGTATCGGAGAAACCCATCTCCAGCAAACTCTGCATGGATACAGCCTCGCATCGCTCAAGTGAACCTGTTCCCATGACGTGATCGACAATGTCTTGCACTTCTGCCTTCTTGTAACCAAGTCGCTTGAGTGCGCTGGGTACTCCGTGATTGATGATACGTAGTGATCCACCGCCTGCTAGCGTTTTGTATTGCACCAAACTGAATTGTGGCTCAACACCAGTCGTGTCTGCAGCCATCACCAATCCAATGGTGCCAGTCGGTGCAATCACTGTAGTCTGGGCATTGCGGTAGCCGTGTTCTTTACCCCTTTCAAGTGCCTGATCCCAGACACCTCGTGCTGCATCAAGCAAATCCTTGGGGCACTTCTTAGAATCGATTCCCATCGGTGCGATGGTGACGCCCTCATACTCTTCAGCAGGATCATCGTATGCAGCCCTGCGGTGATTCCGCATCACTCGAAGCATATGATCGGCATTCGTTTCATATTCGGGGAATGGGCCGAGGAAGCTGGCCAAATCAGCACTGGTTGCGTAGGCTTCACCGGTCATGATGGCCGAAATCGCACCACAGATTGCATAGCCCCGTGGGTCATTGTATGGGATGCCCATGTGCATCAGCATTGAACCGATATTACAGAAACCTAGGCCAAGGGTTCGATAATCGTATGATTTACGAGAAATCGCTTGGCTGGGGAATTGTGCCATTAGCACACTAATCTCCAATGTTGTCGTCCAAAGTCGACAGGAGTGTCGGAACCCTTCAATATCGAATTTTTGGGTATCTTTATCGTAATAGTGGAGCAAATTGATACTGGCCAAGTTGCATGCAGTATCATCGAGGAACATGTATTCGCTGCATGGGTTTGAGCCGTTAATACGCCCACCTTCAGGGCAAGTGTGCCACTCGTTAATCGTGGTATCAAATTGGATACCTGGGTCTGCACATGCCCATGCGGTATAGGCGATATCATTCCACAATTGGTTGGCATCTAGTGAGCGGTGAGGAACAGGATCACGGCCCTCCGCAGCGGCCTTATCTCTCTCTGTTCGGAAGACCAAATCCCATTCGCCTCCATCCTTTACAGCCTGCATAAACGATTCAGGCACACGCACGGAGTTGTTTGAATTCTGACCGGATACCGTACCGTAGGCTTCACCCTGCCAATCGGTATCCATCGATTCAAACTCTACACTCTTCCAACCTTGTTTTGCCAAGTCAAGCATTCGCTGGATGTGAGGCTGAGGTACACTTGCTTGAATCGCCTTAACCATCGCACTCTTCAGCGCCATATTTTCATTCGTATCCAATGAGAGATCATCGCCATCCCAGCAGGATTCAAGAACAGCATTGCAGTGCTTTTGCAACGCTGCAGTCCCTGCAACAAGAGCACTGACTTTTTCTTCTTCAGACAACTTCCATCCGATGTATTCCTCGATATCAGGGTGATCCAAATCCAAGGTGACCATCTTGGCCGCACGACGAGTTGTGCCACCACTCTTGATCGCGCCTGCTGCCCGGTCACCAATCTTCAGGAATGAGAGCAAACCACTCGATGTCCCTCCACCCGAAAGGGGTTCACCCGCACCCCGGATGTTAGAGAAGTTTGAACCGGTCCCCGATCCAAATTTGAACAGAAGCGCCTCACGATTCCATAAGCCCATAATCGAACTTGTATCTCCGACCAAACTGTCACTGACGCTCTGGATGAAACATGCGTGGGGTTGTGGGTGTTCGTATGCGTTCACTGAGCGCATATCCTCTTCAGTCACCGGGTCCACAT
>CAZXVR010000109.1:0-5922 GCA_964644485.1 uncultured Candidatus Poseidoniales archaeon | reverse complement strand
TTGCATTATCAACACTTTCGGGTGCCAAATGAGGGCCTCAAAAGAGGTCGTCGTCCTCTTTATCTTCAATGACCATAGGCCCATCGTCAGACGAATTCTTTTCCTTCTTATCGGCTGTCTTTTTTACTGGCTTCTTGACCTTCTTCTCCACGGTGGCAGCGGGAGCAGATTGGGCCTTCTCCGCCGCTTCTCGCTTGGCCTTTTCCTCGGCTTCTCTGGCTGCCAATTCATCAGGGTCAATGCCTTGCGCAATCGCCAACTTCCGCCGGCGATCATCTCGTGCTTGTTTCTCAAACAACCGATGTCTGGCCCGCTCGCACTGTTGCATCATGAACATCGCGTCGTGCTCGAGTAGGGGTGAATCGGAAATCATCGTGATATCGAGCCAATCACCGTCCTCTGCAATGAACTCTGCAAGAGGCTCAAATTTGAGGTCGGACTTCTTGATTTGTGTGTAGTGTAAGGCGTTACCCATGCGATGTTCGATTCCACTGAAGTGGCAATAGAATGTCTTGCCACCAATGGACTCACGAACCAAGTCAAACAATTCCCCGAAGTCTTCACTGGTGCGCAGGCGACCGTTTCCACGCGCGTGCACGTGAGCGAGATTGAGGACAGGTACTGTGCCCTCTACGTGATTTGTGACTTCCAGAACTTCCTCAAGACTGCCCCACAATTCTTGACGGCCACTGGTTTCGACACCAATTAAAGTCGGGCTATTTTCAATGACCCAAGGGAAGGCAGCATAATCTTCGACCTCGTCCTCATTGTTCCAAATTTGGGCGCAACGGTCCACGACGCCCGCCATTACATTGGCGACTTGTTCGTTGGCTTCTGAACCTCTTTTGAAGTCGCCATATGGTCCGACGTGGTAGGTAATGTGACGAGCATTGATGACCTTCGCCGCTTGAAGACTTGCTTCCATCTTAGATAGTGTGCGGCTGCGTTCACGCTTGTCTCCCAGAAGTTCAGCGTAATATGGACCGTGGAGATTCATCTCAAAACCGGTCTTCCATGAAAGAATCCCGGCCTGCCAGTATTGATCGAAGTGATGTGGGGCAACGGTTCTGACCGTTTGAATCTCCATTGTTTCCAATCCAAGAGCTGTAATATCGTCCATTCCTTCGACGATTGTTCGTCCTTTACAGGACAAAGGTACGCCGGCTGGTCCAAGTCTTAGTGGCATAGGGCTCCCTCCGGCCTCTCGGCCGAAACGGTCTCTGTGTAAAAGGATGTGCGGATGCATTCTCCTTATTTTTTCAAAGGCCGAACTTACCTACACCTCGTATGTATTGAAGGTTCGCAATTTTTCGACCGACAATTTAACCCATTTCGACCGCCGGCACCACAACATGGAAAGGGTCAGCCATCGGAGTTTGACGACGAAGATGGGGGTCGCCATCGGACTTTGCATGCTGATGATTTTGCCCAGTAGTTTGAGTGCTGAAATGGCTGCGACAAGTTACGATATCGCTACGCCTGCAACAAATTTCCCAAATGCGGATGGTTCGGATGTCAATTCTGAAAACCCTGATTGGGGTCAAGCCGGAACATTGCTCGGACGTGTCGCTAATTCAACTCATGATGCAAACGCTGGTTGGATGGGTTTGGGCGACCTTCCGAACGCGCGTGAAATTAGCAACATTGTTTGTGCGCAACCTGGAGTCGTTCCCGATGAAAGAGGGTTGTCTGACTTCAATTGGTTGTGGGGTCAATTCATTACTCACGAAATTGATTTCACATTGACACAAAACGGGCGAGTAGGTGAAAATGGTACCCCTGAACAAGCGAATATTGACATTGACGAAAACGACTCTGTAATGGGAGCACCTGGTGGCTCGCAAATTCGTTTCTTCCGATCGCTATATGTCGATGTTGTAGATGATAATGGAATTGTGCATAGAGAGCATCCGAATTCAATCACGACATGGATTGATGGCAGCGTAATCTATGGCTCATCAGATTCGACAACAAATTGGTTGCGATCTCATGACGGGGGTCGATTGAAGGTCAGCGAGAACCCATATGGGGATTTGTTGCCGGTCGCCAAAGACGATGATGATACAGCACCGCCCATGTCGTTTGCAGGATTCAGTGCTGATGTTCGATTCATTGCAGGCGACTCAAGAGCGAACGAGCACATCGCTCTCATGTCCCTTCATGTTCTCTTCATGAGAGAGCATAATCGGTTGGCCGACCAAATCTCTGAGCAAAATCCAGACTGGAATGATGAGGAAATTTTCCAACTCGCGAGGAAGTTGGTTGCGGCACAAATTCAAGCCATTACCTACGAAGAATTCCTGCCCAGTTTGGGAATCACCCTCGAAGATTATTCGGGATTTGACTCTAATGTCAACCCGCAGGTTACCAGCGCATTTGCCACAGTTGCTTTCCGAATGGGGCATTCACAAACAGGAGATGTTTTCCTACGCGTCGATGAAAATCGCCAACCGATTGAAAATGGGGTGATGAGTTTGTTCGATGGTTTTTGGACCACGAGTCCAGTGACTGAGGAGGGTGGCATATCACCGATTCTTCGCGGATTGGCCATGCAGGTCCAACCGGCCAACGACATCTACTTTGGTGAAGATTTGCGAAATCATCTGTTCGGATTGCCCGGGGCTGGTGGAATGGATCTGTGTGCCATGGATATCCAGCGTGGTCGAGATCATGGCGTACCCTATTATGGGGAGATTAGAGAAGCATTTGGATTGCCTCCAGTGGCGAATTATAGTGAAATCACCAGTGATCCTGATGTGGCCAATCGATTGGTCCAAGCCTATGCACCTGAGGACCATGGCCACATCGATCCATTGGTCGGCATGTTGGCCGAGGACCATCTACCAAATTCAGCATTGGGTGAAACGATGGACGCATTGATTCGCGACCAGTTTACACGATTGAGGGATGGTGACCCTTTCTATTACGAAAACGACCCAGAATTGGATGCTGTAGAATCCAAACTCACTTCGACGCGATTGTCACATGTGATTCTACAGAATACCGAAATTGAATCATTGCAATGCAACGTATTCTTCGCCGAGCACAATGTCGACCAACTCGATTGCTATATGCCTAATATCGTGGATGAACCAGAACTTGAAACATCAACAGATACTGATTCCAGTACCCTGATTCTCGGGTTGATTGGACTGGGTATTGCTGGGCTTCTCATCATGAATTTCTTTGGAGGCGCGGCCAAAGAAGAAGAATGAGCCCCAAGCCCATAATGCCCAAGATATAGGCGGAGAAATCCATCACCGGAGGAGGTAGTTCCTCCTCAATATCGAGAACTGAATTGATTTGGACGTCGTCAATCGTTTGGATGTGCCCGGTTGACCAAGTCACTTCGATACGGTCAATACTTTGTTCACCCAAACCAAAGAAAATCGCCGGATCGCTGCTTCCAAGGAAACCATCCCCAACGTATGCTTGTTGCATGAGGATGGTTTCATCTTCAAGGTAGACCTTGACCAAGCAACCAATTCCGTGACTGTTGGAACCGTTCTCAACACCGTGTAAGCGAACTTTCAGCCAACCCCCACTCCCATCTTCTACAGCAGTATTTCGCCACAACATCACAGTACGGTCGGAGTGGGCCATCAATATGTCTAAATCTCCATCATTATCGTAATCGCCCAAAGCTGCACCCATCGTCTTATTCGAGCCGGAAATACCCAACTCGGGTGCAACATCGGTGAAGTCTAGGAATCCGTCTCCATCCACGTCACCATCATTTCGATACAGAGAGTTGTATTGATTGGAAATGTATTGGTTGATTCTGCCCACACCGAACCACAAATCCATGTCACCATCCAAATCATAGTCGAAGAAATGGCAATCCCAATTGACCAAAATATTGGTGTTAATGCCCGCCTCACCCGCATCTTCAGAGAATGATTCACCCTGATTGATCCATAGATAATTCGGGCCGAAATTCGATTGGCACAAATCCAAATCTCCATCCAAATCAATGTCTGCAGAATGAGCACCCATTCCTGTTCCTTGAATGTCCATCGACATTGGAATCGTCATCAATTCAAAGGTTCCATCTCGATTATTCAGGTACAATGGCGACATGCCAAAGTCACTGGCGACGAAGAGGTCTTGCCACCCGTCACCATCAACATCGGTCCAAACCGCTGCCCAAGACATGCCCGAACCCTCAGGTGAATTACTGATCCCGGGAGGAAGGGAAACTTGAGTGCTTGGATTCACGGGTGCTGTTGTGGTAATTTGTAGGGAGGGGCCAATCAGTGTTTCAAAATCTGCGGATGGGGAATCACTCTGACCATAGACGTCCGCCTCAGCGGTTTGATCACTGAATTCAGGGATGCCATCTCCATTTGAATCACCGTCATTTCGATACAGAATGTTGCTTTCTCTACGCGCTTGGCCCGTATATTCGTCAACCATTCCAAAATTAAGAGAGTAGCAATCCATGTCGCCATCGTTGTCATAATCTGCCCAAACCGAGCCGGAAGAATGTCCAGGGTTTCCCAATCGAGTTTCAGTGGTAACGTCTTGGAAAGTGCCATTGTTGTTGGCAAACATCTGATTGGTTTCCCCTGAGCCATAGGGGTTAATCAAATCTGCACGACCATAATTTGACAGATACAAATCGACATCACCGTCGCCATCAAAGTCAACCCATGTGGCACCAAGTGTGGTCACATTGGAAGAACCGACACCCACTTCATCAGAGACATCCACAAATGTGCCATCACCTTGATTGTTCATCAGATGACTGCGGCCGGTTGAATTGGCAAGCAAGGCATCTTGATCACTGTGACCTTCTGGAATTTCAGAGATTTTTTCGTATCCAAGCAGCTCAGCTGTTTCCTGTCCAAGGTGGTCGAAACGGGCCGTCAAAAAGACGTCCAAATCGCCATCTTGGTCATAATCCCCCCAAGCCACACCTGGGCCATAAGATGCCCAAATTGTCATTGGCCCTGAATCCACAGATTCCAGTCCAGAATCTGTTGTAACATCCTCAAAATCGGCGCCCGCCGGAATGCAAGCCAGCAGAAGACCCACCAAGATGTAAGCGAGGGTAGGGCGCATGGACTGGGATGGGGTGTCGCACATAAGATAACGGGCGAAATCGAATTCGCATCTACGATGTGGGACCGGCGTCTTTTCAAGAAAGGGGCGAACGCGGAGGACCGAAAAGAACGGGGTTGTTTGCCCCCTACGGAGCGCGAGGGCGATGGAGAATTCAGATTTGATTCGAGAGGCGGCCGAGGCCTTTTCTCAGGGCAATCCAGTGATGGTGTTCGATTCAGATTTCCGAGAATGTGAGACTGATCTACTTTGGCCTGCAGCAGCAGCAACACCGGCTGTAATGCGTCAACTGCGCCAAGATTGTGGAGGTCTTCTGTTTCTCGCAATCGGTGATGATATCGGAGAAAAATTTGGGCTACCTTGGTTGCAAGACATCCACACACATCCAGCTCTGGTCGAAGAAAATCCAGTGCTCGGGAAACTGATTACCGACGATTTACAATATGACACAAGAAGTGCGTTCACACTATCTCTGAACCATCGAGATACCTACACAGGAATAACCGATCATGATCGGGCATTGACCACTCGAAGATTCGGAGAGTTGGCCGATGAAATGAGTGGTTCCAGTGCTATAGATGCGATGTCTGCTCTGGGGGAGGAGTTCAGGACCCCGGGGCACATCCCCTTGTGTAGAGAAGCACCAGGTGGATTGTCAACTCGACAAGGGCACACAGAACTGGCTGTCGCAATCGCGAGATTGGCAGGTTTGGCACCGTGCACAATCGGCGCTGAAATGTTGCAACCAGATGGCGATCGGGCACTCAGTGTCGAGGATGCGAGAGCCTACGCATCTACACGCGGCATACCGATGTTAACAGGCGAAGAAATCATGAGGGCTTTTGGCCTTTGAATAGA
>CAZXVR010000108.1:0-5971 GCA_964644485.1 uncultured Candidatus Poseidoniales archaeon | reverse complement strand
TGGAACCACCAACTCCGCCTGCACCACCGGGCTTGGAACCACCAGCCCCACCTGAACCTCCCGAAGCACCACCAGCTCCACCGGCACCACCAGAAATGTTTGATGATGACGAACTAGGAGATCCCTTGGAATTATTGGGAGAAGCTAGCGAAGAGGAGGTTGACGAAGATGATGGTGGAGATCCCGAACCTCCAATGCCACCAGGGCTCGACCTACTCGCCCCACCTGAACCTCCAGCTGCGAGTGAAGATGAGGCCCCACCATCACCACCGGCTCTCGATTTACTTACTTCGGATTCAGATGCTGAAGAAGTTGCTGAGGTTATCATCGAAACCGGCCCACCGATGGCTGGCGGAAAAATCCGCAGTGCATCAGATGTAGATGCCATTCCAGGTCACAAATTGATGGGTACACTCGAAGAATCTGAAGATGCTACACTCACAGCAGATGGTGAGATGGTCAAGCAATCAGTGAAAGGTCTACTGACATTGAAAAATCCAAGTGACAAAGACAGACTTTGGGATATCGATGTTGTTCTAAACGATACTGATTATGCCGACATCACATCTGATTTACCGTTCTCCGAATTGGAAGCGGGGGCTGATCAAACCTTAGATTACAGCGTTGAAGGGCCACGAATGCTCTGTGTTCGCGAGCGGATCGATACGAATCCATCGCGCAATCAAGAACGAAGTCTTTCATTAGAGCGAAGTGGAGATGCACAGGATATCGAGTTGGAACTTGAAGTGGAAAATATGAGTCCCGTCCAACTGAATGATATCGTTGTATCCCGAACATTCCCGATCGAAATTCAAGTCAGTGAAGGTGATGGATACGAAAAGCAAGGCGACACCGTAACTTGGAATGTGGGTCGATTGGCCTCTGGTGAAAGCCGGAAGTTGTCTATTCCAACCGCAGTCACTGCCGAAGCAGTTGGCGCTATCGATGCGGGTCACGCGACCGCGACATATTCTGCAGAAGCGACGCTGTCCGGGATGAATTTCAATGAAGTCGATGCCCATTGCCGAGGATTTTCCTACATGGTTGTGGATGAAGATGAGCGACCAGATAACTACCGCTGTCAAGCAGTGTTTGAAAATCGATCATCGTTCACTGTCGATTTGACCAAGCTCACGGTTAGCCAGACAGGTGCCGATGAGAACTTGTTTGAAGTGGAAGACGTAGAAGATGATGTCCTACCAGATGGACGGTGGGAAAGTGATGTCAAGGTTGTCCACTCAACGGAGAAACCAACTTTCAGTCAAGAATTACTCTACACTGTCCTCCCAAGAGTAAGCCAAGGAACAGAGGGGACTGTGACATTGCAGCCACTCACGATTGAGGTGCTTGAGGCAGAGGTTGAGAAATCATACTCTATCGATGTTCTACGGCACTACCGACAAACTGAATTGACCGCGACAATGGACATTGAAAATACGGGTTCAGCCACCATTAATTTACTCAGAATTACAGATGATATACCCGGTATTTTTGGCGCACCAGATGTGGATAGTGTCAAAGCAAGTATCGATGGCAATGAACTGATTCGAGATCAATTTAGAATTGAATTGAAAGAAGGGATTTCTCTTGAAGAGAATCGAACATCCCCTGATGGACCGGGACACACAATGCTTGTGACAATCGGAACAAAAGGCCCCATAGGCTTAGCACCGGGCCACAAGATGTGCATCACGTATCCATTGGTAGCACCTGACCCAAGTCCTGCGAACGATGTTGTTGCAGCACCTGCAAGAATCGATTTCAGCTCAGAACGCTTTGGACCGGTTGCCACACGAGGGCTCAATGTTGTGCCCGCCGTTAGAGTGACCCACAGAAAGGTGAATTATGACTCAGGAAAGGAAGTCTTCCCCGCTGGCGGTGCTGGCCGATACGAAGCCATGATTATGTTCAACAATCGAGCCGATTCCGCACTCAAGGATGTCGTTATTCACGACATCATCCCTGGAGCATTTGAGTTGCTTGAATGGAAGGTGACATCCTCAGATGGTGGTAAGGTCAAATGCGATATGACTGAAGAGGCCACCACTGATGGCAAGAAAATGTCATGGCATATTGGCACAGTTTCCCGTGGAGAGAGAATTGAGGTCATCTACGAATTCAAGGGAGATGCTGAGACTGGGTTCAAGGTTAGTGACGCGCAAGAAATCCATGGAATTGATGTTGGAGCTGAAATCGAAGATGATGAACCACCTGAGTCCCTCCCAATGCCTGAGCCTGAAACTGAAGAAGAAGTGGAAGAGAGTGAAGGTGAAGAGGAATCTCCCGAGGATGAACCTGAAGAGGAATCTCCCGAGGACGAACCTGAAGAGGAAGCCGCCGAAGAAGAGGTGGCTGAAGCCGAAGAGGAACCTTCCGAGGATGAACCTGAAGAGGAAGCCGCTGAAGAAGATGATCAGATGGATGCTGCCTTGGCCAAGTTGACCGGAGGCGATACGGACGACTCGGGCGAGGGGATTACTGAACCAACCTCATGCCCAATCTGCAATGCTGATGTTGAGGCAGGCATGAAAATGTGTCCAGTTTGTTCATACTCATTCTGAAATCAGTCGAAATCAAACAAATCGTCAGGAATCTCGACTTCGGCTCGAGATTCTTTGTCGCCTGAGGTGGACTTGCTCAATTCACTCATATCGATTTGCTGCTGCGAAGCGTTTTCACCTAGTAATTCCGTGATCGCTTCGCTAGTGGGCACAGCCAAATCGTCGGCAGTGATTCCAGCCATGGCTTCAACTGAATCCGTAGCAAAGGTTGGAGAATTAATTGTCATTTCACGTCGAGATGTGATTGTTGAAAAATCATCATTTAGTTCGCCGGTTTCCAAAACATCAATTTCAGGCACTTGAGTACCGATGATTGGTGAACATTCTCGTAGGAAATCATGCAAAATTCTGCTTGAATTCCTGCCCTGTTCAAATGCACTAAGAGCACGTCCCCAGGCTTCTTCTTTACGACCTCTCAGCCAAATTGTTCGACACAATCCTACTGTAGCGACATCCGTGGGTGCGCCTACGGAAAGAGCGCGCGACCAGAGAGATTCTGCCAATCGTACTTTGTTGAGAGACGAGGCTATTTCAGCCGCAGCGATAGCAGCATCTGCACGTTGAGGGTGGGCTTTGAGAACCGACCTGTATACTTTCAGGGCCTTTTTCTCATTTCCCAAGTTGCGCAATATTTTCCCATGACGCATTTTGAATTCGGGTTCTCGTCTCCACCTTTTACTGGCTTCACGCAAGATTGATTCAGCCAAATTCAGATTGCCTTCGACCTCAGCGGCGTGTGCATCGCGTAAGGCCTGTTCTGGGGAGTCCACGGTGGCGTATACCCCTTGAAGTGTTGAATTCTTCCCTCCTTCGACCTCTAAACCACAATTTCAACCCGAAGGGTTGATGGCGCGCCCTCAACGGCAAGGTGTTGTGGCAGAAGAATTACCGGAGCAACCTGAGATGCCCCTCGGCCAGTTGTTCATGCCAATCTTCCTGCTAATCGGCATGTCATTTATCCTCATGAGTGAGGGGCTTAGGCTATCGATGGCTAATTTGGCGGGTAGTGTCCTCGAACCATCACTGCCATTCTATGACCTCTACTTTGTGCCCACCGTCCTAATCGTTGGCTCATCAATCATGATTGTGAATACAGTGTTTCGTTCATTGTTCATGGACCCAATGATGCAGGCCCATCTCAACCATAGGAACAAGCAATTACGGAAGTTGATGAATGAAGCACGGATTTCTCGAGACCATGTGCGCTTGGAAAAAATTCAGAAAATGCAGATGCATCTGATGCCTGAAACAACGAAATTACAGATGTCAATGATGAAACCAATGATGTTCACCATGATCTTCGTAATCGGTATTTTCAGTTGGATGTATGTAATGGTCGACGAGTTTCGAGTTGAATATGTGAGCCTGCCTTGGAATCCACAATGGGGATTTAATGGCCGAATCCTTCTCTTTCCAGCTTGGATTATCGCTTACATCACTTTGAGTGCCCCTCTTGGAAGAATCGTGGATCGCCACATCAAATTATTCCGCTATCGAAGTCATCCCCTGGTCGCCTCAGGGGAGAAGTTGGAAGAACCATTGCTCGTCTTACTCAAGGAAAAGAAATCAAAGAAAAAAGGGAGTCGTAGAACCCAGCGAAGTCAGCGCCGAAATCGAGGTGCAACTGAAGAAGTTGAGGAAGAAAAAGAGAGCAAACGTACCCAAGGGACCGCATTTTCTCGAATCCTAGATGGCATTTCGTGCCGATCTTGTGGAGGGGAGGATGTTGTCCGCACAGATTCTGGGCGGAACCGATGTCAAGTTTGCCTAGACGAGTGGAGGCGCTAACTTTGGTTGCAAGTGTGACCATAAGTGGACACCCCGGTTCTGGAACGAGTACCCTTGTTCAGGGGCTCTGTAATAGCCTAAATTGGACAATGATCAATGGAGGTCAAATTTTTCGTGACATGGCAAAAGAGCGCGGAGTCACACTTGAAGAATTTGGGCAACAATGTATGGACGACGATTCTGTAGATCAATCGCTTGACAAGTTGTTGGTCGAAACCATGCTATCCGATGCGAGTCCAGATATTGTCGAAAGCCGATTGGCCGGCTGGTGGGCGTTCAAAAATGACATTCGGTGTCCACGGATTTGGATTGATGTGAGCGAACGTGTCAGGGCACAACGAGTCGTCAATCGAGAAGGGGGTTCTATCGAACATCAAGTGGACTTGATTCGAGAGAGAATGGATTATGATGGCGCACGATACATGCGATTTTACGGAATTGACATTAATTCACATGAGCCCTACACATGTGTGATTGAATCCGACCTATTGGATGCGGAACAAGTATTGGGACAAGTGCTAACTCACCTGGAGGAATTCAATTGATCATCATCGATGAAGATGCCAAAACATCTTCCGCGCATGGCTGCAGACCGTCGGAAAGAAGTGTAGAACAATTGTTGCAGGCTGGGATGATTGTTATCGACAAACCCACCGGGCCCAATAGCCACCAAGTATCGGCATGGGCAAGAGATATTCTCGGGGTTGAAAAACTCGGTCACGGAGGCACATTAGACCCATTTGCAACGGGTGTGTTGCTTCTTCTATCCGGTCGATCAATGCGATTGACGAAGAAGGTTCTCGCCCACGACAAAACATATGTTGCGATATTGCGAGGTTCGCAGAAATTCGATGCCGATGCACTGGGGAGAGCCATTACTCAACTCTCTGGGCAAGTCTACAATGTCCCTCCAGAAATTTCAGCCGTGAAGGTGCAAGTGCGAAGTCGGCATATCAATACACGATTAATCGATGTGGATGGTCGTGATGCTGCAATCGAAATTGATTGCGAAGCGGGATCATATATTCGTACACTCGCACGCGATTTGGGCCTCCTAATTGGCCACCCGATTGAGTTGAAGGAACTTCGAAGAACGCAGTCTGGACGATTCAAGGAGCCGCAATCAGTCACACTTCAGGATTTGAAAGACGCGTATTGGTTGTGGCAAGAAAAAGGCGAGGAAGTGGCCATTCGCAGAATTCTATCCCCGATTGAATCACTTGTCAATGACCTGCCAGAGATTGTCATTAAGGATGGTGCAGCTGGAGCGATTGCTCACGGAGCACCCTTGATGCGCCCAGGCATTGTATCGATGGCAAGTGAATTGGAGCGAGGCGATGTGGTCCGTTTGATGACAATGAAGGGAGAGTTGGTTGCCTTAGCGACCATGCTCACCAGATCTGAAATGGTTGCGGATATGAAAGAAGGTGAAATCGCACGCCCAGATTCAGTATTCCTACCCACGGAAACATATCCGCGTGCATGGAAGAAGAATGATTCTTCTTCCTGAAATCTATAGAACGATTACGCTTGTTCAAATTCTTCAAACACCCACGTCTCTGTCTCGAGACGGATCTTTAGTTTCGCCATGTGGTTTACCACCCCTGTCCCCACCCCCCGAT
>CAZXVR010000107.1:0-5979 GCA_964644485.1 uncultured Candidatus Poseidoniales archaeon | reverse complement strand
ATCTTAAGATGACATTCACCGGCCCAAATCCATCGGGCAAATAGGACGATGGGTCTTCGCGTAGAATCTGTGCGTCGAGCAACAATTGCTCGTAGATGTCTCCCGCATTCGGCTCCAGTTCAAACATGACCTGGCGGTGTTGTACGTTGTCGAAGTCGGTGCCCTCAAAGATGACCTGGACAATGCCGCCTTCCTCGCCACTACCATCCAGTGCTGCGCCCGGATCCCGTAACGCAGGAGTGCTGTTGTCATCTGTCACCTTGGCGGAGAATTGCCAAACTTCGCCACTGCTGCGGACATTCGGCGTTGTCGAAATCAAATCCACATAGGTCCGACTGACCACCCACATCGGTTGGTTGACCATTGAACCTTGCAACAATGGGTTGCCTGGGAACGAGAATTGCAACGAGAAATTGCCGAGATCATCTGTAGAAGTGATGTTCAAATCAATCTTGAAAATTCCATTAGAGTCGGTCTCAGAATAGTTGCTTTCTCCGGTTGCTGACCATGTCCAATTGACGGGGGCATTCTTGACTGGCTGTAGTGCGTTGTCGACCAAACGTGCCTCAACGGTTGTGTTCTGGTTGCGATACAATCGTGGCAGTGTGTTCAACTGGAAGTCAGTCGTTCCAATCACGGAGACGTTGTTGTAAGCTCCCGTTTCGGCGAGAACATTCGACAAATTGCCAGTGAAATAGAATTCTGAGTTCGTGAAATCAACACGGACACCGTATGTGGTGGCTTGGTATTGACTATACCATGTCCAGTTGTAATCGAACCTTGCCTCTCCACCATACATTGTTGGCACGCGAGCGTAACCCGTTTCTTGGCTACCCTGGAAGACTCCGTTACTGTCGAGGTCAACCTGTAGTGCCATCGGATCCTGAATCCATGGTGTGCCGGTACGATTGGTCACATTGCCAATCACACGGAATGTTTCACCGGTGTTCATCTCAGGTACAATCTCACAGCGTTGTTCACTACTTGGATCACTTGGGTCGATCTGACCACAAGGTGGCGCATCGAAGTCGCCTCCGTTCTGCATTGTGATGAACCAGTGTGTTGAATTGACGCGGAGGAAAGGACGCAACTTGGCAGATTCGTCAAGCAGTGATGCTGCACTACCGTCCCACAATTGTGGGTATGGCTTGCCGAGTTTTGCCTCCTCATAGGTGATGCCTGCTGAGGCCAATCCTTGCTCGCTGAACAACGCGCGCCAAGATCCGTAACTGCTACCTGTGAATTGCGTTGAATCGTAGTAGTAGACAGGGTTGTGTCCACCGACAATCAATTCCGCTTCGACATACATTCTGTGCATGCTTCGAATCATGAATGGATCCGTCTCGTCACCATACACGTATGGCCACGGCCATTCTGATGCGAGAGTGGGATCTACGCGACCGGTAATTTCGTAATCACCAACGGGTAAACTCGTATTGGTGTAGGTATAACTTCCAACAACATCATGTCTCAATGAGAAATTGTTCCAAACAATCTCTTCGTAACCTCCGGGTAGCATGCCCGGACCGTTGTCAAATGTAGAATTCCATCGAACCTGTTTCCAATCTCCTACGGCGCCTGAACTCTGCACATATGTGAGGCTGGCCCAGCCACCCTCATCAGCACGGAATCCCATTCCAAAGCCGGTGTAATTTGTGGGTGTCGTTCGGTTACCGAATGGACCGCCACTAATCGAGAATGTGACTGGTGCATGCACCATTCGACGATCGAAAATGCCGCGCTCCCAATCTACAGTATAGTGTGTCTTGAAGTCGAGCCACAGTGGTTGTTCATCACTTCTGAAATAAGTCCATGACACATAGTCAAGTGACAAGTTGGCGTGAACTGCAACTGGATATTTGTTCGATTCAGAGCCATCATGGATGAACATCTCAGTGACTTCTGCCCACATTTCATAGGTTGTGTTGTCACCGACGTGGATATCCTCGGGGAAGAGGAACTGACCTACGCTGAACGAACCATACTCATTTGACAGAACATCGATTGTATCGATTGCTGATGTACCATTCTGGACCCAAGCTACGTGAACCTGAACCGGTAGGTCTCCGGCTGGATCCCATGTACCCGACGATATGTTCAATGCGAATACTGTGCCTGTGAAAATCGCGGGGAATTGGGCATCTAGATACAGGGTATCTGGAACGGTGTAATTCTGACCATCGTATGCACCTAACTCAACACGTGTCGGCAACTTGTCATCTTCATCGAGGATACAATCGTTGTCATGATCCCAATCACTGGACAAGTTTCCATTGTAGCAAGGATCGCTGTTGAATCCTTCTTCTAGAATGTCGAAGTTGCCATCTTCCCGACTGTCGTTGTCATCATCGAGATCGATAACGTCTGGACCGGTGTAGGGATTGCTTGGATTGGCGATTCCTTCACCGTTGCCAAAGTCGTCGTGATCCCATGGGTTGGTCGAATTTGAAGCGAAGCGGGTTGGCCATAGCATGATTTCATCTTCATCGTGCATGCCATCTGCATCGTCGTCTTCATCGATATCATCGCGCAGACCATCGTTATCGTGATCCCATGGAGCTACCAGCGGATTTGAGCCCGATCCTTCTTGTGAATTGCTTCGGCCATCGCCGTCCCAATCGTCATCTGCCCAATTGAGAACTCCATCATTGTCATGGTCCCATGGAGATTGCTCTTCTCCCCAGAAACATTGCAACTCTTGGTCGACGTCGTGAGTTCCATCGTTGTCATCGTCGTAATCTTCACCGTCAGGGACACCGTCATTGTCGTTGTCAACGTCATAATATTCTGGGAAGAGTAGGCCTTGGCCCTGTATTCCTTGATCCCAAACGGCCTGGAACCAACCATCACCATCGGGGTCTGAATCTGCGCCATCATCGTCATTGTCTTCACAATTGAAACCTGTAAAGAAGGCCCCAGGTGGATTTGTGTTGGCATCATCATCCCAATCACTGTCGGAGTCTATTTCTAAGAAATCCCAGATGCCGTCATTGTCATCGTCAACGTCGTATAAGTCATACAAACCATCCATATCATCGTCCAAGTCTGCAGTATCGTTGAATTGACAGGTTGGCACGTATTGGTTGCCTTGACCGTCAACCACGACTACACTTCCACAATCATCGTCGGGGTCGGTGTCATCTGGGTACAAATCTGCAAGGTTCTCATCAGGGAAGTCGTTTCCATTGATGTCCGCATTCCAATTCCACAAGCCGGTCCCAAGACCAATCCATGTCAGGAACAGGTCACGATTGTGTGCAACCTCTGAGTAATTGAAGGCAGATACGGTTGCTCCGTTAAACGGAATGTGGTAACACGAAGTAGAGGTGCAACCAAAGTTAGATGTCGAGGAGGAGGGGGGTGTAAACGTCCCCTGTGTGAAGTTTGGATCCGGTCGAATCGAGAACGGTACGCTCAATTGACCGTTGTTAAATCCAGCCTCCAATGGAAGGCGATACAGTGCAGCATACACATAGCCACACGCATAACCCTCATCGCGAGTCCAACCACATTCGTTGCTGTTGGTGAACGTTCCACCCATCTTGAAATCGTTGATGTCTAATTGGCCATCATTTCCTTCGTCTTGATCCCACCAATCTGGCATGCCGTCGCCATCTTGATCGACATCGAGCCCGTTCTGGAGACTGTCTCCATCTGCATCGATATCCACATCGTTACCACCGTTCCATGGTGACCAACGTGAGAGTAGGAACCAGTAGAACTCAGGTACATTTCCGCTGGTGGGGTCGGGTGTGGTTGATGGGTCGTAGCCGTTGTAATCTAGCAATACACCCTGAGAAGCAGTGAATGGATTGACCAAGAAGGACATGTTCCAGTGCTCTGACAAACCATCGGTGTATGCTGAATCATCGTTGCTTCCATCGATTGCATCGCCATCTCCGAGTGGGTAGTATGTCTGGTAGAACTGGTCGTTGATGTCCGTATCTACAATTCCACAATTGCCGTCATCAGGATCGTACAAATCATTGATTCCATCATTGTCATCATCCCAATCTACATTGTTCTCAAGGCCATCACCATCGACGTCAGAATCAAGGTGGTTTGGTCCGTCGTCACGATATTTGCTACCATTGATCAAATGAATGTCATTGTCATTGTCGAAATCGCAATCAGGGTCAATATCTAGCCAGTCAAGAATACCGTCACCATCGTCGTCGACGTCGACCCAGTTGTTGATGCCGTCACCATCCCAATCGTTGAATCCAGCATAAGATGCGCGCTGAGTATCACAGAGTGGGTCGGGGTTCACGGTCAAACAGTTCCAAGAATTGACCACTGATGTCGGTGTCGTTGGATATCGATCGACCTCATTGGCTTCGTTGTCGTTGTCGATGTCGTTCTCGATGTCTGATACGTTCCAACCGGGTTCGTTGAGTAGATTGTCAGGGTTTGGGCTTCCGCCGAGATCGGCATCAAGCCAGTCCCATATGCCATTGTAATTTTGGTCGAGTGCGCGCCATCGATCGTCGTCTATATCTCGATCATAATCCATTTCGCAATCGATGATGCCGTCCGAGTCACCATCGCCACCAGGCACTTCGTATGGTGCCGTGTTGGTGCCGGTGAAATCGTTCAAACCATCGTTGTTGTAATCGAGGTTTGTGCAGGTGTCGAGGATGCCATCGTTGTCGTCATCAGGGTCAGACATGTCGAGGATACCGTCGTTGTCGTCATCGGTATCTGCACTATCTGGCGTTTCGTCATTGTCATCGTCAGGGTCCAAGAAATTGGGGATGCCGTCACCATCGAAGTCGCCGTCGACAATTGTAGTGAACGTTTCATTCCCTGGGTGGTATAGAGATTCCAAAAGAACGAAATCGACACCATGGCTGTATGATCCATAATTCTGAGCCCCATTCTGGAATGTCCAAACCGAGGATGTGTAACCCGTCTGAGTGGTGTTGGATGCATCGTATGGGTGTGCATCTAGGCGATCGATTACACCATCGCCATCATCGTCGTGGTCGAAATAATCCTGCAGGCCATCACCATCGAAATCACAGGGCCAAACGAATTGGTCAATGCGACCATCGTTGTCGTCGTCTTCATCGTATGAGCCGGGGCCAGAGCCATCGTAATCTTCGTCGGGTACACCATCATTGTCATGGTCCCAAGGGTTTTGATCCACTTGGTATCCAATTGGAATCGTTGCTCCAGTCCATGGATGAAGGGTGCCGGGCATTACATAGCGGTCCGTAGATACGTTGAGTGGATCAGCTCCTTGGGTCATGTCGAGTGGGCCTTCGAGAATCCCATCGTTGTCATCATCCCAATCATCTTCATCGGTTATGCCATCATTGTCGTGGTCGAGAGGTCCAGTTCCATAGCAGCCATCGAATCTCTCAATGAGATCGTAAATTCCGTCATTGTCGTCATCTAGATCATTCAAATCGTCGATTCCATCGTTGTCGTGGTCATCTCCGATTCGCTCCTCAAGGTGTAGGGTCCAGCCAGAGGCTCGCAAATCGAGTAGGCTCAAATCATGCACTTTTCCATACATGACACCCATGTCAGGATATTGAGAGTCCATGAGAGCGGGGTGGCTCCATGGTGTGGGCTGACTATCGTAATTCTCACGATCTCTGAATGGCTGGTCATCTTGATCAGCCGTTTGTATTGAGGTTCTTTCTATTGAGTCAGCCCAGTCAAGCTGAACATCATCTGTTGCACCAATTCCCATTGTGGCGAGTGTTGTTGAAAGAACCATCAAGGCCACCATCATTAGTGACCAGCTGGTCTTCTTCCAAACGCCAATATTTCCTAGATATCTGTCGAGTTCTGTCATGTTATCACCCAAGTGAAGCACCTCGGCACTCGCGACCGATATATCAACGACTCGGCCGGAACGTGCACTTCCGTATCACGATACCCTATGGGTATCAATTCCATGAAAATATGTAGAGAAGAAGTTGGCGGCCCCCCGCGCCCAACGGACGCGGGGGTGCCTGTCACCACGAG
>CAZXVR010000106.1:0-6060 GCA_964644485.1 uncultured Candidatus Poseidoniales archaeon | reverse complement strand
AGGCATATACCATCAAAATGTAACTCTTTGAAATAGTACGACTCAGGGGGTACCCTATGCGTAATCGGATAAGGTCGAAAGTGGAATCAACGGGATACCCGCTCCTTCAAAGGCCTCTTTTCCACCTTCTTCTCGATCGACAATACTGATGCAAGCCACAACCTTGCAACCAATTGCACGAAGCCGGCCCGCCGCCTTCAACGCGGAACCACCGGTCGTCGTGACATCCTCTAGAATCACGACACGGTCTCCAGCCTGAATCGTACTGCCTTCGATACCCGGGGGATTACCTGTTTTTCGGCCACCTCTACCCTTCGGCTCCTTGCGCATGATGAATCCACGCAATGTACTGCCCACACCCGCTTTGGCGATAGCGATTCCAGTGAGAGGGACTGCACCCAACTCTAGTCCACCGACCACATCGATACCACCTTCGATCCCATCGATTGTGTGGTGAATGAGAACTCCGAGAAGATGGGCTGATTCGGGATCGCACATCACTGGCTTGGTATCAAAGAAATGGCGACTGGTTCGACCCGAAGCGAGAGTGAATTCTTCGGTGTCGGCTCGCAGATAGGCCAATTCACGAACTTTCTCGATGAGTCTTGCTCGGGCATCCTCAACTCCAGTACTCTCACCCATGCTTCTCCCCGATACGCGTCGTTGCCGGCCTTCCATGAACCTTCGCCGAGGATAGGTGCACTTCCTTAGGAAGTGTTTTGCTTTCCACCCAATGCTTTAGGGCGGTCGACAACCCTTGAGCGATGTTCGCACGGAGGGGTGAGATGTCAGAGGGTGGGGTGAGTCGTAATGTCGCCCCTCTCGATATCGAAAGACTCGAGCAGGAAATGGAGACCTACCAAGCGAATCTTGATGAGAAATGCGAAGAGATTTACCAACTCGCAGGCCGAGCCCGTTCGAAGGGTTTTGACCTCAGTGATGAGGTAGAAATCCCACGTGCGATCGACCTTGCAGATCGTGTGGAAAAATTGTTGGAAGAATATCTCAAACCGTCCCCACACGAGAAACCCATCCCAATCCAAAACGATATTCGGAAAATGCTGGCGAAAAAGGAACGTGAAGATGCGTCCATCGATATGGCAGTTCATGTTGCGCTACAGATGCATGATGCCACAGCAGATGTCGAAAAGAGTGTAGATACCGGTTTGCGGGTCGGACTTGCAGTATTGACCGAAGGAGTTCTGGTTGCACCCCTTGAAGGAATTGGCAAGGTTCGTGTTCTCAACAATCTGGATGGAACCCGGTTTGTGTCCATCGACTTCTGTGGCCCGATTCGGGCTGCGGGTGGAACTGCCCAGGCGCTGGCTGTGTTGATTGCTGACATGATTCGGCGCGCACTCAAACTGGACAAGTATGAGCCCACTGTGCCTGAAATAGAACGTGTCAAGGAAGAGTTTGGCCTCTACCGTGGAGGGTTGCAATACAAGCCTCCACCCGAAGAAATCGAGATGATTGTCAAAGCCTGTCCAATCATGGTCAATGGTGAAGAGACCGAAGATATCGAATGTGCAGGATATCCTGAGGTTCGTAATATCGTCGAGCCGTCTCCAAGCAACGCATACCGAAAGCGGATTCGTGGCGGTGTGATGTTGGTTATCGGTGAAGGGTTGTGCCTGAAAGCGGCAAAGATTCAGAAACATACCGAACGATTGGAAATACCCGGGTGGGATTTCATTTCAGAATTTGCTTCAAGGCAAAAAAAGAGCCCCACATCAACCGCGGCAAAGCGACGAAAAATCAAGACCGATAATCGATTTATGGGCGATATTATTGCTGGTCGGCCGGTCTTTGGTGAACCCAATACCCCCGGTGGATTTCGTCTGAGATATGGCCGACCACGGACATCTGGTCTGGCTGCTGCTGGCGTAAATCCGACCTCAATGCATGCAATGGGGGACTTTTTGGCGGTTGGAACACAGATGAAAATCGAACGACCTGGGAAGGCATGTGCTGTTGTCCCCTGTGATGAGCTGGATGGACCAACTGTATTGCTCAACAGTGGGCGCTATGGTCGAATTCAATCGACTGAAATGTGGCACAGAATCGAAAATGATGTGCTTTCGATTTGGGACAATGGAGAGCTGATGATTGGATATGGAGAGTTTGCAGAGAACAACAAGCCATTGGTACCTTCCGGGTATGTTTCAGATTGGTTTGCCAGTGATCTGTTAGAGGCGTTAGATTCTGCAGAAAAGGTGGAAAAATTCGCCGGTTTACTTGGAGTTTCACGTCGCCGTTTGCCTGAAGGGTTGCCATCTACAGGTTCTGTAGATGGCTCCGAGGGTGACCTTGAGAATCATCTCCGCCAACGCCTGTGGCAGCGTGAACTGAGGAAAATGACTCTTGATTGGGATGTCGTTGTAGGTGTTTCTCGGAATTTCTTGACCGCAATTCCACCCCCCTGGAATCTATGGTGGAACGATCTACCACTGGAATTTGTCCCCTTGGTTATCGATACACTCCTGAAGGGGACAATCGAACCCGCGTCCCATCCTGAAGATGGAATCACTACACATCCACATCCTGATCGCAATTGGATGCGCTTGCCGGGTGCTGTTGAGAATTGGGAACCGATTGATCACACCCCTGCAGAACTACCGATGAGTGGCCAAAATCAATCGGCAAAAGTCAGTGCTCGGAACTCAATTCCTGAACAGATGCCGGGTCAAATTCAGGAAATCTCGGATTCGGTTCTTGGAAAATGGCCCAGAGGTACACATCACCAAGAGCACGGTATTGTCAAATCTGCGTTGATGATTCTCGGCGTTCCTCACATGCACGATGGTGCTGACATTCTCATCATGCACGGATGGCAACCGCTTATCGAAGGCTTGGGACTTCAAATTTCAAGCGGTGGTGGTCAGGTTGAAATTCGTGTTGATGCGCGAGCACACCTCACTTCCCGATTGAAGAAATTGGTAGACGCCCACCAAATTTGTGATGCTGAGCAAAAAAGGAAAGAAGAACTTGAGAAACAGCGTGCTGCACTCAGAATCGCTGCCGAAACCGCCGCAAGGCAACGAGGGGAGAGCATTGCTGAAACCGAAGCGGAGGGGCGAAAAGCGGCGGAGGAAATCGTCGATGACGGGCACGCCAATCCAACAGCTCTCGAAGCGGCTGAAGCCCTCTTGGATGAACATGGGGTGGATGGTGCACTGTGGTTGGTTCGCAAATGTAGTGACTTGCGGTGGGTCGCGGCTGCTCCTTGCCGAATCGGTTGTCGGATGGGGCGACCCGAAAAAGCAGCACCTCGAGAGATGAAAGGCAAGCCACACTCCATTTTCCCGATTGGAAATGAAGGTGGACCACAGCGATTGATTACCGAAGCGGCCAACAAAGGCACGATTCTTGTCACAATGGGAACCCGAGAGTGTACAAAATGTGGTCAACGTTCACCTTACACAATGTGTCATCACCGATTGATTCCTGACGATCCTACAGAATGTGGTGGGAAAACCAAACCCATTGAGGATGGAAGGCCAACAAATGGTCGGCGCAAAGGAATCAATCAATCCGTGAATCTCCCCGCACTTCTTGAAACAAAACGAATCAAGATGGGGTTGGACCGAATCCCTAAGAAATTCAAGGGCGTCAAGGGGTTGACCTCTCTTGAACGATATCCTGAACCTTTGGAAAAAGGAATATTGCGAGCCAAACATCAACTCCCATCATTCAAGGCAGGAACCATTCGATTCGATATGATCGATGTCCCAGTGACTCACTTCAAACCAAAGGATATCGGGACCAGTGTTGAGCGATTAATCGAATTGGGTTATACCCACGATATCGATGGAACACCACTTACAAAGTTGGATCAAATATTGGAATTGTATCCTCAGGATTTCATTCTCAGTCGTAAAGCTGAGGATTATCTCCTTCGAGCCTCTGCTTTTGTCGATGAATTGTTAGAGCGATTCTACAGAATGGATTCATTCTACAATGCAAAGACTGCTGATGACCTTGTGGGCCACCTTTGCGTGGGTCTTGCACCACATACATCCGGTGGTGTCTTGACCCGAATTATCGGTTGGTCTGATGCCAGTGCAGGGTATGGACATACATTGTATCATGCAGCCAAGCGTCGGAATTGTGACGGTGATGAAGATGCGATGATTCTGTTGTTGGATTGTCTATTGAACTTCAGTCGAGAGTTGCTACCAAGCAATCGTGGGGGGCGAATGGATGCACCATTGACACTATCGACACGTCTGAATCCTGAAGAATTAGACAAGGAAGCACTCAACGTCGATACCGCCTGGTGGTATCATCGGGGGTTCTATGAAGCCACACAAAATCAGCCCAACCCTTCGGAAATTGCGAATCAAATGGATATTGTCGACAGGAGAAAGGGGTCGATTGGTGCCCTGCGAGGCTATGGTTTCACTCATGACGCACAATCTATTGATTCAGGCCCTACAAATTCATCCTACAAAACACTCGATACCATGATTGACAAGATGAATGCACAACTGCTCTTGTGTCAACAATTGCGAGGGGTGGATGTTCGAAAGGTTGCCAGTCAAGTTGTTGAATCTCATTTCTTGCCAGACTTACGTGGTAATCTACTGGCATTCACACGACAAAAATTCCGATGTGTTCGTTGTGGTGAATCATATCGGCGATTCCCGTTGTCTGGAAAATGTATCAAGGGTATGGACCAAAATAGAGGAAGACAAGGGATGCGTTCGGGGATTGATTTCGCTCGTGGGGAAGCACACCTCTGTGGTGGCAACCTAGCCCTCACAGTCAGTGAAGGTGCTGTTCGAAAATACATCAGAGTGATGCAGCATGTAATCGAACATTACGAGGTCAATCTCTACACCCAACAGCGTGTTGAGGGATTGATTAGCAGTGCGGATTCACTGTTCAAGAACGACCGTGTGACTGTGTATACGCTTGATGATTTCATGAGTTGAGAATCAGCGTTTTTTCTTCTTGGAATCATCGCTTCCACTGAGCCTGCGCCAGATATCACCTACTGTACGGATACTGCGATCGGCCTCGACCTTGCCGGTCAAACCCTCGGTTGTTCCAGGTCCCAATTCATCATCTTGTTCAACCGCGTCATCATCAACAAAGGCATCGGTGTCACCATCGGCTTCTGCAGATTGGGCAGCAAATTGTTCACGCATCCTACGCCGTTGCATTTCCATGCTTTCGCCAGTACTTTCGGGTTGGAAGTCAATTAAATCTTCAACTTCAACCGCATCACCGCCAGACATTGAATGAGCGATTTGCTCCCATTCTTCTTTTTGCCGACGCTTGTGCAGAGGCATATTGCGAACCAATGATTCCTTCCGCCTTCGAATGATGCCGCGAATGGCACGATCTGCAATTCCCAAAAACAATCCAAGTGCGTTGGCTACAATGAACCCCTCAAGGCGGAATGGTTGCCAGATTTGCATGCCCAGATTCATCTCTGCGCTTAGATTACGAGAAGGATATGGATCTGCACCATCTCCTTGAACCACCGTCGTGTAAAAAATGTGCTTTCCCGGGAACAATGACAGTGATGTTGTCATACAATCATCTGTTGAATTTCCCTCCCATATTGTCGAAATATCTCCTGAGGGGTTTTCATATTGTATGCGAACGAAAACGACAGGGGATGTCGAATTTTTCGGTTCAAAATCACAAGTCAACTCAACTGGAGTTTCCCGATTCATGTTCATCATGTTGGGTACATCAAGGGAGTACTTTCCATTGACCTCGCGGCCATGTTCGTTGACTTCATTGATGGCGACAGCTTGTGATGCCTGTAACCAGATGAGGTTCAACAATATCCAAGTGATTAGCGTTGCAAAAAATCTAGTTCGCGCGTTATTCTTTGCACCCTTCTTGGGTTTCTTTCCATCGGGACTCGATTCACGCGCCATCGCCTCATGGACCAGATTCACATCACCACCCCCGCAATCTCAAGGATGCGATTCATCCACTCTAATTTACGCATCTTTCGCTCTGGAACTGTGGAACCTGTCCACCGGCCGATGATATCGGTTCGAAATCCTCTGAGGGTGAGTTGATTCGGCGAGACGTTCA
>CAZXVR010000105.1:0-6181 GCA_964644485.1 uncultured Candidatus Poseidoniales archaeon | reverse complement strand
TGGCGGGCGCTTGGTTAGGGTCCGGTTGCATTCAATCCCCACACCGCGACACCCGGTGGGGATGATGATGGCTTCGGTGGACACCTCATGAATTGGTGTACGTCGGACGTCGTCCTTCAACGAGAGCGGAGAGCCCTTCAAGGGCATCTGCTGTGTCGAAAATATCCTGAAGGTTTGACAATTCAAGCGCGAGACCAGCATCGAGATTGTCACCGGTCTCAACAGCACTGTCAAGCAGCTCGCTGGCCATTCGCAATGCAATCGGGGCGGTACGACTGAGTGATTTCAACTGACGCCCCACATTTCGGTCTTCTGCGTCGAAGCCATCAGGGCAGGATCCAGCCAGCAAACCCGCCATATTGGCATCGTTGTAGAACGCGTTTGCAAAGGCCGACACGGGGTGTTCTGGGTTTCGAGGTTGTCCCGGATACTTGTTTGCCGGCTTACCCGATTCGTCGATTGCTTCAACCGTAGCACCGACTTCTGCGGGTTCGACCAAATGGGTCAAAATTCCAAGTGCGTGTGCGGTCTTTGAGTCCACAAAATTACCCGCAAGAACGGCCCACCGGGCCGCTTCTACACCACAAATTCGAACGGTTCGCTGTGTTCCGCCCAAGCCAGGATAGATGCCAATACTGGTTTCTGGGAAACGGAATTGACTTCGACGTGTACCGATTCGATGGTCACAAGCCAATGCCAATTCGAGACCACCTCCCAGAGCCAACCCTGTTGTCAGGGCAATGGTTGTCTTCGGACTGTTTTCCAGCTTGTTTAGGACATCATGACCATTGGCGGTGAATTCGTAAATATCAGGGAACGAGTTGGCTCGAATTTTGTCAACAAAGAACTTGACATCAGCTCCAGCGACAAAGGCTTTCCCAGCCCCTTCGAGAACGATGGTTGTCACTGAGGAATCTGAGTTTAAGTCATCCAAAACCGCGCCCAATTGAGCGACCAGTGTCTCATTGAGTGCATTCATTGCTTCTGGACGATTTAGACGCACGGTTGCAACACCACCGGTTTGCACCACATCGACGAAGTTGAATTCCCAACCATGTCCAGATTCCGCCTTCATTGCGAAAAACGGGGGCAGATCAAATTCAGCGAGTTCCGCATACGCACTGGCCATTCGGTGTGCTTCTTCAAGGCCGAGTGTATTCATGATTTCAAAGGGTCCATTCATCCAGCGCAGCCCAACCTTGGCTCCACGATCAACATCTTCCATTGAGCAAATCTCTTCGGCGACAATTTGTGCTGAGACGGCAAAGACCTGTCCAAGCAAACGTTCTGAGATGATTTTGGTTGCCTCCGCATCACACTCAGTATCTTCATCGATATCCCACATGGCCCCAGATTCCACGAGTTCTACCAGACTCTTCGCCCCCGTGTAACGCGGCGTGTCGAGTTGTTCTGCTAGATAATTGGTTGAATGAAGTGCGATGGGTGGACCTGTGAGGTTCATCAGTGCGAAAGGACCCATGCCAATGTCAAACGCGGCACACGCGACCGCATCGATTTGAGCCGTGGTTCCGACACCCTCTTCCAAGAGCAGGCAGGCTTCATTGAGCCAAGGTACGAAAAATCGGTTGACAACAAAACCTGGGCGATCTTTGCAGACGATGACGACCTTTCCAAGCATCTTACAATATTGCTCCACGCGTGCAATCGTTTCCTCACTGGACAACTTCGATGGGATGACCTCAACCAATCGATTCTTGGCCGGGTGATAGAAGAAATGTAGACCCACAAATCGATCGGGGCGCGCGGTCGCTTCCGCCAGTGCATTGACACTGAGAGAAGAAGTGTTGGATGCCAGAATTGTGTTCTCACCACAGGCTTGGTCGAGCGTGTTGAACACGGACGTCTTGATGTTGAAATCTTCGAAAACAGCCTCGATGACTAGATCTGTATCCGCTGCGACATTTTCGACGCCGACAACTCCAGTAATGCGGGCTTGAATTTCTTCGATTTGTGCTTCTGAGAAGATGCGACGTTCCACAGCCTCACCGAGTAGTTTGGCAATCGTGCTCTGACCCCGTTCGACCCACTGTTGCTCCCGGTCGACCATTTGGACAGGAAATTGCTCCTGCGCAGTCTTCTGAGCGATTCCACTACCCATGTTTCCGGCACCGACAATCGCCACTGTCTCGATAGGCTTCATGCCCGTTCGACCCAAATACGCTTCATGAATTCGACGGAGAAGCCGAGAGGGATGAAGCATCAGATTCAACACCCTCTTCTTGTCGTAGGTGCCCCCATGGTCTCGGAGTCAGACTTCATCGCAGCCTTCCAAGCATATCACGATGCGTTGCAAGATCCCGCAGCAAAAGTAGAGACAATTCGCCCTCTCGTCAACGAACATTTGGAGCAACTCATCGGTCGTTTACCCGGTACCGTTGTCCAAAATGCTGCTCGGCAACGGGCGATGACAGAGCTGGATCGAATTGAAGATATGGCCAAGGAAAAGGCGGTAGAAGTCGCAGCTGAAGTTGAGAAAGCGGAAAATGAAGTGCGGGAAAAAGTAGCAGAAGTAACCGCTCGCTCATCGGTTTTTGTCGAGCCCGAAACTCCAGAGGAAGGCTCACCTTTTACCATCGGTTTTTCCGGCAGTTCCGGAGACCCACATGCGTGGATTGGAATTTATCCTTCAGGGGCGCCCCATGGTGAGCACGGTAGCAACTGGTTGTATGTGGGTGGTTCAAATGAACCTGGAGAAGGAAAGGTAGCAGGTTCTGTTACCTTTGTTGGTGAACAGTATGTTGCTGGCGAATATGATGCTCGTTTGTTTAGAAATAATGGTCATGAGTTGATGGCTTCGACCACATTTTCAATTGCAGCCCAACCCGAACCTGAACCAGAACCAGAAGCAGATGGGCCAACGGATGCTTTGATGGATGCGTTCAAGGTTTTCGACCGTGATGGGAACGGTGTGATCGACATCGATGAACTGCGCCACATGATGGTCGCATTGGGTGAAAACCTGTCAGAGGATGAAATTCGAGCAACGCTCGCAGAAGCAGATGCGGATGGCGACGGCGTCATCAATTTTGAGGAATTCAGGGTCATCATGCTCATGGATCGAAGTGGTTCGGAGGCTGTGGAAGCAGAACCTGAAGCAGAACCTGAAGAAGAGCCCGAGTCAGAACCTGAACTAATCATCACTCCATCCGGTCGAAGTATTGCTGAGGTGTCGGAGCATCTAGATACGCTGAAACTGTTCGGTGACAAGCGTCGATACATCGAAAGCTTAAGCGACGAAGTATTCGATTTCACACTCAATATTGAGAAGATGGAGAAAACCATTGGAATTGGTTTGGCCGACGAATTCCGAGGAGGCAATACCTGCATCGGAATCGTCGATGAAAACGGTGTAGGGGTCCGTATGCCGAACACCATGGAATTGGGTGTCGGACAAGAGATCTTTGTCGAGGCGAAATTGCTTGAATATCGATCTGTTGTCAAGCGATTTGAATTTGAACATCTCTGAGGAATTATTCTCTCAGTTGCTCGATAATCGAAACCAATGTCGAGGCCTGCTCCTCTGGTTGGAGCCCCATCGTTGCAATATTTTCTTGCCCGGCATTTGCCCATGATTTGCGGCATTCAGGATTCGCTGCCTCCTCGAGTGCCTGATGCCATGCAACCCAATTGCCACGTGGCAGCAACCTTCCGGACACACCGTCTTCCACTGTGTGCCGATAGCCGCCTTCATTCACCATCAATGCCGGAGTCCCCGCAGCTTGTGCTTCAATCGGTGTCAAGCCGAAGGGTTCGGCTCTGGCGAGGGAGACCACCGCGCGAGAGCGCTTGACGAGGTCAACGAGTTCATCTTGGGAAAGCCGTGGCTCAACGATGAGTTCGACCCCCTTGTCTTTCGCATAAGCAACCATTGCTGCGATATCCGTATCTGAGCCACCACCAACATGGTGGTATGTCAATCCTGTATCTGCGAGCATGTCGATGGTATCCATGGTGCCCTTGACGTAGGAAGCATTCCCAATGGCAACCACACGATATTCTACCGGTGGGTTGTCACCAGCCCATACATCGAGGTTTACCGATGGCCAAAGTAGTCCAGCCTCTTCACCGTATACAGTCCGGATACGCTCTTGAACCCAAGGCGAATTTCCGCTGATGGCGGCATTTGAACGATCGGCGAGATCATGTGTCATCGAAAGGTCGCGTCGCCGTTGTTTCCCGAGTAGGAATTTCGTTAAAGCGAGGTTTTGTTTTGGACTTCCATCGAGTGTTCTGTGAAGGACATCTTCATGCAAACCCCTGTGAGGTTCCAAGCAGTAATAGTGAACAGGGAGGTCTTTTGGAATCAATTGGCTAAATTCCAAACTGCCCACGCCACTGGTCAAATGCACGGCATCACTGGTGGCAAGAACATCTTGTAGGCGTAGACCCTGTTCAGTAATTTCAAGCATATTCCACCATCGATTTGCGGCCTGTCTTGAAGCGATCGCTCGGAATTCAGCCCAACCACCAGTGGGCTTTTTCCAAGGAATTGCAGGCGTCAGATAGAGAATTCCAAGCGCGTCCATTCGTTCTCTTGCTTCTGTGGGAAAATGAAGTGACGTGCAGGTGATTTCGAAGTGCTCTTGCCAAGCCTCCAAATTGTTCAGAATATCGCGTTCAGCGCCCCCAAATTGCTCAAAGGTACCCTTCACCACCAGCAGGCGGGGCTTTGAGTCCGAATCGTCGTCCACGCACACGCCCTCGCTTGTCCGTTTAATATCAGCATGGGCTGGGCGGGCTGATGTCGCGTCAAGTTTTGGTGGTTCGCGGCGGGGCGCTGCCTCGTTCTAGTGGACTTGGTCGTGCACATCACGATCTTGTGGATCGGTTGACAGAACAGCAAGTCAACGGATTCGCACTTGGTGACGTCATTGAACACGAATTGGGTGGTGGTGCGTTTGCGCGTTGGCGACGCAGACGAAGCGAGCATCCACAACTTGTAGTAAACGCCGCCAAAACAACAGGTGCGAGTATTCTACACATTACAGATCAAGAGCAAGCCCATTTGATTCCGGAGAATTGTGCTCTACCCGTCAGCATCACCATCCACGATTTATTTCACTTGGAGCCGCGTAGAATATCGACATCACATGGCAAGGTGAATATCGGCGATCAATCTCCAGGATTCTTGCGCGGTCGCGATTTGTCCTATCTACGAAGAGGACTTGAGAGAGCAGACCTGCTCATTTGTATCTCAGAAGCCACCGCCGAAGAAGCACGCGAATTGTGGCCTGAAAAATCGATTGCAGTCGTTCCACATGGCATCGATGTTGGTGGATATGATCCCTATTCCCATCCATTGCCCAAACCAGAAGGTCTCGACGCCTCTAAGGTCAACCTGCTCTGTGTGGGTAGTGAAGAGCCGCGAAAGAGAATTGATTTCCTTGTGGAAGTTTTAGGTTGTCTTCCATCTCACCTCAAAGAGAATGTCATTCTCCACAAGGTTGGTGCTGAATCCAGCAAGAAATCGAAAGCCAAATTATCGAAACGTGCCAAAGAGTTGGGTGTAAAATTGCGATGGGTCGGCCGCCTATCTGACATCGATCTTTGTGGATATTACCAGCATTGTGATGCTCTATTATTCCCCAGTGTTGCTGAAGGATTCGGTCTGCCACCTCTTGAGGCAATGGCTTCGGGGTGCCCTGTTCGTGTTGCCGATATGCCCGCTCACAACGAGGTGGCACCAGAAGAATGGTTACTGCCCCACGACAGTATCGATGCATGGGTTGATGCAATTGTAGAAATTTCTGATAAAAATGGTCGAAGGCAACCCAATGAAATGGCTCTAAAGCGAGCCGCTGAATTTAGCATTGAAAATTGGTCCGCAGCAATCGCGAATGCTTGGTCAGACATCTAGATTTATTGAACTGTAAAGCGATAATTGCTTTAACCGCCCTATGGGCGGTTGGGTCGTGCTTCGAGTATCTGAACTGACCAAGGGCTTTGGCTCCGGTTCCAACCGCCTTGAGGTTCTCAAGGGAATCGACCTTGAGATTCAACCTGGCGAACTTGTGGCACTCATGGGACCCTCTGGGTGTGGAAAATCGACCCTGTTGAACATTATTGGCGGTTTATTGCCTGCAGAGGGCGGTGAAATCACCCTCAATTCTCGCACTTATGGCTTGAGAAACCCCTCCTCTGTTGTCGACGTTCGACGGAA
>CAZXVR010000104.1:0-6227 GCA_964644485.1 uncultured Candidatus Poseidoniales archaeon | reverse complement strand
GGGGCAAATGGTGCTGCCTGATGAGGTTGGCCCTTGGATGCGAAGGGTGATATGGGGCATGATGAGGGCGGAACATGGCCGAGCGGTTGGAGTCGATTGACGCAATCGTGGAGAGATATTGTGTGGCCAGTCACCCTGCGAAGAGTCGTCTCTATACCGGATTGGGATTGCTATTCGTGATTTTTGCCATCATCGGGATTTGGATTCCTGGTTGGCCTACTGTATCATGGGCTGTCCCGGCGGCGTTTTTATTCTCATATTCGAGCGAATCCATGTTCCGCTGGACTCTCTCAAATCGGTATTTTGGTTCGGCGATGTTTGAGTATTATGCAACGGGGAAGACGGTGCCAAAGCATGCGAAAAATGGCATCATGGTGATGATTACATTGATGACTCTATTTTCGACGACTGTTGTGTGGTATCTCTCCACCCTTGGTGAGGGGGATGTGATAGACCCCTCGACATGGGATGGAGCCGATCCAGGTTATGGGGCTGTAACAATTATTGTAGCCGGCATGATTGGGGTTTGGTGGCTCTATGCCAAAGTCGAAACCCGTGAATAATCCTCAATCGGGTTCGGTATATTCAAAGCAAGTTGCATTTTCAACGGTCCTATGAACGAGTTTCTAATCACATTGGAAGATAGGCCCGGTTCCATGGCAGAATGCTGTGAAGCCATTGGAGATGCTGGAATCAACATCATTGCTGGCGCTGGCCTTGCAAGTTCGTCCGCGATAGCTGCAATTGTCACCGATGATGCTGATGGGACGGTTGCTGCTCTCGAATCGCTGGGGGTCACATTCTCTGTGAGGGAGTTGAACACTGCGACCCTTCGACATGAGCCAGGTTCACTGGGGGCATTCACGCGTGGGTTGGCTGAGAATAACATTAACCTGCAATCGATTTACATCATGAGTACTGACGGGGACGATGTCCTTGTCGGATATTCTACTGAATAGTGTCCAAGGTTACCGGCGCTTACCACGAGGGCGACGGCGATTCCCTGTTGGGCGACCGCCTCGAGGATTGGCGCCACGCTTTGTTCGGCGATCGTCCTGACGTCGGTTGGATTTTTTGTGGAAGCGTGCGCGTCTAGCATCACGCTTGGGTTTGCGTGGATTGTCCTTCTGGGGTGGTGGTATGTATTCTACATCATACTTGGGAAGTTGATTGAAATCTGGTGGACTAAATTTCACGAAGATGCCGACATCTTTCTGGATGTTGCTACACATCTTCTTTTGCGGGTTCTGGACTAGAGAAATGACCGAGCCGGTCGAGCCGGCTCGCGCGGTTCTTCCACTGCGGTGTTTGTACGCCTTACCATTTTCAGGTGGGTCGTAATGGATGACGCAGTTGATCCCTTCCACATCGATGCCGCGCGCAGCGACGTCTGTGGCGATGAGAGCAATACAGCGACCACTGGTGAATTTCGACATGGCTTTATCTCGTTTCTTTTGATCTAATCCACCATGTAAAACCGCAACACCAATTCCCTCATCGATCAATTCTTTCCCGACGCGGTCGGCGCCTCTGCGGGTGCGGCAAAATACGACTGAACGGCCACATTTTCGGATCACTTCAGCGGCGATTCCTGGTTTCATTGAGCTCTTCATGAGCCAGAAATAGTGTTCCATGCTCTCCATGCTGACCTCTTTCGGTCCAACTTCAATGGTCACGGGTTCGTGGAGGTAATTCTCCACCAAATCACCCACTTCGTCATCCAAAGTTGCGCTGAACAAAACCGTTTGGCGATTGGGCGCACAACGATCCAATATGTCGCAAACCGGTTCCATGAACCCCATGTCGGCCATTCGATCTGCTTCATCGATGACCACTGCACCGACATCTTCCAAACTGAGAGCGCCGTGGTCGAGTAAATCGAGCAAGCGCCCAGGGCATGCGACAATAATATCGGCGCCTCGTGAAAGCGCCTTTCGTTGACGGCCGTATGGCACACCACCATAGACAGCCAAGACTTCCAAGTCGAAGGTTTCAGCAAGTGGTGTCAACACCTTGCAAATTTGTTCTGCCAACTCTCTGGTTGGGGACAATATCAGTGCGGTTGGAAATTCTGGGTCGGCATTGGGGGTTCTCGATATCAAAGGGAGTCCGAAGGCCAATGTTTTGCCCGATCCGGTCGGGGCGCGGCAACAAATATCGTTGCCAAGCATAGAGTCTGGGATCGCTTCTTTTTGGACTTCAAAGGGCTCTGTGATTCCTTGGTCCTCAAGGGTACGAACAAGAGCTGGGTCAATGCCCAAATCATAGAAACTGACGTCCACCCTTCAGTTCCCCACCTCGGGCGCGCGCACCGGGCTACTTGAAGGGGGCAGGTAACGAAACGTGGTAACCTGTGATAGAATCGATACAATTGGTTATTCAAATCAGCCTCTAGATTTGAAATAATCCCAGCCTACGATGGGTAGGCTCCAAAAAATTCCGCCTGCTGCTCCAAGAGCAATCAGCATGGCCAATGATGTTAGACCACTGTTTGGCAACCCAAATGTTGCTCCAAATAAGGGTATAATTGATGTAAGAAACCCGACTGGAATGAGGGTTTTGAGTCTCGCTTCAGGGAGATTTGTGCGTTTCGATATTTGATCGACAATGGTGGCGGAAAGAGCCGCCATTACGAAAAATCCGCCGCAGAGTCCTGCAAAGGAGCCGGGGTCAATTTCTGCAAGAACAAATACAAGGATGAATATCGCTAATACCATTCCAGTAATGGCGCCAAAGAAAAGGGTGTTTTTCCAACTCATATCAATCGCTAATGCCTGAATAATCGTGTGCCTGTAAATAGCATCGTCATGCCGTGCTCATCAGCGGCCTCGATGACCTCTTCATCACGGATGCTTCCACCTGGTTGCACGACCGCGGTGATTCCCATTTTATGGCTGGTGTCAATTCCATCACGGAATGGGAAAAATGCGTCTGAAACCATCATTGCACCATTGGCTCGGTCACCTGCACGGCGAGCAGCGATTCGGACCGCTTCGACGCGGCTGGTTTGACCTGGTCCTATACCAACCGTCGCGAATCCGGTATCGGTGGGCTGAATAAAAATCACACAATTGCTCTTGACTTGTGCACAGACTGCGACGCCGAACCGTGCAAGGTCGACCTGTGTTGGATCTGCATCGACTTTCGTAACGCAACGAACCTCGGACCAATCGATAACCGGTGCGCCTTCGGTTTGAGCCAACCACCCTCCATCGATTTGGCGGAATTGGGTTTGCATCTCCAAAGAGGTCATCTGCTCTAGAGTCAGCATTCTTCGATTCTTTTTCCCAGAAAGAATCTCCAATGCGCCCTCTTCGTAACCAGGAGCAATGATACATTCGACGAAGTGGTCGCCAATTCGTTTCGCTGTTTCCTTTGCAACGGGTGTGTTGAATGCGATAACGCAACCAAAGGCGGATTCAGGGTCGCTGGCCAAAGCGTCATCCCAAGCCGCAACTTGATCGGTTGAAATGGCTACACCACAAGCATTTGTGTGCTTGATAATGACACAGCAGTGTGGCCAGTTTTCCCATTCAGGTCCGATGTGTGAGCGGCAAAATCGGAGTGCTGCGTCGAGATCGAGGTAATTGTTGAACGAGAGGGCTTTGCCTCCATGCTGCTCAGCAGCAGCCAAGCCACTCGGTGCTTCGCCAGCAGTGTTCCCTGAGTAAAACGCCGCGGGTTGGTGTGGGTTTTCACCATAGCGGAGAGGGTTTCGTTCACCGCCTGAAATGAGGAGTTTTTCGGGCAGGATTTGTTCAGCCTCGTCAACCAATGATTCGAGGCGGTTGGCGAGTGTGTTTGCCAAGGCGACATCGTATGCCGCAGTTCGTTGATAGGCGGTTAGAGCCAATCGTTGGCGGGTGCTGATGTCTACAGTAGTCGGATCGCCGTTCGCCTCTTGGAGCGATTCGAGAAGGTCGCCATAGTCTCCGGGGTTGGTGACGATGAGTACGTCTGAATGCGATTTGGCAGATGCACGAACCAAGGTTGGGCCGCCAATATCAATCATCTCGATTAGATCGGCTTCACTCACAGGTGGCTCTTGAGCCGCGACCTCTTCAAACGGGTAGAGATTCACTGCGACCAAATCGATTCGTGGGTATCCCAATTCTTCGAGGGTTGCCATATCATCTGGATTTGTCCCGCGCGCGAGGATTGCTGCATGAATGGCTGGGTGAAGGGTTTTCACGCGGCCATCGAATACTTCAGGGTGGCCGGTGACATCGGTAACGTCAATGACATCCAATCCGTTTTCGCGCAACAAACGTGCGGTGCCGCCTGTCGACAATATTTGCCAACCCATTGCGGTGAGTGCGGTGGCGAAAGCGGTGACGCCCGTTTTGTCATAAACAGAAATGAGGGCCCTCGGCGCATTATCGCCTGTTTTCCCCGGCACCGTAGTGGTGAGGGTTGGCTGGTTTCGGTCAACCATTAGTGGAACCCGTTAGGCAGCGAATGTATGACCGCCTTTGAACCCAATGGTGTGTCAATCGCCGCGTGCGGAGACGACTTGGTCGATTCTCAGCATGCTTGCACAAGTTTCCGTTGCTGAAAAAAATGCGGACTCGAGGCAGGCGGCCGCTTCCTTTGCACCTGTAGAGTCTACCTTCCCATCGGCGGTAATTCCAGCCGCCGAATTTCCATTTCTATGTGCAGCACGCAACTCTAGAATTCGATCTAATGCATCTGTGCCCGCATTCAGTGCGAGGGTTGTTGGGATAATTTCCAGGGCTCTGGCAAAGGCTTCCATCGCCAATCGATTGCGGCCGGCTTCATGTTCGGCTGCTTCTCGGATTGCAAGTGCGCAAGCCATGTGTGTTGCACCGCCGCCATGAATGAGGCGGTTGGTTCGCATCGCCAATCCAGTGGACCGGAGGGCATCGTGAATCGCACGAATCGCTTCCTCGGCTGCAAGGTTGTTTGCTCCGCCGACTTCGCAGGTGACCACTTTTGGCTCCGGGCATGCTTCCAATCGAATCATGTCTTCGACCTGATCGGTCGCAGCTCTACGCTCTGCAACCATTCGTCCGGCTTGGCCAATATCTGCTGATGAAATATCGGAAAGATGTTCGATCATTCTAGCACCGGTCGCCAATGAGGCGTTGCGTAATTCACTATCATCGAACTCTCCAGCAACGAAGCAACCCGATCGCATCAGACGGTGTAGTAGTCCTTTATCGACCACTCCTGAGCAAAGGAAAACGTTGGCCCCTGACCCGAGCAATGTTTCAGTGAGCGTGTCTCTTGTCGCTTCTTCAGCGGCCAAGAACGCGTCCAGTTGAGCGGCATCCTCAATTTCGATCTCAGCATCTCGAATCTGCTTTCGGGGCGCGATATCCCCATTGATTGTAGCGACTTTTGCATCCTTGATTTCAGATGGTAACGAGTCTAACAATACCCGGCGTCGAACGACGATGCCTTCGAGGAGTTTGGAGTCTGATAGGCTGCCTGTGTTGGTTTTGTGCATGGTGATTGAATCGGCATCACCATCAACGGTTTCCAATGCCTGAACAATAATCTGTGATAGAATTGGTGCGGCTCCTTCCGCCCCTTTTCCAGTCAATGAAGTCAAGGCGACCGCTTGAAGGGTCTTTGCCGTACAGGCAACCGCTTGACTAGAAATTGTTGCTTGCGCAATTGCATTCGCTTGATTGTATCCATCGATGACCGTGAGGGGGTGGAGGCCTTTCTGCAAAAGACGTCCCGCTTCAAGCAAAAGTTCCGCACTCAAGAGGAGTGTTCCAGTGACCCCGTCGCCACAGGAATTCTCCTGTGATTCAGCCATGGCCACGAACATTTTCGCTGCGGGGTGTTTGACCATCAGTTCGGCGACGATCTTGGCGCCATCATTGGTTACCGCAGTTGTTCCATCGGTTTTGTAGAGCATTTTGTCAAGGCCTCGTGGACCGTATGTGGGGCGCAATAAATCTGCGAATACTCGGGCGGCGGCAATCAGTTTCTCTTGAACAGCGGTGCCACTGGTGACGTTGGTTTCCTCGCGGAGAATCACAACGGGTGGCTTGCCGGCTGCTTCGTCGCCCATGATTCATCGGCCAAAGCCGCACTCATGAAGGCTTCGCGATGCCCTACGGGCATCATCTTCGACGTTTTCCCTTCCTTCTCGGCTTTGGTCCGCCACTCCGTTCCCATGAACGACTGCCCATCGAGCGTTCTGCTTGCATGTCCCATTCAGGGGCACTGCTACCGATTCTTTTGGTGCCGCG
>CAZXVR010000103.1:0-6242 GCA_964644485.1 uncultured Candidatus Poseidoniales archaeon | reverse complement strand
GGCCGTGAACTCTTACCATACGATTGGATGAGAGGCGGCACCAACCTCACATTCAGTGGGACAATTGCCTTTGAGGGAACCACATTGTCCCCACAAGCCGGCCAATTTGATCTAGAATTAACCGGACAAAATTTAGGACAGGATGGCCAACCCCTTGGCAATGCTTCGCAGGTGTTCATGTTGGAAGCCAATCCAGCTCATGGGCAGTATTACATGACGTTCCAAACGCCTGTTCAGTCAAGCCAGGGTGGTATGTTGTTCCAACTTTCTGCGGTGTCACTTCCCAATGGCTCAAACTATGTGAATCCCAATTTCAATACGATGAGAATTGTCCTTGACGGAAACAGTCCATTGGTTATGGATTCGACACCAGAAGATGGCATCGAGGTCCACGCTGGCTCACAATCGATCAGCATCACCGTCGAGGATTCAGTGGACCCGCCAACTGAAATCACATTGCATTACTGGGTTGAGGCACAAGATGATTTGAATTACAATCTTCTTCCAGACGCGGATGAATATCGAACTGCTCTCCTGAGATCTCCCGAACACTTGCCTGGTGGGCTCAATGTATTCAGCGGAATCATCGATGACAGTTCAAACACACATGGGGAGAAGGTATCGTTCTATGTCAGTGGGACCGATCAACAACAAAATGTTCTCGCCAGGGGAGGGGGCCCTGTTTGTCCCGATGTCCCCACGCCCTGTGGCATTGGTTCTTTGATTACACCCGATTGGGATGCGGATTTGTCCACTTATTCTATTCGTGAAGAATTTTCACCAGTTATTGAGACAATCAATTCAACCATTCTTGGACACGACGCGGAGTCACCGCTTCATCCGGGCACTGAATATGTGGCACGGTTGCTGATTGGAGATGGCAATGGTTGGCAAGATATACAATCTGTCCACCTCTCTTTGGTTGAGGATTTTGATGATGAACGCGCATCAATTTGGGCCAACTTCACTCGACCTGAGGAAGGACACGTCATGCACCTAGAATCAGGTAGCACCGCTGTTGCAGTGTCAAACCTCTACAGTTCTTCATCAACCGAGCCGACCAACAACAGCATTCTCTATCTCGATATACGCTTCCAACTGACCTGGTGGTTCCCCGAGGAGTTTGACACAAACGGTGAAACCACCTTCATACCAATTGTCAAAGTCATCGATTGGCCATGTGATATCAATGCCGAAGTTCCTTGTCATGAAGACTCTGGAGGGTTGGGCTATGATGAGTGGAGCCTTGACAATGATTTGCGATTTGACATGGTCCCCGGTCATTTCACCGCAACAGATTTGGCAACCGGGCGGAATTTGTATCGTCCCGGAGAAGATCCAGAGTTGATTGCAGCGGGCCAAGTGGTTCGTATCGGTGGCCGGATTCTGTTCAGTGAAGATTCCACCCCCGCACCCGAGGGGGCATTCGACATTGTCGTTGGTGATTTGGAGAGATCTTGGTCAGCCGTCCCTAGAGAGGGTGGAGATTTCACTCTCGATATTCTCGTCCCAAACGTCCGTAGTGGCGGCCTCGACATGTATGCAGGCCTAGAGAATCTACCCGGGTTGGCAGATGACACAACCGAACAGCAACCCCGAATTCAGCTTGTAGTCGATGGCACGCCTCCTGAAATTCGTTCGATAGGTCCCGCTGGAGACGTCAGATTGAGTGAAACAAATCAGTTACCAGTCAGTCTTCACGTGTCCGATGAGCATGGCTTCGATTCGGACCGACCTGCTGAAATTCATTGGCGGATCCGAGCAGGAACCAGTGAAATTTCACGTGGGAATCAACCCTTCCAACAAGGCACTCCAATTGGGGCTGATTGGAGTTGGGAGGGACTCATGGACTTGACAGATAGTGGTTCCATAGAACTGCTTCCCGGTTACATTGTCGATGTTTGGATTACCGGTTCAGATGAAGCTGGAAACCCATACTTGGCTGAAAACAATACTGAACATACACCGCTTGTTCAATGGCGATTGATTCGAATCGGCCCTGTGATTGATTTGCGAGGGGAAGGAACCACAATATCTTGGGATAACCCCTCACCAATCGGTGGTGATGTTGCGAAATTATCGATTCAAGGAGCCAATAGCAATGAGAACGCGGGAGACATCACATTCGTGTTACTCCGTGAGGTTTCTACAGATCAATGGGTCGAGGTGTCCGATGCCGAATCTACAGTCAGCATCGACCCGTTGGCCAATTGGTCGACCGTTCTAGAGCTGCCTACAACCGTTGTGGAAGAAAGTGAGATTCACAGGTATCAACTCGTGGCGCGTGATCGACACATAGACATCGATTGGGTCACAATCGAACCACTTGAGGTCAAGCCGCACACAGCACGCGATGGAGAGGCCCTCTCGAAACAAATCGATGAATCAAAGGGTCTGTTTGTATTGTACATCATTGCCGTTGCATCACTGTGCTTTGGGGTTGCAATGCTGGTTCTCTACCGAAGAGAGAAACAATCACAGTTCGATGACGAAGCGGCTTTACTTGAGCAATCAGAAATCATTGAGGCCGGGGAAAATATCGTTGCCCCTCCGCCCAATTTTGAGAATGCACCCCCTCCGATGAACGTGGCCCCCCCACTAGGGTTTGAGAATGCACCCCCTCCAACAAACATTGCTCCTCCTCCCGGATTAGAGGCGACTGCGGAGCCGAATACTCAGGCACCCCCCGTTCCAGCATCAACTGCCATTTCCCCGACTGAAGTCAATGTACCACTCGACTTCAGTGATAGCGTATTTTCTCAAATCATCACGGCCCACGGAATTCACGATGCCCCGACATTCCTGTCCTTTGCAAGCAATTTTGATGCCGATGGGAATGGATATCTCCGCAAAAGTGAGTTGGAGCGAGCCGCCACCGAATTTACCACTGGAGGGTACAATCATCCACTAATTTCGAACACATTTACCGATGAGCAACTACTCGCAGGTGGTTGGACTCAGGAGCAGATTGATGCCGCAAGAGAGAGCGGTCAAATTTAGGCATCGAGGGTTCTCATGACAGGCGATTTACCCCGAATTCCAATCCCGGGTCCAGATGCAGATGGCACCGAAAAGATGGTGTTCTTACAGGAACAAATTGTCAATTTTTTGCGGCAATATTCAATGCCCGTAATCGAGGTATCACTTGTTTTCTCTAAGTATACTCGGCAGCTCACTGAAGCCCTCTCCACTCAAGCGGAGGCCCAGGGCGAAACGCTTCCAGAAATATTGACACAACCTTGGCCGATCCTCGGGGAAAGTGAAGCCAGCGAATCAAGCGGTCCCCCTTTGGAAACGGTCCTTGAAAACCTCGATGATGACCGTATGGATATTCTGGATACAATATTGCGTTCATCCATGGTCGCGACTGAGATGCCATTGGCCGATGCACTAATGCAATTGCGCCAATGGGAACATCTAGTTCGCAACCAGTTGGCGGATTCGAAGGCGACTGGGCAACTCTTTTCGCCACTTGAAATCCCAGAGGATTGGTGACTAATTCGCCCATTCCATAATCCGGCGCTTGTTTTCTGCATCCGATACAGCCACCATGGCAACCTTGTAGGCATCAATAATTGACCAAGCCCAAAGCACCGGCCAAAGAATCAGTGTCAAAACGAGAGGTAGTTGTAACAACATCCAGTCGAATCCTTTCTGATGCTGGCGATTGAAGTGCTGGCCGAGGAATAAGAATGGGACGGCTGCAAGCACTCCAGCGATGAGTGGTTTCAATGAGCCCCATGCTCCCACGCCGGCGGTCAATTCGGTCCAAATCAGGCGAATGGCTCCGAGTGTATTGCGGAATCGACCGGCAGAGGGTGCGGAATTTTGGGTCGGTAAGGTGACCACCAAATCCTCGTTATCCTCACTCGTCATCGTATTCCCTCACCCTTCCCTACTTGTCCATCCTGTTCAATGCTATGCTGCTGTTGCGTCCCAAATCACCATCCACCAGGTCGTTCTGCGATTTGGTTTGCCTTCCCGATGACTCTAGACCATTGCAGTGCCACAATGATGTCGAGAACCACAATCCCCCACAACACATAGTGAAACGGAACTCCGGAACGTGTGATGACGCTTGAACCATCCATGGTAAATTGCATGGCTATGATGGCTGTTAGAATAGCCGCGATGACAATCGTCCACATTCTTCTCTTTCGAGAAAATGAGCTCTGCTCCTCAAACGTTTCCGGCAACACCCGCATTCCCAAAACGACCCGCAACCAGACGGGTAACAATCGACGGAAATTATTGAGGGATTGCGAACAAATCCACAGGCCAAATCCAGCCCCGATTAGAATCCCGGTTCGAGTGGTTAAGCCACCATCTTCCATCGTATCTAAGATGGCGGTGATGAACGCTGTCGCTCCAGCGGCATACGTGAGTGCATCAGCCAGAATCAGGGTCCCATCGGCCCCATCTCGCCCAGATTGATCTTCAAAGCGACCCATGCTGTCTTGTTGGGCCTTGAACTCCAATTCATGGTCGTCCATGGTCACGGTGGCTGAGGTCATATCCATAATTGCTATGTCCATTAAGCGGGTGTTTCCTCACAATGCAGGCTAGAATTTGGTTGACCGGATTCGAGCCGTTTGGGCAACATGAGCAAAATCCATCCAAAATATTGGTCGAACAACTGCTTGGAACAACACAGATCGAGCAACTTGACGCAATTCCACCTTACGGCTTTGAAACCAATTCGGTTGAATTGACTTATTTGGGAAAAATCTTGACCGTCGATGAAGCTGGCAGCCGGACAAGTCTTTCGCACTTGGAAAATATAGATGCAGTCGTCCACGTTGGGTTGAATGAAAAGGCCGAAAAAGTACGGCTGGAAATGTGTGCAATCAATGAATTGAATTTCCGAATACCTGACAATAGCGGGCGAGAGATTTCAGAAGATTTCGTCGATGAGTCGGGTTTACCTTTGTTACATACCACAGCGCACCGGCCTTCAATCACAAGTTGGTTCTCTGGGAATCATGCGGTTGAAATCAGTGAAGATTGCGGGCAATTTGTGTGCAATGAAACCTACTATCGAACCTTGAATTCAATCGAAAGAAACGGTTGGCAATCAAGGGGCCGTGCATTGCCTGCCATTTTTGTTCACATCCCTCCATTTGAGTTCGTCCCTGAATCACAGCAGTTGGGAATTTTGGGTAAACTCTGCGCGCAGATCGTGCAAAAGCCAATCGTAGAAGTTGTCGGCGCCGTCATCATCAATTCAAACCATCAGATTTTGGCCTGCAAAAGAGCCTCAGATCAAGTCATGGCAGGTTATTGGGAATTCCCTGGGGGAAAGGTCGATGCAGGAGAAACCCAGTTGGATGCTTTGATTCGAGAACTGGATGAAGAATTGGGAATCAACATCGAATTGCCCACACCCATTGATACAATCGAACACGATTATGGTTCAATGATTGTCCGGATCACCTTCTACTCCGGCACCTTCCCAAATCAGGAATTGACTCCTTCGGTCCACGATGAATGCCGCTGGGTTTCTGCATCGGAAGCCAAATTGTTGAACTGGCTACCGGCAGATATTGGATTTGTAGAACAAATTACTGAACTGGGATTTGAGAATCTCTAATCGTCAGTATGGATTGTTGGGCGGCCCTTTTGATCAAACCATTCGGTCACGCCACCATCTGAGCGCATGCTCAAACCATCTCCAACCTCTCTTGGTACCTCTCGCCGACCTGAGTGCCACGTGGCCTCTTGAATCCAATCGGCCAAGTCAATACTCTCCAGCTCAATTTCAATGACGCCACCCACTGTTTTGTCCGACTCTAGAACAAATGCAACCTTGCCAGATAGTGCTGCCTGCCTCGAAATCAGAAAACTCGTTGATGCGGTGGGTTGGTCACCTGATGTTCCCTCTCCCAAGTTTAGTGACATTGCATCCAGCGCTGTATCCAGAATACGCTGTTCAGCGAGCAATTCAAGGAATCGGTCCGGTGAAACACCTTCACACAACAGTTCAACCTGGTCCCGTTTCACAGGGAAACCAGTGTCTTGAGGCATATTTTCGACAGAAAAGTCTGGGAAAATTTTCAGCACGGCATCTACACACCTTTCCCCCACTTCATGTGCAAAAACACATGTTGAAACGGTGACATGTGGTGTCCGGGTCATGGTGAACAGCGTGATGTTGCCCAAAGGCACTTTTTTTCGCTTTCGGGCACGGAACCTTGACACCCCCTAGATACTGTGGACGTTCATGGACCCCACATCCGTGGTTG
>CAZXVR010000102.1:0-6265 GCA_964644485.1 uncultured Candidatus Poseidoniales archaeon | reverse complement strand
TCATCGTTGCAAGCGTTCCTTTCGCAATGCTCGGTGGTTATCTTCTCGTGGATGGGGCTATCTACGATTTGTTGTTGTCAATTTGTTTGGTTGCTGCGGCATGGCGATTGTTTACCGTTCGAATTGATGATGTTGTTATCGAAGGGGTTCCCGAATGGAAAATGGCTGCACCCGTTGGTGGCACGATTGGTTTTGCTAGTGGGATTATCGGCGTTGGTGGCGGGATTTTTCTTTCTCCTATTCTCTTGTTGAAGAAGTGGGCTACACCCAAAGGCGCAGCAGCGACATCTGCGTTGTTCGTTTGGGTAAATTCCCTTGCAGGATTGGGTGGTGCTGCACTGTCCAATCAATTGGCAATTGATCTCGAGGTGTTGTTACCATTCGCGGGAGCTGTGTTGGTGGGTGGATTCGTGGGGTCCCGATATGGGGCTGAAATCGCGCCGCAACAGATGGTTCGAAAGTTGCTCGTGATCGTCCTGATTGCTGCTGCTGCGAGAAGGATTGTTGAGTTATTCTAACTTAGAATGGTTCCAAACTGGATTGGTTCTTCCCGTTCGGCTTCTGGCGGTGGAGGTTGGTGTTGGGGGATTTCTGAGAGTTTATTGTAGTGCTCTAAATTGGTGATTTGGGCTATTTTTTTCGCTATTCTTCTCGCTTTGAATTTAGATAGGGAGAATCCATTGAGGGAGAATATCAACTCGTGGGTTCTGTTCATTCGGTAAAGGTGGATTTCATAGTGCGTTGCTTCGCCCGAACCACCATCGCGGGTGGTTACTGTTTCTGTTCTTACTCTGTTAACGATACGATCTGAATTCTGGTATTCAAGGCAGAGATCTTGTTTGAATTCAGTTCTAAGGCCCCGGAAGTGTACTGATATCTCAGATTTAGTCGGGTCGACTGAGATTTTTGAGCCCAGTTTTTCGTTTGAGATAAGCACACCGAGAAGGGCGACCCAAAGAATAATCATGACGCCGAGTAGAGTACATAACTCAAATATTCCAGGAGTGGATTCGATATATGCAGACATTATCAGTGTTGCAAAAATACCCCCTGTGAGCCATGGTAGAGCTGCTGTAAATGGAGATTTGTGAAAGACAACGATTGGTGGAGTTGTGAATTCGTCAGGCATTATTCACACCTATTCAAGGATCTTAGCGAATTCGGTTGGTCCCTGACGAACGGAATTAGCGAATATTCTGTAGAATGTGAGGTCAACAACACCTGTTGTAAGTGTAATTCCTGCGGTAACCAATAGTTGCCAAGTTAGGCCTTCAACAAAAACAGGGGCGATGAACAGGTAGCTGATTGGGATCATTGCAATCCACCCCAATCCAAGGATATAAGGGAGGATTTTGAGTAATTGTTGTTGGGATGCAAGTTGCTGTTCTGGACTTAGTTGATCATCTGACATATTCCTAGCGGCACGGGGTGCCGCGATAATGGTTGGCCCAACCGGATCAAAGCGCACCGAGTTCGTCGACGTGGCCACAATCTGGGTTTGCACACTCTACCTTGTAGCGTGCGCGCTTGGGCTTGGGAATCTGATTCATCGCCCCGCACATTGTGCATTGGTGGCGAACCACTTGGGGCTCAACTGGGCCGGTATCTTGAGATGCTTCTTGTTTAGCAGTACTCCATCCAACTTTGTCAGTGTATCCTTGATCTTTCTTTAGACCCCGAGATTTCAATGTGAGTCTCATCTTTCGGCGTCGGCGCTTCTTCTTGCCATCGCCTGGGTTTGCTGCCTTGCGGGCCATACCCCCTCCTACTGTCCACCCATAATCAATGATTGGGGGGTTGGATTTCATTGGATGTGGATGTTTTCACCGTTCTTTGGACAGTGAACCGTCATTCCTTTTTCTTCTAATGCTGTTGCGAGGAGGGGTCGTGTTTCAGGATCTCCATGGAATAAAATCACGTGTTTGGGGTTGCAAGCTTCTGCAAACGCGACCAACTCAGAATGGCCTGCGTGGTTGGATAAATGGAAGCGATCGATCTCACAAGCGATTTCGACGTTGTGTCCATAGATTGGGAGGTTTCCTTTCTCAATCAGGCGGCGGCCACCACTCCCTTCTGCTTGATATCCTGTGAACAAAACTGCGCAACGATTGTCCATCCTCAACCGATTGAGATACCATAGGGCGGGGCCCCCATCTAACATTCCGCTTGTAGTCACGATGACATCTGCTTCAAGGGCCCGTTTACGATCTGATTTTGAGCGAACTCGTTTGGACCATTTGAAAGCGTCTTCGAAGGCGGAAGCATCTCGAAGGTGTTCGGGATGCTCGAGCCATTTTTGTGAAACTGTTTTTCCCATTCCATCATAGTGAACATTGAGATCAAATCCTGAATTGTGCAGGATTCTTAGGATGTCTTGGCCGCGTCCGCTCGCAAATGCAGGTACGATTGCAATACCACCCCTCTCTACAACTTCAACTACTTTAGCGACAAAACGAGCTTCTTCCTCTACGCGATTGGGGTGGTCTTTACCAGAGTAAGTGGCTTCGAGAAGGAGAATATCGCATTCGACTGGTTTAGCCCCGTTTACATTGGGACTGTCTCTTGTATCCATGTCGCCTGTATGGAGAATGCGGTGTTGGGGGGTTTCGATTTCGATCATCGCCGCACCAGGAACGTGGCCTGCAGGATGGAGTTGCCATTTCCAATTATGGTATTCAACCCATTGACCGTAATTATGGGTCTCCCATGCCTCATTTGCTTCATCTTCATCTCGTCGATCCCAGGGCAATGGATACCCTTCAATCGAGCTGACTTTGTAGGTATCTTTCCACATTAATCTCGAAAGAGATGCTGTGAGGGATGTTGCATGTAATTTGGTTTGATGGTTTCCCACTAACCATGGAGCCATGCCGATGTGATCAATGTGGGTATGTGTGAAGATTGCATCTGTTACAGGTGGTGCTTCTGATGGATAACGGGGTGGTGATGTTGGAGCTAAACCATAATCAATCAATAGACGAGTTGAAGTTTTATCTTCGAGGATCACACCGACATTGCCGACTTCGTCACCCCCACCAAGAAAATGGATTCGAATTCCAGAATCTACGGGTTCATCTGGATATGAACTCGTTCGTCCAGGAGTGTAGAGGACCATAGTGACACCATGGGGTGGTGCTGAATGAAGGTTCGGATGAGGGTCCCCCTGTATTTCCACTGGAAAAGTAAAATCTCTCTTCGATCCACAAAAAACAATTTTTCTTATTACTCAATCACTATACACTTCAGTCTACTTTTGCTTGAACATCGATGTCAAAATGCAAAAAGACAGCATTCTTGATGTCTTTTCAACCCATTAAATGAGTTCCAGTGGAAATCAAGGGGTGGGTGTATTGAAATCCTCATCTAACCCCCAGCAATCATGGCAAGGGTTCCAAACCACGTATTCGTGGTGGACGACGATCTGTGTTATGGTTGTGGAGCTTGCATAGCTCTATGTCCTGTAGATGCCCTTACTCTGGAGGGACTCTTGGCGATTGTTGACGAGCCCACATGTACACATTGTGAACATTGTATTCCATCATGTCCGGTCTTTGCATTAGAGATTGTACCAGAGGTATCAGCGTGAAAGTTCTCGTGATTGGCGCCGGACTAACGGGTTTGAGCTGCGCTCGAGAATTATTCACTCAAGGTCACGAAATTACGATTGTTGAATCTCGAGCAGAGATTGGCCATCCACAAGACAAACCCGGATTAATTACTGGCGAAATAGATCTAAGCGAGTTCGCTCCATTCATTCATTTGACAGATTCAGGTTGTAGACGACCTTGGTTGGCCAAATCAATGGCACAAAACCTACCAATTACCTACCTTCTACGAACCAAAGCGGTCACCTTAACAGAAAATTACGATCGAGTCATAGACACATCATCACAATCCTCAACAAAATGGGAGGGCGGTGTCACTCTTACAGGAAGGGAACCCCAAACTGAAATCATCGCTCACCGCAGTGATGGAACGGTTGAATGTTGGACCCAAGACACACTTCCAGAGGTAGAGGGTGGCTGGCTAGAGTTGTTATCAGGAACTTTTGATGAAGAGAATGCAAGCGTCGACGCATCTATCTCTCGTGGCATTGAATTGGCGTCAGAGCCAAAGGTGTAATGCCACGTCGAGTGTCCATGCGCCCATCCACGCACCCCGATGTGATATCCTATGTGCGAGCACATGCGGGCGCATCTCACACCATCCTCATCGATCCTGACGACGCATCTCCGGATGTCGCCGCACAACGGTGTGTAGCTGCCGTTTCAGCAGGCACGAAGATGATCTTTGTGGGCGGCTCAAGTGGAACAGATGAGGACAACGTCCACCCAACTGTTGTGGCAATTCAGGAAGCACTCGAACTCTGTAAATGGAACGCCAGCCAAGACGCAGGTCTATCGGAAACCGATTGGGAAGTACCAGTTGTATTGTTCCCCCAGGGTGCAGCCGCCCTATCACCTTCTGCGGACGCAATCACATTCATGATGCTCATGAATAGTACCAATCCAGATTTTTTGGTTGGCGAACAGGTCCGCGGCGCACCATACATCCGCAAAGCTGGAGTTGAACCAATGGGGATGGGGTATCTCGTATGTGCGCCCGGAGGCAAGGCGGGCGAGGTGGGCCAAGCAAATCTAATCGAAGCGAATCAAACCGACCTTGTAGCCGCCTATGCAATGTGCGCAGAGTCATACGGGTTCTCAATTCTCTATCTGGAGGCTGGTAGCGGCGCCCACACCCCAGTCAATCCAGAATTAATCCGTGCAGCCAAAGCAGCCAGCGACAAACTCGTGTTGCTAGTAGGTGGTGGGATCAGAGACGGAGCCACAGCAAAACTCGCAATCGATGCAGGAGCAGACTGGATCGTTACAGGAAACTTGTGCGAAGAATTTGCCGACGCCCATGAATTACAAACAACTCTTGAAACATTCATCACCGATATGCAGGTATAGGCGAAGGGTCAATGATTTGGGGGAGAATAGGATGGCCTTTGAATGCAATATCGACGCACGTGGCAAAGCGGCTCGAATGAAACTCGGCATTCGCCTAACCATCCTCAGCCTCATTCTCGCCGCCCTGACTTACTTTGGATTCATCCCAACCACCCCTGGTTGGTTTGCCACAACAGCCAGCTTTACTGGAGGCGCATTCACAATCTGGGAATCTCGCATGGGTTGGTGCGTTGTTCGAGCAATGGGTTTCAGAACCAAAATCTAGAACATTCAACCAATCTCTAGGTTGATTTTGGCTACAAACTGCAATCACTCAGGATCATCATCGATGTCGACCATGGTTGCAGGTGCGGTACCACCGGGCTCCTGGATTGGCGCCGGCTCTGGAATCGACATATCGTCCTCGATACCCAATGCATCCTTGCGAGCTTGAACTTGCTCATGCGCTCTTAGCACACCCAACGAATCTTGGAATGCAGCACCGACCACTTCACGGGTTCGCTCACTCTTCTTGAGAGTGTCAACTTCAGCCAGAGTTCTCTCATGGAGTTCCTCAAGCGCCTTGAGTTCTGCAGAGCGGTCTGAAAGACCACCCTCGATATCCTGCATGGTGAGTTGCATCTGTGAAATTCGCTCATCACGCTCAAACACATCGCGGTGTAGTCGTCGTTCACGCCGTCGCAATGCCTCATACTCTCGGTTGCGATCCAACAAGCGTCGCTTCAATTCCTCAATCTGCTCGACCAAGTAATCGTGCTCGGCACTGATGGAGCGCGGACCTTCCATCACTCGCTGCATTTGACTCTCCATTTCTTTGATTCGAAGATCGCGCTGTTCGAGTAGCCCACGAACTTGTTCGACCATTTCCCGAAGTCGCTCACGTTCACTTTCCATCGCTTCACGTTCAGCATCACCGGTTTCGATACGACGGTGTGTATCCTCCAATTCTTTGTTGAGCATCCGAACTTCATCGGCTGTGATACTGGTGAGGCCCGCTTCTGCGGCCTTCTCAAGAGCATCGACGAGCTGGTCGACCTTTCCTTCCATTTCGGAAATGACGCCGCCCTGTTCTTCACAGAGTGCCGAAAGTCGAGCATTGTCGCTTTCCATCCCCTCCATCCGAGTCTTATCAACAGAGGTAGAGAGCGCTTCGTTTTCACCACGTGAATCCTCAAGCATTCTCTCAAGGTGAATAATCTTCGCTTCTTTGTCGCGATTGTCTTCTTCGAGTCGTCCCAAACGTGCTTTTTCGGGTGCCCCAAGGTCTTCACGTTCGGCCAAATCAAGTTCCAAGACTCGATTTCGTTGTT
>CAZXVR010000101.1:0-6269 GCA_964644485.1 uncultured Candidatus Poseidoniales archaeon | reverse complement strand
CCGCGCCCCGAGCATGTATGAACAATGCTCCACCTTGTGTTAAATACCTGCTCGGTTCAAAGTCAACGCGGAACACGTAGTGTTTCCGCGAGGTGACTATATGTCCGTTGGCAACCGTTTTCAAAGTCTGTTCTTGGTTTCATTGATGATTCTGGCCTCTTGGGCCCCCCTTGCTACCGCGTCTGAAGGTGATTCAGAACAGGGCCCAAGCCCGGCAGTGGGCTTATCCTACAGCCTTGACGGGTTCGATCCGATGACCGATGGAAAGCCCTACCTTTTCGCTGGTGAAGAGGACGAACTCATCTTCAGTGCAACACGCCATTTGAAACAACAATGGGTTGCAGATGGATACCCTGAACTTGTGATGCCCTTTGAGGAGCCCACCACAAATACAAGGACTTCAGGGAGAGCCTGTGAGAACGCTTGGTCGACTGGACAAACCGGAACAATTCAAACATCAGGGGGCCAAATTCAGGTCTCTGCAATGCATGTGACTGCAAATGCAGCCATACTCATTGAAAATGGACAATCCGTTTCATCGACCACACTGAACAACATCGGTTCGACTTGGGAGACAACAATTTATCCGACGAATACCAATTACTTTGGCAATCCTCCAGACGTGGACAACAATTGCCAGATTGAAATTGTCATCTACGCAATTGACGGAGGTGGAGGCATTGGTGGGTATTTCATGCCCAGTATTTCTTCGGTCCGCGAGGTATTCTACGTTGACATTGATGATTTGAGTTGGAGAAATACGATTTTCGCACACGAATTCCAGCATTTGCTCCACAACTCAAGGGACCCGTTCGAATACCTATGGATTGACGAGGGGAATGCGGACATGGCGGCCTTCCTCTGCTTTGGAGCCTCAAACGCTGTCATCGGTCACGCCAACGCTTGGACACAAAATGCCAGCGCATCCGTAAGGTGGTGGAACCAGCGGATTGGTGACTACGGTGCTGGCTTCATGTTCATGCTCTTCTTGGCCGACAACCTTGGGGGTGGGTCTGCCATTCGCCAATTGGTTACCGATACACTGACTGGCGGACAAGGCATTGTCGATTTAGCACAAACCCTCGGACCCGGCGGGACACCCATTGGAACGACAATGAGTGACATTTTTGCCAACTTCACCGCATCTGTAACGATTGATCATGCTACTCAAGCTGAATTTGGCCTCGACAACATCGACATGTACGAAACCTGTGGTAGCAATCAGTTCTGTCGTATACAACTCTCTGGATCAAACCTGAATTGGGCCAGTATGTGGCAAAGTGGGCCGCAGGATATCGAAGGTTGGGGTGTTCACGCATACCGCTTCTTGGATGGGACTGGTGCACCGCTGAACATCATGGTACAACCCAGTGAGTTGGGTTTTGCTGCGACCGTAATGACACATGATGCTGCGGCAGGAACTTGGTCCATGGAACGATTGCGATTCGATTCACTGACGGGAATCGGAACAGCATTGATTCCGAGTTTTGGCAATGTTACCGATGATGTTTATCTCATCATCTGGTATGAGAGTGGTGTCGATGATTGTGACTATACCAGTCCAAATTGCGCATTCCCCGGAGGTGGCACAGAATACCCAATTGCCACCTTTGATGTGACTGCCGGAATCATCAGTGAGCCGGCAGACATTGAAGTGACACAAGAAATCACAACCGACCGCGATGAGGATGGAGGGGTTGACACCGTCGAAGCAACCGTCGATGTGACTTCATCCGCTTTCTACGAAGTTCTTGATATCGAAGTCAAAGCATACGAGAACAATACACTGCATGACACCATTGGATTCTCGATTGAGGCGGGCGACACCATCCCACCAGAGTTCACAAACAGAACGGTTTGGTATACACCACCTTGGGACGGTGATTGGACATTGCATTTCACAATGAAAAACCAAATCGGTGAAATTGTCGATGAAGCTCTCACCCTACCCCTCACATTGGAAAACATGGCTCCTGTCGCTGTAGGTAGTGCTTCGTCGAATGCTACTCAAACTTGGCTGCCACTCCAATTCTTTGGAGCTGGTTACGATCTATGGGGACTGGGGCTCACCAATGAGTCGTTTTCGCACAATGAGACACCGGTCGGGTATAATTGGAATTTCGGCGATGGGTTGGCAGGTTCCGGTCTCAAGGACCCAACGCGTTCATGGCAAAATCCTGGAATGTACAATGTCACCCTCACCGTCGTCGATCAAGGAGGAGCGGTGAGCGACATACAATCATGGAACATCAGCGTCAATGACACCATGCCACCAACACCCAGAATCGATGTGGGCACACCTCCGTCCGCAATCACTGACCCCTATACGCTTCTGACTTCGCAACGCGTTCAGTTTTCAGCTGCGAGGACGGAGGACAATGTTCCACTCAGCCAATTGACATACACGTGGGACTTTGGCGATGGAACCGTCCTCAGTGGACAAGGTCTCTTTGATGTGTCCCATGAATGGGATGTCGGTTCAGCCAATGGAACTGCATACAATCTCACATTACATGTTGACGACGGTACGCATGTAGCGAACATGTCCGTCACAATCTTGATCATGAATCGAGTGCCTCGACAGACTTGGTTCGCGAGTTTGCAAACTTCAACGCTGACACCACTGAGCCTACCGTCAGTGTTCACCGATGATGATGGAACCATTGTCGCCACAGATTGGTGGTTTGATGAAAACGTCAACTTAGATGGTGGTATTGTGACCTTGTCCTCACCGTTCATGGACAATCACTCAAACGATGCAAATCCGTTGGTTGCTTGGCGAACCCCTGGGTGGAAGAACATCACCGTCTTCGCAACGGACGATGCGGGCAATACCAGTGTAGCTGTGTTGCATGTCGAAGTCCTAAATCAGCGACCTGTTGCCATTTTCCCCCGACCTGATGATGGAACGACCAATACGATGTACACGTTCCTATCTTCATCGTTTGACCCCGATGGAAATTCGGGCAACATAACCCACAACTGGACGATTACAGGAGTGGATGATCCGATTACAAACAATCTGGTCAACCACCTCTTCACCGAACCTGGCGTCTACACGGTGACTCTGGTGGTAACCGACGAAAGTGGATTGGATTCCCTGCCGAAAAGTTACACCATCCACATTGCCAACCCTCTCCCAATGCCTGTTCTATCTGTGTATGAGCCATGGTTTAACGGTTCGATTGTAACCGTACCCGGGTCGGATTTATCGATTTACACTTGGCGACATACCTTTACAGATTCCGGTGACATTTTCGTTGCACCAGGGACGGTATTGCGATTTTCTTCAGATGGTTCGAGAGACATGGATTTGGCCTTTGATGGAATGGAAAATCCAGATCCGAGCGCACCGGATTGGAATGGAATTGTAGACACCACTTGGAATTGGGGGGACGCATCCCCACCATCCCATGAAAACGATGCATGGCATATCTTCGAGTTGCCTGGATACTACACTGTGACACTCACGGTTCGAGACGGGTATGGGACAGGTGATAGCAATTCAACAACCATTGGTATTTGGGTATCAAGTGCCCCCTCCATTAACTCTGATAGCATCATTGGAGGCGGCACAACTTACAGTGGTAATTTGAACGTCATTGAAGCCTACGCGACCGATGCAGACATGGACTCAGGGATGGTTGCTTGGCGCGATGATGATATCTCTACAGACAGTGACAATGACGGAATCACCGACAATGATCGAGACACGCCCCTAAACACAGTACTAACCTACTGGTGGGACACAGATGACAGTGTAGACGAAGATGGGAATGGAGATTTTAACGATGATTGGACAACAAATCCAAATGTTCGCGAGGGGCGTGGAACAGATTCCCAGTGGAACGAATCGGGGGAATATGTAGTCCGGTTGAGGGTGTGTGACGATACTGGTGTCTGTACCATTGAAAGTTACGAAGTCCTTGTCCGTGACCCTGACGATGTCGAAGATGAATTGGGAGACTTGTCGTGGAAGGATTTGCTCCCATCGTCGGATTCGGGAAGTTTGTATATCGTCATACTCATTGCTCTGGTTCTGACTCTAGGCTGGTTGGTCATGCGAGAACCCGAGGAAATCGAAGTTGAAGCCGAGCAAGCAGCCAGCACCTATGATGTCACTGAAGTTCACACCGAGGGTGGGATTTTGGGCATGGACCAACATGCGCCGCCACCAAAACCAACTCATTTGACCAAAGATGATCGACGTAGTAAGAACTCAGGTTATGTGCGGCCTGTGACCAGCAGGCGCAGGCGGTGAGCTTGTGACTCAAAGGGGACAGCTTAGCAGCACAATTGCTGTTGTGATGCTTCTCCTACCCTTGCTCGCCGCAATCTCGTACGAAACTGGAATTCAAATTGCGCCTACAGTATCCGCCCAAGAACCACCAAAATGCGAGATTGGCATGGATGTTGACCAATGGTCAGTCGAAGAATTCAACATGACTGGAGGAGGCGATAGGGATGATGAGGAATGGGGATGGGGCTCAAGTAGAGTAGGCCCCACATATGACATCCACAATTTATGCCCCCTCAGGACTACATTCAGCACCTCATTTGTGCTCAATAACGATTCTGCAGTTGGTCTGCGAATGCACCTCACAACAGGGTGGAAATACACCATTTCAGCCAATATGCAACCGCTTGATGGCGTGGATGGGGAGGCTCTCGCCGACGTCTATTTGATTAAGGAAACGAATTGGGATCGCTACCAGTATGATTTCGAATCACGCCACTATGACTGGGATGGAATGCGCGAAGACATCGCCCATTCACCTGTTTGGTTGCAGAGCCTTCTTCTCTGGCACCCCTACAGAGATGTGCATACATACGAGAAATTGAATCAGGTCGATTTTGCTGTGGCACTCGATAATGTCGAAAGGAGTATCTCCCTCTGGGACACTGGTGAAAACCAACCTGACGAGATGTTTCTTGTCATCGATGCATGGGATAACATTCGTGATTACGACGCCAAACCCAATGGTGTAAACATGAGCGTTGACTTGACCATCCAAGTTGAAGAGAGATTTTCACTTCCGAACTGGACTGTGTCGATGGTATGCTGCGGAGGGTTGCTCGGAATTCTAGCAGCTCCTTTCCTTGTCCATCAACGTTACATGAAGGCAGGATTGGATGTTGTTGAATCAGGGGGTGGAGATATGATGCCTCACCTCGATACGGCTCCAGAGAGAAACATTCCAGCCGCGAATCAGCCTGGACCACCTGAAGGGTGATCACTCGTATTCTAGAACACTCCAAGCGGTCCGCAAGTCATTGATGTTGATTTGGCCGCGCTTGACCAATGAATAATCTCGATCTAGGGTCGTGTAAACCAACGCCTGATTGAGCATTGGGGCATGGATTCGAGTCCAATCTCCGCCTGGTCCCTGACCCATCAATGCAATCCTAGTTTCGCCCTCAGACAGACTGAAAGCGGCCTCGAAAATGTGCAAACTATCTGCATGTTGAACATTCTGATAACAGCATTTGACAATTGATCCCGCGTCGGAATTGGCATTCACATATTCGACGATCTCGTCGGCTGAAGACGCTGCAGGAAGATGGCTCGATGCAATGATTGAGGTTGTATCCCCACACGCCTTAACCAAGGCCTTGCGGGCCTTTGACGCCATGGAAATCTCAAGATCCACCCAACTCACACCGCTCTCTATTGCTGAATTCAAAATCGAAATCCTAGACTCTTCATCGCCATGGAAGTGACCTCCTTCATCCGTAGATCGACAGGTGAAAATAACGGGGATTTGGATTCCATCCTTGAGTTTGCCAATCGAGGATTCAACCTCAACCTCTTCGATGGGGCGATTCTCCATGATTGGAGGCTGCTTTTCTACAGTTTCCTCACCATCGGCATTCTTGATGACAATGGGGTCCATTTCGATCCGATTGACATACAGATTGTCGAAACGAACTTCGACAACATCTGCACCTGCTGCAGTCGCCCTGCTCGCGTCTCGAATCATGTCTCCAACACTGTGACCACGCAACGATACGCAGATTTCAGTCCCAGTCATCGACGCGGGGACCCGCACTCCCTGTTTAATCATATTGAGGCCTCACTCGCTGATAATTTACACCTGTTCCCACCCCCTACGATTTGGCATTATTACAACCGAATTGGGGGACAGGGGTGGGTTCAGAAAAAGGGGGTGAAAACGGTGTTTTTTCCGTGGATTAAGCGAATCATTCAATAACCCCGACAGACCACCAAAGAACAACCCTTGAGGACCCCCTACGGGGGTCCTCAGACA
>CAZXVR010000100.1:0-6381 GCA_964644485.1 uncultured Candidatus Poseidoniales archaeon | reverse complement strand
GTGAATCTGTATCCTCAAACAAACCAATGCTACACTTCAACTACACACTCGTTGATTCGATTAGTTTGTCCGGCCCATCCTCTACGGATGCGGATACAAGTGTCCAATTCTCGGGCTCATTGCTCGATGCCAGCGGTAGTACACTTGCTGGTGACGTCATTTGGTCATGCTCTGCTGGAAGTATCGATGCTTCGGGATATTTCACACCTTATGAATCAGGAATTGTGACAATTATGGCATCATATGGGCAGGTCGTCGAATCGGTCAATATCACAGTCGATGCAGGCAACCCAACCATCCTCGTAGTTGTTCCTCTGGCGATGTCGCTTACGGCCGACGAATCGTTTGACATGACGATGCTGACCGTTCTCGACGCCAATGGCAACGTTGTGCCCGGAGAAACGATTACCTTGACGATAACCAATGGTTCGTTTTCACAAGGTGTGACTTACAACCCTGCAAGCATGGATTATTCGGTGACTACACCAGCTGGCACTGTAACTTGGTTGCCATGGACAGCGGGTACACAATGGATGAATGTATCTTGGGGTTCACAATCAGTCTCGATTGAAATCACCGTGAATACAGGTGCAGCGTCATACTTCATCATCACAGGTGATAGTATGGTTGAGGCTGGAAATACAACCTCATTTGACATTGAGATTTACGATCAAAAAGACAATCAGAAAGATCGCAGTTCATCTGGAACTCTAACATGGGGTGCCGATAATGGTGTGATGGACAATGCAACAGGTTCGTTCATGGGTGACCAGATTGGAACATGGAACGTCTGGGTAGACAGCGATCTCGGTGTTCACAGTGATAGTTCCATTGAAGTCACCTATGGTGCAATGATGGATTTGGAAGTCACTGCAACCGGACCGAGCAATACCATCATTGTCACAAGTTCGCCGACATTCGACAGTATTTCGTTGACCGCAGATGACATGGTTACGTTCGCAGTCGTTCGGATCGATATTCAAGGCAATCGTGAAGCATTCGACCTCCCGCTCTCTGGTTGGACGTCTCTTAACGGACAAGTGAATGCAGGTCCACCGACAACTTGGGATGCGTCCACTCAAGGACAATCTTGGGTCAAGGCATCCCTCGAATGGTTTGATGTTGTCATTCCAATGGCAGTGGATCATGGATTCGCTGTTTCCATCGAAGCTCGTGCTCCAAACAACAACTTCAATTTGACCAGTGGCCAAGATACGGGGACGCTCTCAGCCTTCGCATCCGATGCAGACGGTAACGAATGGAGTGTGTCAGCCACTTGGACGACTGACGACTCCAGTGCCTCGGCTTGGTTGACACCTCAGGGTACATCGGCCATCTTTGAAGCGGTTCTAGTCGGTGATTGGACTGTCAACGTCCTGTATGTGTTCCCTGTCCCGGGCGTTGGAGAACAATCTGTATTCAGTGATGCAACCTTCACGGTCACGGCTGGTGCCCTCAATTCGATTGCACTATCCGATGATGCCACGATAACAGCGGATCAAACGTTCGCTTTGAACCCCGATGCACGTGATGGACATGGCAATGATTTGTCCGAAATTCCAATCCAATGGCTGCTATGGGATTCGACCACTGAAGCGGCACCGCAGGCCTGTTCTGACACCGTATCTGGATGGACGGACATCTCAATCGCCATGCGTGATGCAAATTACGTCTGGGATGCTACAACCGTGGGAGAATACACCATTTGTGCGAAGGGCGAAAACAATGTTCAATCGGTCTCTGTTGTGACCGTAACCGTTGGCGAAGTAGCCAATGTTTGGCACAATGCTTACGCGACATTTGACGAATCTGGCGACATCATCGTTCAGTCTCAAACACGCATCACAGCTGGTGAATTCCCACTCGTGGAGATTTGGGTCGCAGATTCAGATGGAAATCAGTATCAGACACCTTCAATTTCGTGGAGTAGTGAAACTCTAGGGTTCACACAGGATGACATCTCAGATGCGAACAGCAACCCTCTTGTGGATATCGGAAATTACAGATTTGATGGAAACATCAACCAAGTCTACGTATTGACATACAGCGCTGGGTCTTGTGGAACCTGCTCTGGCACTTGGAATGTCACTGTGGATTATGGGAATTTGTTCCGTCTTGAAGCCGTTGCCAGTTCACCGGGCACAATTCCGGGCACTGCTCTCACTGTGGATCAACAATCGATTGTCACCATCAACGTCGATGGATTCGATCAATTTGGCAACCCTGTTCCTGTTCAGGTTACTGACACATTTGACGATGTTCAAGATAGTTTGAACCTCGTTCAATCCGATCAGTCCAATGAAACCAGCGCAAGCGTCTACATGCTCAGTGAAGGTCTGAACACACTCACAATTTGTGCGGATGGACCAGCTGGTACCAACGTTTGTGACCAGGTGCAAATCACTGTTGAAGGCACCATTTCTGGATTCTTTGAAGCCAATTCTCCATGGTCATGGATTGGCTTGTCAGCCCTAGGTGTGCTTCTATTGGGTGTCGTTCTGGTCGTTGTTGTCATTATGCGACGAGCAGACAGTGATGACGAATACGACGACGATTTGTATGATGACGACGAAGAATATGATGATGATGTCCAGGACGAAATGCCTGTTGCTGAATCTCAAACTGTATCTGAAGAGGAATACAGCGCCGAAGAAGATCCAAACTACCGAGTCGATGAGGATGGCACCGAATGGTGGGAAGATGACGATGGTGTCTGGTGGTATCGTGACCAGGACATGGATGACTGGGCCGAGTGGACAGAATAATCCAGAAACGCATGTTTTTGCCGTCCGCCGTAGGCGGGAGGGGCGGCGTTTTATTAAAGTCCCAAGAGTTGAGTCAAGGTTAGATGGGAGTGAGGGACTGGAGAGGGGGCGCGGCGTTCCTTCTGATTGGGTTGCTTCTTTTGCAAATCCTCGGTGGACTATCATCGCCAGCCTCAACACTTGCAATTGAGCCTCATTCAAAACACATCAACAGTTCACTAACCGACAATGGAGATGGCACTTGGACAGTTACCTATTCAATCGATATGGATACGACTCTAGATAGCGGCAATTCGACGACAGACAGAACTGGTTTTCCAAGATTTGAAGTGGGTTGGACCGACGATCGACAGGAGACCCGAATCGGCCTATTGGCCCTTGATTTGAATGCACAGAGTTTCCCCACAAACACAACGATTGAGAGCGCCTCCCTCGAGCTGCATCTCGATGTTACATCTGGCCCTGTCGATGCTCAAGCATGGAGCATTCTGCGAGAGGATTGGATGTTCGAAGAATCAACTTGGATTACGCGGAATGTCAATTCCCAGTGGTCCTCTCCGGGTGCTCTTGGGAACATGGACAGTGGAGCATGGCAAGACCGACAATTCGTCTTACCAAATTCCTCTGCGGTTGCATTTGATGTCACTCAAACCGTTGAACTTGCTCAATATCGACAAATCAACGGGCAGGATTCTCGTGCAGGTTTTCTACTAACTCCTGGCTTTGGAAGTGAATCGGGTGTCGCCATATTCCATTCCTCTGAATCAACACTTCCGTCACATCGACCCGTATTGGAAATCACATTCAGGTGGGCATCACCGTCTTCACTGAGCAGTTCCCCATCTTGGATTGACATTCAACCAAAATTGGGTATTTCAGATGCAGATAGCAGTCTAGATTTTGTGGGGCAAATCCGTTCTGAGCGTGGAACACCCATCAATGCAGCCACAACATGGACAACCACTTCTGGTACAATTGATGGCAGTGGTCGCCTTTCTCCGACCCAATCTGGAATTGTGACGGTTGGTGCTGACGGGGCGGGGATCTCAGGAAATCAAGACGTCCTCATTCACCCAGGTGCCCCACTTGGATTGGCAATGGCCAATTCAGAGTACTTTGTCACCGTAGACGACATCACTCCAATCATCGCTCATGGCGTGGATCAACACTTGAATCCCGTCTTCGGATTGACATTCATTTGGTCGACATCCTCTGGACTCATCGATAGCAATGGCATGTATACACCCACAGAACTCGGTACGCACACAGTGGCTGCGCAGTGGGGCAACCATGTCGCTATTTCCAATATCACCGTGGATGTAGGGGCTGCTGCGAGCATCATTCTACCCGAAGGGTTGACCGCTCGCGCCGGCGTCGGCACCCAGATCCAGGCAGCGGCCGAGGACCGCTTGGGGAACCCTGTGCCATTGTCTACGGCAGCGGGACTAGATTGGAGCGTTGAACGAGGTTCAATCGATTCTGCAGGTTACTACGTTGGTCAAGAGGTGGGTACATGGCAAATCAATGTCACAAGTGGCGTTGGTGCCAATGGGACTGGATGGATTATGGTCGAGCCGGGTTTGGTCAATTCCTTGGAAATCATCAACCCCAATCGAGTGATTAGTGCCGATGAAGCACTCCCACTCGATCTGAGATGGCATGATCGCGTTGGAAACAACGTTTCAGTTCTGTTACCTCTGGAGAATTGGTCTGCAGAAAACGGTAATTTCCGAATTCACGATGGATTCGTCGAGTGGTTGCCAAGTCAAGCCGGAACATGGCGAATTTCTGCGCATGCTGAAGGTGTCGAAACATGGATTGACCTCACGGTTGTTACCGGTGAAATTTCACGGGTTTGGATTGATGCTGAGCATGATATATTGACGGCTGACGATGAAACCAATCTTATCTTACAAGCCGAAGATAGTCGAGGTAATCGTTGGGCGATTTCAGCCGAATGGGCTGTTGAAGAGGCTGAGGTTTCCTCTTCTCTGATTTCCGATATCAATGGTGTGAGATTTGTTGGGGGCCTTGCAGGTACATGGAATGTAACTGCGATTCATTCAGGCTCCAATGAGACATTCAGCACATACTTGACCCTTGAAGTTAGACCTGGTCGCTTGGCTAGAATATCTCTGGCAGGCGACGGTACAACCCTTTCTGCAGATGATTCTATTCATCTAAACCCTGAACTCAGTGATGCGGATGGTAACCTCATTGAAGGCGTTCAACTAAATTGGTCAGTAGATGGTATTGATTTGACACCAGAGTTGCGACTTTCTGGTGGTGTTTGGCAGCCCACCACCACAGGTGACCATCTCATTGAAGTCGACGCAGCGGGTCGAAGTGCCCGCTCAAGAATTTATGTCGAGCAAGGAGACCCCCATCGAATTGAAATTTCCTCATCACTAGCGATAGGGGGCGTGACCTACAGTGGGGATGTTTTCCAAATCACAACTTTAGCTGTAGATTTAGATGGAAACCAAGCACCATGGCCGGTGGATTGGGATTTCCCTACCGATTCGATTGAGGTTGAAGAAAGCACAGAAATCGGAGTATACAATGTCCGAGGCCTTCGTGAAGGCATTTGGGATATCGAGGTGGAAAATGCAACAGCTAGAGGGAATTTCACGCTTCAAGTTTTCATCGGTGAGGCACGCTCATTGCGCATTGGTCAACACGGCGGTAGTGGTGAACAAGGAACGACTTTCTCACTCGAAGTCAGTTTGGTCGATTACGGTGGGAATGCAGTACCGATGCAAATTTCACAGTTTAAATTTGATACAGATATTGGCCCAGTTCGTCATGACGTAGGTCCATACTGGTTGGTCGAATTGGAGAATCCTGGTGATGGGCAACAGATTTCGGTTGAATACGAAGGATGGACTGCAATCACTTACGTGGATGTTGAACCTACAGGAATGGATCGTTTAACCAGCAGCCAAGGTGGACAAATGTTGCTGGGCGGATTTCTTGTCGCGGGTTTGTTGATTGGCTTGCTATTGCTCATCGTTCGGAAAAATTCAGTTGCCGAGGCACATTGGGATGACGAATATGACGTTCTTCCAACTTCAGGAACTGAGGATGCAGTTGTGATCCCCGCCGTGCGATCGACATCGAATCAACCTCTCTCAAGACGAAGTCGGAGGAGACTGAATCATCAAAGACAACAAGAAAGGATTCGGGCCATGGAGGAAGCCACGGGAGCAATCGCTGAGAAAGTGGAGCCCGTCGTTGAAGCCACTCAATCAAGTGGTGTATTACAGGCAATGGATGGAACCATACAAGGTCAGACGGGATGGTATCAAACCGCACAAGGCGAGTCACAATATTGGCAAGTCGATGAAACAGGGCAATGGGCAAGGGTGAAATGATGATGAAGAGAGCCATTCTTCTCACGCTTCTGTTGTTGGCATCCTATTGTGCATCTGTGTCTGCAGAAACATCAGGTCGTTCTTGCGCTGCAACCGGTGACCCCTCTGTAGATCATATCACTCTAAGTCCCAGTGGTCCGATTTCGATGCCTGCTGATCAAGCATTGATCATCTCTGCATCCGCTTACAATTCAGCGGGAACCGAATTGTACGTTGCAATCGCTTGGGAATCTTCTTCTGGA
>CAZXVR010000099.1:0-6429 GCA_964644485.1 uncultured Candidatus Poseidoniales archaeon | reverse complement strand
CAAACCTCCTTCTTTGAGAGCGAGTTGCCCAAATGTCCACCCGTAATAGGCGTAGACAAAACAATACACGACGCTTGCACAATTTGAGATCGCGAACGTCTTGGTGTTGACTGGCCCTGCCGCCAAGATGTAGTTCAACCATTCATCGGGAATCACAGGTGAGAGTCGCACCAGAACTGAAAGCCGCAGACTTTCTTCGCCGATGGCCGAATGAATCCGCTCCAATTTCGGTTTCTTCGAAATCGCTTCAACAAGGCCCTCTCTGAACAACCACCTGCCAAAGATGAATGCGCCGAATCCACCGATCATTGACCCAATGAAATTGACCAATACAGCAAGATGTAGGGGGAATACTGCACCTGCAAACATCTTGAGAATGGGTGTTGGTAATAGCAACATTATTGCTATAGAGATTGCCACTGCAAACCCAAAAAAGCCAAGAGAGCCAGCACTCTCAAATATACTAATTACGTTTTGCTGATTATTGAACAAGATGAACGCGCAAGTGACACAAGCAGCGACGAATACCAATCCCATTGCAGCACGCAATCGATGTTTACCCAGTTGACTTTGCTTGAGGTGTTTGACGTGGTCTCGTCTTTCAGCAAATCCCAAACCCTTCGAAGCGGATGAAATTCCAACCATTCTCATTCCTCTTCATATTGCGCATCAGGAAGAGCCTCAAGGCAATCCTCAACCATTTGCTGAGCATCTTCCAATTGCGTAGAATACATTCCCAAGTGTTCCCTCACAGGGACGCCCATGTCCCAGAGGAGATCACGTACGATTTCCAAGGAAAGTCTGGTCATTCGCAATGTGTTTGGATCGACGGGAACCATTCCTGTAAATTCGGTGAGTATCGCGACTTCATCAGGTGGGTCCATCAAGCGCTCTAGTTGCTCATCGAGTTCCCCTTCGATGACCTCTGCTTGATTTTCCATGGCGTCAATAAGTCGCGACCGCCGTTCTGTTTTGGCAGCAGCAATCGCTGCATCTCTCTCTTCATCAGACAGGTCTTCATCGAGTTCAACACCGACCTCCGCTCCGAGAATCAATTCATCAAACGCCAGCCTGAGCAAGCGTTCCAAGACATCATGGCCGATTTCGATGTCTTCGTCCATTCGAGATACCAAGTCCCCAACGAAGGCTGTGTCGATGGCTCCATCGCCCAGCAATTCTTTCAAAATCGGCAAAGACCACGAAGGATCTCCAGGTGTAACGCTAACCTCAAAGAAACCAGATCCAGTTCCTGTACGAATATCGGCAGGAGGCTCGACGAAGAGTTTCTTCGAATGCTTATCCAACTGAACGAGCAACCTGTTCATGTCAACCGGTTTCGCCATCACCTCGGAGACCCCAGCTTTGGCTGCAGAAACAAGATACTCTTGTCCAACATTTGTGGAAAGAATCACAATTCTACATTTGAGTGCGAATTCAGGATCGGATGAAAGGCGGCTGGCTGCATCGATTGCATCCCCTGTTTTCCATTCGCCATCAATGAGGACTACATCGGGCATCGTCGCCAATGCAGTTCCTTCACATTGACGAAGTGTACCAGCCCTGGTCACAGAGTATTCCTCACGCTCAAGCGTGCCTGCAAGGAGGTTCCTGCGCCCCTCCTGCTCATCTGCGACGATAATCGATGCCATTAGAACGGCCTACGGCCGTTACCGACGACCTTTGAACATGGCCCCTTCAGAAGTGTTCACATCAGTACTTCAGGACCGTTGAATCAATCTCGGCGTGCCAAGCGTGAATGCCGCCTGCAAGGTTGAATAATTTCGAAGAATCATGACCCGATTGTGATAATGCGTATGCGGCCATCGCCGAGCGTCCCCCGGTTCGGCAATACAACACAATATCGCGTTCTTTGGGCAGTTCGGTCAGCAATATTTCCTCATGAGGAATCAGCAGATCGGTACCGGGGAGGGTGACAATGCTCGCTTCAATGTCATTGCGAGTATCGATGAACAAAGGATTCCAACCCTGCTGTCGCCTTCCGGTGTATTGCATGGGTGAGATTTCAGAAAACGGCATTTTCATTGGTTTGACTCCACAGAACCCTTCGTAATCGATTAGTTCGGTCACCGGCTCTCTTTCGATTGCTGAAAATTTCAGGGTTCTCATCGACATGTCGAGAGCATCGTAGATTAGCAGCCTGCCCCGCAAAGGCTCACCGATTCCGAGTAGAACTTTGATCGCTTCAGTCGCTTGTATCGAACCGATTACCCCAGGTAGAACCCCTAGGACTCCACCATCTTCACAAGATGGTACAGATTCAGGAGGAGGTGGTGTCGGGAACAAATCACGATAGGTCGGCCCCTGATCCAAATTGAAGACAGAAACCTGACCTTCAAACCTGTAAATACTTCCATAGACCCATGGTATGCGAAGTAACTCACATACATCATTCACTAGGTAACGGGTTGGGATATTATCCGTTCCATCGATGACAATATCATGGCCCTGGATCCTCTCCATCGCGTTTTCTGAGGTCAGCCGATCAGAATGAACTTCAAGTGAGATGGCCGGGTTTAATTGGCGTAGACGCAGCATGGCAGATTCAGCCTTAGAGCCACCTACATCTCGGTCCGAATGCAGAATCTGTCGTTGCAGATTGCTCCGCTCAATCACATCATCATCGATGATGGTTAGGTGGCCGATTCCAGCCGCAGCAAGATAGAGTAGTGCCGGAGAACCGAGGCCTCCTGCACCCACACAGAAGACTCTCGACGACTTCAGTTGAGCCTGACCCGTTTCACCGATTTGGGGCAAAGTCAGATGCCGCGCATAGCGGGCCTTGTCCTCTGGTGTCAGGTCCTCCATGACCTTCGCTCAGTGTACGTTGTCTTCAAGCCAACGCTCAGCATCTATCGCCGCAGCACATCCTTGCCCAGCCGCCGTAATCGCTTGGCGGTATCGAGTGTCGACCACATCTCCTGCAGCAAATACGCCAGGGATATTGGTCATCGTGTGTTCTGTGTGAATCAGATAACCTTCCTCATCCGTCTCAACCTGTTCTCCGAGGAATTGCGTAATCGGCTTGTGTCCAATCGCGATAAACGCTCCAGTGCAAGCAATTTCATGTTCGCTACCATCACGTGGATCTTCTAGAACAGCTCCTGAGAGTCCCTTCTCATCAGACAACCATTTCTTGACTTGGCGGAATGTTTGGATCTCGATTTTTGGATGATTGGCCGCTCGCTCATACATGACCTTGGAGGCACGGAATACATCACGGCGATGCAAGAGAGTCACCTTAGAGGCAAAGCGGGTGAGGAATGTTGCTTCTTCCATCGCTGAGTCGCCGCCCCCAACAACGATGATTTCCTCATCGTGGAAGAATGCCCCATCGCAGGTTGCACACGTTGAGATACCCCTTCCTTTCTGTTCATCTTCCCCTTCTGCTCCAAGCCAAATGGCTTCAGCACCGGTGCAAATAATCACAGCGTTTGCAAAGAATTTCTCACCTTCTGTTTCGACCATGAATGGGCGTGAACTGAAATCCACGCTCCCGACATTCCGATCTTGCACCTCAAGGCCAAAGCGCTCGGCTTGCGCCCTCAAATCCATCATCATCTCAGGGCCACCGATTCCTTGCGGGTAACCCGGGAAATTTTCGATGTCGCTGGTGAGCATGAGCTGTCCGCCGGACATGTAACCGGCAAACATCAGTGGATTCAGCATGGCGCGTGCAGTATAGAGCCCGGCAGTATATCCTGCGGGCCCTGAACCGATGATGATGACGTTGCGCACATCCTCGCCCATAAGTCATCGGCGTTCACGACATCTCTTCAATCTTGACTGTCACCAAACAGAATCAATTTACTGAATGAACGAGCAGGAATCCACATCTTTGATAAGTGTAGATTCAAGGTTCATGTTGAGTTCAATGGACACATTGGTTGAGCCTGAATCGATTGGAAGTGATGGGTTGCCCATCATGCCAGCGCCACCTGCATGGTACTGGATGTTACTCGGTCGAATCATCGTCCTGTCCATCGTCGGCTTCTCCCTATGGTACTATCAATTTGAATCGCTCATCATTGTCATCATTGTCTTCATTCTCGTGGTTCCGATGGAGAAGATTTTCCCTCGGCACCAGGGACAGAATGTTCGTCGACCCAAATGGAAACTTGACGTGACGTATGCTCTTTCTGCTCCTTTTCTGAATATATTCGGCGTTATTTTCGCCGTCATCGTAGGTTTCTTCTCTTTCACGTGGGCACTCGGTCTAATCGTCCGTTACTTCGGCCTCGTGGCGATGATTCCAGTCAGCATCCAACCTCTAGTCGCTTTCGTCCTCTTCGATTTTGTCGGATACTGGGCACATCGTTGGTATCATGAGGTTCCCGAACTCTGGAAGTTCCATTCCATTCACCATTCCCCTGAGCACATGGATTGGATCAGTGGATTCCGCGTCCATCCCCTGGATTTCGCTCTCATCGCACCAGCCTTCTTTTTCCTCGTATTCGCTGGATTCAACCCTGAGACCAGCGGCGTCCTAGCAGCCCTGCAGATTATCACAGGACTCTTCCTACACGCGAATGTCAGTTGGCGATTGTGGCCCTTGCATCGTCTCATTCAGACACCTGAATTTCATCACTGGCATCATGCCAATGAGAAGGAAGCACACTGTTCGAATTACGCAGGCTTCCTTCCTCTTTGGGACATCATGTTTGGAACATACTACATGCCCAACGACAAACGTCCCGAGGTTTACGGAGTTGACGAGGCTGTACCCGACGATATGTTGGCGCAATTGCGTTACCCAATTCGCGAATGGGCAAACCCTCTGCGATTCTTCCGCCATCCGTTCAAAACAATCGGATCTTGGTGGAGATTCTACATGCGAATTCTCAGGGGCATTCGACATTCGACTTTCCGAAAGCGAGGCCCCTTCTATCCACCATTCAGGGATTAGGACATCGTCGATATTGCGGCAATCGCAGCCCGGGCATGTGGCTCCAATCTTGGCTCGATATGTTCGGGTTCAGCCCCGGGTCCAATGATACCTAGGCCCACAGGTTTGTTCCAGGTGAGTTGCAAATCGATGATACTCTTGATGACGGCTTGGCCCATTGCAAGACCATGCTGTGTCTGTCCTTTCTCGATGATTCCAAGGCAAGCCGCACCATCGATGTCATCTCTCGATAACAATCGTTCGAGTGCCAATGGCGCCTCCATCGCACCCGGTACCCATGCGACTTCCTCGATTGTAAGTTCGTGCTTACTTGCTTCATCAGATGCCCATTCAAGCATTTTCTGAACTTCTGATTGGTGAAATGATCCACATACAATTGCGATTTTCATTTTCAGTCCTCCCTGTTTTCCATCAACCGTTTTGTGGTCTCGACAACCGCTTGTGTCATCGCATCGATTTCAATATTGACTTGGTCACCAACTCCCTTGCTTCCAAGGGTTGTGAGTCTGAGGGTCTCTGGGATGATGTGTATATCGAATTCACCTTGGCCACTCGTTTTTCCGACGGTGAGTGAGATACCATCGACGGCAATGTAACCCTTCTCTTGGATATATTCGGCCATTTCAGGAGGACATCGAATCGTGTAATCTTGATTTACTACAGAGACAATTTCTGCGGTTCCCATGATGTGGCCACTCAGCAGGTGACCGCCCAATTCGTCACCGAATTTTAGTGCGCGTTCCACATTGACATTGGATCCGGATGCGAGTGAACCCAAAGTTGTCCTGTCGAGGGTTTCTGGAATCACATCAAAGGTCACAGTATCGCTAACTGAGGTGGCTGTCAAACACACACCATCGATTGAGACGGAAGCTCCGATTTCTAGCCCTTCAGTCGATGGAATTTCCACATCGATGGTGACAACAGAATCTCTTCGAACAGATTGAACACACCCGGTCCCCTGAATGATTCCGGTGAACATCACTCATCACCTGCAATTTCTTCTTGGCGCTTTTGTGCCCATTGTAGACTGAGAATTTTGTCGATGATTTTCCTCGTCCCATCCAAATCTTCGGTCAACCCCTGGACGCGAACCAACTTGATTTGGTCAAACCCGCGTTCATCCAAGCCCGCACGAATGGCATTTTCAGCGTGTTCTTGGTCATACCCAATGGCGATAATATCGGGCTCAACCATCGGTAGAATGTCATACATTGGCACCGATGGTGGGTTGCCAACCATCGCGTGGTCAACCGGTTTTAGCCCTGCAACCATTCTCCTTCGCAAATCCTGAGATGTCACCGGTTCATGCTTGCGCATGCGGACGGTATCGTCGTGTGCAATCACCACAGTGAGGTGGTCCCCCAATGCTTTGGCTTGTTCCAAATAATGAAGGTGACCGGCATGTAGTAGGTCAAAAACGCCGACTGCCATTACGCGTACCATCGTATCCCTCCATTCATTCAAAGGCCAAAAGCCCTCATGATTTCTTCGCCGGTTAGCAT
>CAZXVR010000098.1:0-6445 GCA_964644485.1 uncultured Candidatus Poseidoniales archaeon | reverse complement strand
GTTGTCGCATCATCGACGAATTCCGCAGTAGCCCATTTGGCTGAATTGGAGCGTTGGGGACTCAATCTTCGACGGGATCGAAACGGTTCACCACACCTCGGCCGGTTGCCAGGCCAATCCAATCCACGAACCGCTAGTACCGGGGATTCAACCCTCCGTGAAGTTCGCACTATTCTTGAAGAGCAGTGTATCAAGCGCAACATCCCCCGTAGAGGCGACATTGAGATTATCGATATCGTCCACAAAGCCCACGACCCCGCCCGAGGCGAATCGAAAGATGGGTTCGATGTCTGCGGACTTATCGCCCTTGATATCCAATCGGGAGAAATTTTCGCAATCCAATCAAAAGCAATCATTCTGGCTGGATCCGGCTTCCAGAGCGCATGGAATGGAGACGGGATCGGAATGGGCACCTCCGCTCATTTATTCCTCAAGTTGGGGCATTTCTTGTCTGACTTAGAATTCACATCATACCATCCTCTCACGGTGGCCGACACCAATCTACAGATCCCGCTCGATGTACTCGGCTCAGGCGGCGTCGTAAACGGTTCTGATGGCCAACCAATTCCGATGGATGACGGACCGGACGCCCTCGCTCGAGAGATACTGAAATCAGGCGGGGCCTCCCTTGATTTGACCGCAATTTCTCGCACCGACGCCCCTTGGTTCGCAAATGTTGCTAGCGCATTGCAGTCTCGATGTGGAATTGATTACTCACAACAACTCATCCCACTCAAACCAATTGTCGGCACCACGATTGGGGGTCTTCCGACCAACCCATCTGGAAACGTCTGCAGTTTTGAGTGGGATGTCATCCCTGGCCTATTCGCAGCGGGTGATGCTGCTTGCACCGGACTACATGGGGCATCCATGAACAGCGGCGACCATCTTCTTGGTGCGTTGACTAGTGGCTCGGTTGCAGGCGCGACCGCAGCAAATCACGCATCCGAATCGAAATTTGCGGGTTCCGGAGCGATTTCATCCATGCTCACCGAGGCACACCACTTGCACGACTCGATTTTGTCAGAGGCGGGTTCAGAGGGCACAAATGCAGGTAATATCCAATCTCAACTCGCTGCTGCGATGCAGGCACACATGGGTCACGAACGATCTGCAGGTGGGTTGGAAACGGCCCAATCAATTCTCCAAGAGCTCAGCGAAACCAAGGTGATTATTTCCGACACCAGTCCAATCATGAACACTGAGTTGGTTACAATGTTGAGAACCAAAGGCTTGGTTCATGTTGCAAAGAGCGCTGTTGGGGCAGCAGCCGAACGCAAAGAGAGTCGAGGCTCTCACGTTCGAACAGATTTCCCTGAAACGGATGAGGACCAATCTCACCATTCTTTCCACTCTTTTGCATATACAGGAACACTACCACTACGCAACTAATTGCGTGAATGTGGTAGCCAATGATAAGAGGCCAAGACCACTCCGTCTTTCCATGCGAATGAACCAAAGGAGCACCCATACGTTCTTCGCAATCTTTTGCCTATGCCTATTCTTGACAGGCTGCTTGTCCTCAGAATCAGCAGAAGAGCCTGAAGAAGAACCCGAGTGGACCGCGACGATTACACCGATACTTGGAACCAGTGATCATCCTCCTGTAATCGCAAATATCCGGATCACCGAAGGACACAATGGTCAAGTGGTGACCTTTACCGAGCCCTTGCAAGCGAAGTTTAGTGTTGCACAGCTTGCGACATGCGACTTGTTGAATGACAATGAATGCGCATTTGAATCGTTTAATTTGACAGCAAATTCATCATTTGCCCCCGTGCGTTTATCACATGGGGCGGTAGGGGAAAACAACACAAATGCATGGATTATTTCCGACATTGGAATTCTATACCCTTCTAACGAAAAGCAAGGGCGGGTGATTCTGTATGATTATGAAACACAAGAATCGATTACAGCCATTGAAGGAATCGGCCGTACGGTTTGCGCTGAACCCGGTGATTTCGATGGTGATGGTGATGAGGATCTCACGCTGTGCGAATTTGGTCACGATGAAGGAACAGTATCTTGGCTCGAGAACGGAGAAGGAAATTGGATTCAACACATTCTGGATCCTCGTCCAGGAAGTATTCACGCGGTGCCCGTAGATGTTGATGGGGACGAAGACTTAGACATCGTCGCAATCTTGTCACAGAACGTCGAAGAAATCATGCTGTATCGGAACGATGGCACTGGAAATTTCACCTCAGAATCTCTCTATCACTCTAATTTGACATATTATGGGATGAGTGGCTTGCGGATTGCCGACATAGACAAAGATGGTGACAACGACATCATCTTCACCAATGGGGATACCATGGATTTTGACACACCACCAGAAATTAATCCGAATATGCTGCATGGTGCCGCTTGGTTGGAAAACAATGGTCTTGGCGAATTCACCCATCATGACATTACTCGAAATTGGGGTGCTTACGATACCGCTATTTCGGATGTTGACAGCGATGGAGATCTTGACATTGTTCTGATCTGTTTACAGACGGACGGCCAATTTCCCATTGAAACAGAACGTACACAAATCATTCTTCTCGAACAACAAGAATCGACTTGGATTCGCCACAACATTGAGACAACAAATCCACACAGGATGCTGACCATCACCCCGCTTCATTATGACAGCTTTCTCGTTGCAAGCCATGACCCAATGAATCAGGGTGGAGACTTGTTCACACTCGCCAAATTGACCATCACCCACACCTGAGTCGATTTATCATAGGTGTTGCCATCGGACAAACATGGAAGACACTACGCTGTTCACCAAAATCATCCGCGGTGAAATCCCATCGTCGAAAGTCGCTGAAGGCGAGACATGGTATGCATTTCTCGACATTTATCCGAGACGAGTGGGTCACACATTGGTGGTTCCCAAAGAACAGGCGCAACGCATTGCCGACCTATCCCCTGCAAGCCTCCACGGTTTGATGGAAGGCGTCGTCGAAGTTCAGAGGCGCTTGACAGCAGAGTTTGGCACAAGCGACTTTTCTGTGGGGGTGCATGATGGCCCTACGGCGGGACAAGAAGTACCTCATGTCCACATTCACGTTTGTCCGCGAACATTCGGTGATGGCGGCCTCACATTGATGGCTTGCTGGCCGGATTCTCCGCCACCGGGCGGAGATCCTGATTTTGCAGCATTGGCAGAACTTTCCGAGAGATTACAAGCACATTAGCACAACATAGTCGGTGATTAGATGGCGAAGACAACGGTTCAATCAGGAGATGATGGAGCCACCGATCATCACGGAGACATCCTTCCCCCACTGTCGAAGAGTGCATCTTCTGTCAATATCGAGAAAATCGAGAGCAAACGTCGAACCGGGCAGAAGGCAGGAGACCACCCTGGTGTTGGTTGGTTCTATCGGATGATGCGTGGTCTTTGCCGTATGGCCATTAACCAACAATTCCGAACCATCGAAATCACAGGGCAAGAGAACATCTCAGACGATGCAGGAATACTGACGGTGGGGTGGCACACAAATGGTTTGATCGATCCGAGTACGATCTATGTGACCCAACCGAAAATGCTTGTATTCGGTGGTAGACACGACCTCATCACACGGCCGATCATCGGACCCATTGCCTCCCTTTCGGGAGCCCAACCAGTCCTCCGCCAAGCGGAATTGGCCCGTGGCGGCGCCTCGGGTGAAGCAGGCGCTAGAATCAACGGAAAGACCATGCTCACACTCGCGGAGTGCATCGCTCATGGTCACGGGACCGCCCTCTTCCCTGAAGGCACCTCACACGAGGATTCGAAAATGCGTCGGTTGCGCACAGGTCCAGTGCGTTCGGTTATTGCAGCCAATTCTATTGCACATGAGAAGGGGTTACCAGCGCCCCACCTACTACCCGTCGGTTTACACTACCGAACATCCTGGTATTATCGAACGGATGCATGGTTCGAATATGGTGCGCCTATTTCGTTGAAAGGTGCCATTCACCCGCCCGAAGATCGCAATCGATTGATGACGGGTGAATGGGTGGAAGCGCCAGCAGACCGAGTCAACCAACTGCGCGATGAGGTCCGTATGAGATTGGCTCCGATGACCCCCGATGCATCCACATGGGATGAGCATCGTTGCTGGCACGTAATCGGCCATCTCCGCACAATCTCCCGGGGTAGCCAGCTAACTTCGTGGAGACAAGAAGTGCTTGCAGCGAGAGAGATTCGTGATGAAATCCGGGGCGGCAATCATGAATTAGAATCTCTTCAACAAAATGCAGATACCATCGCTCGAAAATTGCACAACGCAGGCATAGATGGTCGAGCCCTTTCCTCGCAAGGGTTGAGAAAAACACGTGCATCAGAGCGCCTGGCACTCCTCCCCGCAATTCTTCTCGCCATACTTTCAGCCCCATTGACATTGGTCGGGAGCGGCCTCATGATTCTCATCGGTAAAGTGATGGGTGATCGCACGGATGAGGGATTGGATGCCCGAACCACATATCACCTACTAGCATCGATGTTAGGCCCCTTACTCATTTGGCCAATCCCCATCATTGGGATTACCTGTGCATTTTGGTTTTGCTTGCCAGAATTACGAGAATGGACGATTCTGCTCATACTATCCTTACCAATATTATTCCACATTTCAAACAAGATTGCATTGTGGGCATGGGATTTGTATGTCACCGCCCGAGATGCCTACAGAATCGAGCGACTGCGAAAGCATCCAGACACCTCATCGTTTAATGAGGCAGTCACGGATTTACTCGCTGCGCTGAAATAGGTCGCCGCACGCCACCCATTCATGGCGACTCGTGATATTGAGGAAAGCGTCCGAAATTGGTTGTCGGGTGAGGGCCTTGAAATTAAGGAACGTGAGGACCCTAGAGCCGATTTTCATTTTCTCGTAAGGTATCCTCCAACCAACCACGGTCATCTGTTCAATGTATTGTCTCCTAAGGAACGAAATCTATTGGTGATTTCAAGCGTCACTCAAGTCGACTCAGGACAACAAGATGAGATGATCAAACACGCAGCGAATGATCCTGATGGCTGGGAAGAATGGCTACATGAGACTAGGCTTCAACTGACTCGCTCACACGTAGATTGGGTATTGCATGTTGGGCACGGTGAAGAAAAACCGGGACCACTTCAAGCATTCAATCTTTCAATGCCGACATGGTTCGACGGTGTCACACAAAATGAGGTGATGCAAACACTTCGCCGCCTGTGGCTCTCTAAATTATCAGTCATCCACGAAATCAAATTTTCATACGGCCCAGGTGTTGGAAAACCCGGACCCGTGGATGATTGGGCCAAAGGTGGCCCCCAGCCGGCGCCTGACACCGCTCATTCCACTAAAGAGGTTGAAACCGATGAAACAGGTGGTTTCGGCACGGGTTTCGACCCATCTGAGTGGGCATAATTCCTCTCGTGCGCGCGCTCGCGCGTAGGTGACCGCAAAGGGGTTCGGTTAAGTAGGAGGGAAACAGCGTTTCCAAAGCACTGGAGAGTATCTCCGGGGGTCGAAGAACATGGAAAACACAAAACGTAGCAGCATCACATTGGTGATGATTTTCGTAATGAGTACGATATTGATTGGTTACACACCACCAGTTGCGCAAGGTGCATCGGTTGTAATTACCGATGCAGTGCAACTTGTAGATGGCGGATCAGTCAACGAACGTATGGCATCAATGACAAGTGATAGTGAGGGTAACATCCACGTCGTTTGGTCACGAAACACACAGCATTTGTATTACACAATGCTTGATCCACGTGCCCAGACAGTCATCGACGTGACTCAAATTTCCAACGGTGGCGGCCATCGTGCATGGCACCCTGACATCGACATCGATTCAGAAGACCGAGTTCACGTGACTTGGGCAAACAAAGCCAGCCAACACGAAATCCTCTACACGCTACTCGACCCTAGCTTGGATGATCAGGATGGCAGCTCAGCAGATGATGGCACAATCTCAATCATTGACGACACCGAGGTGTCCCGCCGTCAGCAGAACCGTGACTGGCCCGCAATCGCAGTAGACAGTCAGGACAACGCCCACCTTGTTTGGGAAGACTCCTATGATCGCCACGACAAATATTTCCAACAACCACAAATTTACTACAAATTCTTGGAAATCGATGAAGCTTCTCGCGAAGCGATTACAGCCATTGACAGCACATTGCTAACTCCGATTATTGGTCACAAAGGTCACCCAGACATCGCTATTGATGCCGACGATCTTGTGCAGATTGCATGGGACGATACGCGGGGCGGTAAGGTAGAGATTGTTTCAGTAATCGACACATCAGGTTCCATGTATTCAGAATGGGCCGACATGTGTGTTGTATTCTACGGAGGCCAATGGTCCAGTGGAGGTTCCTTCACCGGAATCAAGCCTATGCTTGAAGAGGCGAATATCTCTGTATTCGAAACATTGTATGCATTGGGTGGATTTTTCCCAAGTGCTGCAACAAGCG
>CAZXVR010000097.1:0-6512 GCA_964644485.1 uncultured Candidatus Poseidoniales archaeon | reverse complement strand
CCAGTCATCTTGTTGCTCAATCGTGAGGTAGACCTGGCGGTTGGCTTCATCGGAGTCGGCAAATCGCTCATCCGTTGCCAAAACGCGTTCCGCCATTTTCTCGCCACGGCCTGCAGCCTGCGGAACTGGGTGCCCACCCGCAGACCAATCGTAGGAATCTCCAGCATCCTCAGAATCTTCCAGCCTACCAGCTCCCACAATGTGTCTTCCAGTCGCATGATCCATGATGTCGAAGCGACCGTCAGCACGGAACAATACTCGAACAAGGCCATTGTCCATCCAATCGGTTCGGCCAAACTCCCCGCCAAGGTTCACAGGTTCTGCAGGTAAATTCATGGAACCCCGTCCCGGCAAGATATGCGCCACCGAAAGCCCAGGTGGAAGACGATGGACATGAATCCGTCCAATGACGCGCGGCAATTCGACATTGGCTACACGATCATAATGCACATGCAAATCCCAAGATTTTGGAGTGATTTGCAATCCAGAAGTATCGATTAAGCAATCGCCGGCAGGTGCTGCCATCTCAATCTTGACAGGCAACCCATGGTCAAGCCAGCAGCGGAATTTTGGAACGGCCAAGTCGATCATCAGTGAACCTGACCAAGCCTTTGTGAGTGGGTTGTGCAACAAAACTGGAACAGCATCTCGATCTTCATTGCTGAGGTCCATTTGTTCTCGCAATTCCATCCTCAAGTCTTCTTCCAACATTGCACTGATTTGCTGTGCATGTGTGAATCGAACTTCCATGTCATCATGGGTTTCATCTACACTGCATCCACAGATGTCATCGTGAGGGTGGTTTCGGAGAATTTCACGCCATGCCAAATCGAGTCGATCGCCTCTGAATCTTCCACCATGTGCGGAAGAAATTGCGCTCAATTGTTCGACTCGATCTCTTAGCACCCGCATGGTCTGATCGTTTGCACGCTTGAGGTAGAGTCTCGCACTGAATACGCCCGAGAGGATGTTCCTGTCCCAACCAGAGTGTAGTTCACCTTGGTAACGGAACACTTTCTTCTTGCCCAACCAACCTTTCAGCGCCTCGATATAGGCGGGGAATGATGAATGCTCAAATTTGATTTTCCCATTAAATTTCTGACTTGCCTTGCCAATCAACATGGGAAGTGTTGGCTGTGGGTGGGTGTGGTCACTACCTTGTCCAAATAGCAGAACATCGGGTTTCCATCCCAATGAATCATGCTTGTCTAGCAAGCGCTGCATACGTTCCATCGCTGTATCGACATTGACATCAAGCCCGTCTTTTCGATCGAGTGGTCGATCTTCAAAACCCCACGCCATCAGATTGGGATAATCCGGCACCTGTTGAACTGCAAGAACCTTTGATTTACCATCGCTAGCATACCAATTGAACACTCCACCGGCTTCCTGAATCCATGGGCCCGCACCGCGTGTGAAAATGAATGAATCGAGACCAGCTCCTTTCAAAATCGCCGGTAACTGGGCAACGTGGCCAAATGGGTCTGGAACATATCCGACTTCGGAACGTCCGCCCCAACGTTGTGCAGTTCGATGTCCCATCATGAGGTTTCGAACCAAGGCTTCCCCCCCCACGATGAACTCATCAGGTAGCACATACCAAGGCCCGATATTCAATCGGCCCTTCTTGACCAATTTTTCGATTCGGTCAGCATTTCCAGGTTTGACTTCTAGGTAATCTTCCAATACGACTGTCTGACCATCCAATTCGAATGAAGGGTAGGCCTTTGGATTGTTTTCCATCAAGTCCAACAAATCATCGACCAATTCAACGAGGCGGTATCGATACTTTTGGAATGGCAAATACCAAGCGCGATCCCAATGGGTATGAGGGACAATATGGCCCTTCAGTGGCGCATCCTTTAGGCGACCAGTGTTTGCTTTCTTGAGTTTTGGATATCGACTACCTTCAGCCGTTTCTTGGGGCAGTGGTTCAATTTCGGGAAGTGGTTCATCATCTTCTTCGGGCTCTTCCCACTTGTCGCTCTTTTCAACAACAACAGCAATTTCTTCAGCCTCTTCAGCAGCTTGCTGTGCAGCCAATTCTTCAGCGTCGACAATGACTTCCGCTTCCTGTCCAGTCATTCGAGCAAGTGCGGCATCGAATGTCGATGCCTCAGAAGTTTCAGCAGGTGGTGAATCCGTCACCGGTGGTCCGCTGCGACCAGGGGGTCCACGTGAAGGGGGACCACTGCGACCCGGGGGTCCTCGACTGGGTGGGCCACGTTTCTTTGGAGGTGCATTTTCAACAACTTCAGGTTCGGGTTCAGATTCGGGTTCGGGATCAGGATCTGAACTCTGTGGCTCAGAGGATGGAGGCCTTCTTGTTGGAGACCCAGATGGGGGTCCTTTTGGTGGACCACTCGGGGGTCCAGAAGGTGGCCCTTTCGTGGGGCTGCGGCCCGGCGGTCCGCGAGAGGGGGGCCCTCGGGGTGGTGGTCCGCGGGAGGGTGGTCCACGAGGCGTTTCATCCACATCCTCATCTTCTTCATCGGAGGTATCCGGAGGAGCCATGCCACCGCAAGGCCTGCGACTACCTATCAAATTGATTCAGAAGCAAGGAGAGATTCCAAACTCGCTTCAGCCTCTCCCGTAGGGAGAGTTTCCACCATATTCGCCCCAGGGTATCGAAGTGCAGCAGCCACTCCAATCATCAATGTCTGGTAGGGTAAATCATGCTCTATGCAGAGATGAATTGGACCCAATAAACGCTCAAATCGACCGAGTTTTCTCTTCGGGTCCCTCGCGTTACGCTCAATGGGGTCTCGAATGGTTTTGTCTTGATATTTTTGCAAAGCACGATTACACCAGCCATGCTGCTCTTCTTCATCAAAACCGTAGGCTGCAACCAATGCTGCAGAGGATTCTTTACCCGCCTTCAGCGCAAGTTCTGCTATGGCGGGATTGTTCGCAGCATCCGCAAGCCATTCGTATCCGGCGAGATGTCCGATGTAGCACACCATCGCGTTGACACAATTGTAGGTGAACAGTTTACGAGTCAGTTCCCGCTCAAAATTTGGTTTCATCTCGAATCCTTCGATTGTGATTTTCGTCCGCAAAGCATCTCCATCCAAGGGCAATGTCCAGTGATCTTGAATTTGCACCGTCAGCGAATGTTGATTTTCGGTCGGCTCAATACAAGAACGCAGAACCTGTGCTTGAGCAATTCCCAGATTGGCCTCAATGAGAAACATTTCTTCGTCACTGGCACCTTCGAGCAGTGCTTCACGAACAGCGGTAGCTGGTCGTGGATGATTTTCTGCCAAGATGAGATCAATAGGTCCATTCCTCAACCGTTCACACAACGGTTTGCGAACCGACTGTGCCCACTGGACAAGGTGATTGGCCCCCATCGCGGTCAAAATGAGATCGGCCTTGGCGACAACCTCACGCAAATCATCGTTGGTGCTCATGATTTCCTGGGCCCTCAATCGTTCAGTCTCCCCGCTTGCGAGATTGTATATTTCCCAGCCATCATTCGCCTGTAATTTCTCAACGGTATTGCCGTGGGAATCGATCAATGAAAAGTCCCAATCTGATCGGTCGAGTAATTGCGCCAAGAATCCCCTACCGACCTTCCCCGCTCCAAAGATGACCCCCAAGGGTCGTTTTCTAGCCAATTTGGCCACGCCCAATACACTGACTTCTTGACCGGCCTTGTAGATTGCATCACGCGATTTGACCAATTGCTCATCCATCGCAAAACCCCCACCAATCCACATCTCTTGGGATTGGAATCGATTGCGAAGTTCATCGATTGCCCGGTTTCGTATTTCCAATTTAGTTTCGGCATCCGTAGAGGTTGCGTTGTAACTCAATGCTGGTAAGTATCCAATGGGTGGTAGCCAACTCATTCCATCTTGTGGCTCACCATTCACCATGCCAACATGTTCACTGGTATTGGCAAGATTGAACACGATTCCAGCGGGAGCATCCAAACCAATTACACCCGCCGTCAAATCATCACAACCGCAGATGACCTCAGCACCTTGTGCGATTCCTGACAGTTTCGAACCATCTTCTGTTACTTCTCCAATCACGCTTTGTGGAAGTTGGAAATATCCATCGCCACCAAATCCTCTCATCGAACGCCGATCACGTGCAATGACCCCCGTCAATTCCCAATTGTGCAAATCCTTGAGTTGGACGGCAACCCCCGCTCCAATGGGCCCATTCTCCAATTCCCATTGAGCAAGACGAGAGGGTACCCACGCTCTGGTCTGTGGCAGTCTTTGGTTGCCTTCAGTTGGCCTTTGGCACCGCTCTGGTAGCGGTTCATGCCAAGGGATGATTCGACCGCAAAGTGCACCATCTCGAATGATAATCGCCGACGGCCCGTGGGCCGTTATTCCAACGCGTCCAACCCGCTTGCCTTTCTCTCCCAACCAGTTTCGGAGATTTTCCCATAGACCTTCTGGAGTGGGCCAAACGCCCATTTCCCACGTAGAATCTGGGCTGAGCAAGAGGACTTTGGTGGCACTGGTTCCGATATCGACTCCCAATGTGAATGAGCCGGACATATGTGGTCCGAGGCCGAACGGGTTCATTGCAAGTTCTCTGCACTGTCCGGCCAGGAAATTGGGGTCCATTTCAGTGCTGAAAGTCCTGGTTCCAAATCGAGAAATCTGTCTGGGGAATCCGATTGTGCTGCTGTAAGGAGGTGTCCCTCCAATGGCTGTTCAACCGCGGCTTGGAAGAATCGCCGAACATCTTCGGCCAAGAACGCGGTCGCTTGCAATCGCCCCCCTCTTCGCCAATGTTCTGATTCATCGGGGATGACCGTACCAATTCGAACGGCAATCGTTTCCATTCCGTGAATTCGTGCATGCATTTCTGCCAACACTTCGGCATAGATCTTTGAGGCTCCATACGTCGAGGTCGGTGCCACACCATCCTCAATTTGGATTAAGCGGCCATGCATTGGGCCCCCTTCGGCAAACAGAGGTTCGAGTCCCACTTGGGTCAAGCCGCTTGAAGCTACGATTACGCGGCAGACATGAGATGCTTTTGCGCATCTAAAAATCGCTGTTGTCGGCTCGATATTGTTGCGTACCATCGACGAATCGTCATTTGACGGATTCGCATCTGCCGCCAAATGGATGAGACAATCTGAATCTTCGAGAACTGCACACAATTCATCGTCCGAAATCGATGTCAAATCCATTTCAATAGAAACTCGGTTCCGTGCATTTTCATCCTCTGTATTTCTGCCTGCAGCCAACCAATCTTCCAGTGGACGATCAATTCCGATGACTTCGTGTCCAATCGATGACAAATGGTCGTGAACGATACCCCCGATAAGGCCCGCAACTCCAGTAATCACGACCCGCATGGCGTCTCCAAGAGGTCACAGGTCAAGAGGTTGCCCGAAGGGTGAATGCTATCTCCTTCTACGTCTTGCGCATCATGTGACTGAAGAGCCAAATCGATTGCTGCCCGCATTGCTTGTGGTTTTGCTTCTTCTTGGTGGTCTCGCAGGAGTTGGAACTTTCCAGCCATGGACAACTGATTCCAGTGATGACACAAACCCTCCTGATTCTGAACCCGAACCTGAACCTGAGCCTGAGCCTGAACCTGAGCCTGAGCCTGAATTGCCTTGTTCGGGGGAACAAATAGCCGTCATCAACGATGGGGACACGGAATGCTTCATCCCAATTTCAAATTTATCATATTCCCCTCCAGAATACATCTTCGTAGGGGAAGGGAGATGGCTGGAACCCACTTTTGATGGTGATCAAGCAAATGGTTGGGATGTAACTTGCAACGATCCAAGCATCCTTGTTCCATCCAATGGTTCAATCTATTTCTTTGCATCAGATATCGGTCATCTAGATTGCATGGTTGAAGCCACAAATTCTGTTTCAAGCGCTCAATCGAATTTTTCTATCGAATTTATCGAACACCCCCCGACAAATATTGACGTCTCACCCGGCGCTTGGGTACTGGTGAAAGGACAACCTGCCTCTATTCCAGCACCCAGTATTGAGGGTGGTCAAGGCGTTTGGACGATTGAACCTGCATTACCATTAGGCCTTATTTTTAGTATTATGAATGGTTCCATTTCAGGTGTTCCATTCCATTTAGAAGTGACAAAAGTGTATGTGATTACAGTCACCAATACCGGTGGCCAAACCAATGCTAGCATCACTCTTGCAGTCATCGATCAACCGCCTGTAAATGTTGGTTGGGGGCAAGAGGAATTGGTATTAACATTCGGTCAGCAGATGGTTCCATTGCTCGTTTCACATATTGGTGGTGTGCCGACATCGTTTGAAATTGAACCCGCCTTGCCTGAAGGATTGCACCTCAATTCATCCACTGGCCGAATTTCTGGAACCCCTGCCGAACTTCAATTGCTCACATCACATATCGTTTGGTCAAACAATTCTGGAGGTGGCGCCATCTCCATCCTTTCGATTACCGTCAATGATGCGCCCGTGGCATCCATTGCTTACAGTCGAATGCCTCTTGATTTGATTTGGATGAATGATACAATAGACATGTTACCTGAA
>CAZXVR010000096.1:0-6576 GCA_964644485.1 uncultured Candidatus Poseidoniales archaeon | reverse complement strand
ACCTGTACGTCACATACCGTGGCACTGCAGTTGCTGGTGACGACTCCGTCTCCGTAGCTTGAGATTATCCGTGCCGCACCCATTGGCTGGTGACCGCATCACGATAATACCACGTGCCACTGCTGGGTGGATATTCAACCCACTCAAATCCATCCTTGATCTCTCCGCGCATTGTTGCTGGAGGTCCAGACGGAGGCGATGCTAAAGTCGGCGGCCCTGAAGTCGGTGCCATACCGCCTCCCATTTCAGATGCCAACATATCGAATGCCGATTGGTTGAACGCTTCGTTCATACTGTATTCAGACATTCCTCCATCACCTCGATTTCTGCGCATGACCATCATCCCCATGATGCCCAATAGAAGAACAGCGATGAGGGCGATTCCTCCAGCCATCAGATACGTCATTATCGAATCATCTTCACCTTTGGCATCACCCTCAGAATCTGAGAGCGGATCCTCTTCGAGTAAATCGTCTTCTGAAAGGTCAGCAACATCCTCTTGCATTTCTTCAGCCTCTTCACCTTCGTGATACTCTAGATCGAGACTATCATCTTCTGCAGCAACAGGTGTATCGGGATCTTCGGGGCCCATGAGTTGTACCCAACCATCGTCGGGGTCCAATGCCATCATCTGTGGTCCCAGTTGATTGCCGCTCCCTTTGTCGATTAACCAATACATTCGAGCATCAGTGTATTTGCTTTCCATGTCATCTTCAATATCGTCCATAACTTCTTCGAATTCATCAGTAACCTCTTCCATATCATCGGCGAAGTCAGTGTCTTCGTAGTCCTCTGCGATGTCCGATGTTTCGTCATCAGATTCATCGTAGTCATCTCCCCAGTCCTCACCGATATCATCGATATCCTCTCCAATGTCTTCGAGGTCATCAGAATCTTCGATCGCGAGTGCCATACCGACTCCAAGCACTTGTGCAATCGCATCAAACATAGGTCCACCTCCTGCAACGCGTACCGCCTCAGTCGTCGTTCCGTCTGGATTGGTCACCACGTAGTTGTGGTCAACAATTTCGATTGTGGTATAGAATCCCCATTCTTCAATGTCCTCACTTCCAGACTCTGAAAATGAATCTGAAAGCGAAACAGAGGCCTGGTCACTGGTAAATCCGAGGTCTGTCGCTGGGAAATCGGTGAGCGAAAGGTCGTAACCAAACCCAACATCCCATGAATAGTCAATTTCTCCACAGGCGTCTCGAAGCTCGATGTGTTCTTCCTTACCCGCTGAGTTACCCGACTCCCAATAATCCAGTTCAAATCCATCATAGGTGTACGACGAATCCGATTGCCACTCCAACAAGAGTCTATCAGTGGAATACCATTCTGTGACAAATGAACCTCTAAAGTCTCCAATCACACCAAGTTGATCTCCAGTGTTCCCGTCATAAATCGTGAGGTAATCGTATGGTGAGCCTTCAGTATAGAAGTAATCCCAGTGCAATCGAATAGCCTCAGCACCAGGGTCACTAATCGACCAATTGTAAGACTCATAATTTCCATAATGAATTCTCTCAACTGGTTCATTATCATCATCCATTACACCCGTGTCTCGAGTTTCATAGTTTGAGGCGTCCGTCCATGTGTAATGTGTTGCTTCATCATAGTAGGAATCACACTCCCAGTGAATGACATCGTAGTCACCACTGACAATTTCTTCGTAAATCGGTGAGGGTTCCTCCATTCTCCATTCTGCAGTCATTTCGGTAATGGTATAATCCATCGTCATTGACACGGTGGTATTCTCAAAAGTGATGTGATCGTTACCTGCGTAAATGTCGGCATACATCGCCATGGAAGTGCCGTATGAGATGCCTCCAGTTACATTGACATCCATTCCAGCAAAGTGGAAATCATCAGTGTAGTATTCCGTCATTTCAATGTCGATGATGATTGCATTGTTTCCTTGTGAATCCATGTCCACATCAAATCCAACATCATCTTCGGACCAATCAAAGTCAATCCCCATGGTGGATTCGACAGCCATTCTCAATGTGATTGTCGTGTCGATGGCATCGACATCGACATCTCCACCTGAACCAGCGAGGTCGATTTCGGTCGACTCACCCTGGCTCTGAACAACGTAATAGTAGGTATAACCATTGATTCCATAGCTCAAATCAAGATTGATATGTCCATCTTCTGCTGCATCTTCCAAGTCGAGTAGAATCTGATGAATATCAATCCCGGTCATGTTATTGATGTCGTTTGGAAGTTCACTCCAATCATAGGACATACCCCAAGCAGTGGTCGTGGTGTTTGGTCCGATATTCGACCTTTCAGGTTCTTCCTGAAGTTCCTTTCCCAGTCCGGTTGCACAAGCCATCAGAAGCAAACTCGTCAACACCAAGGCGGTAACAGATTTAGCGCGCATGCACATGCACACGCGGAAGCCTCCGATAAGTATGCCGTAGTGTGGCTATTCTTCCTCCGAAAGCGTTTTTTCACGATTTAGATTACGCTCATAGAAGAGGATGGCCAACAATAGAACACCCACAGCCAACCAAATTGTCAAGGCCATACCATATCGCAATGAAATTTCTCCATCCCATCCAATATGGGCATCATGTGTCCCATTTTCATCTTCTGGAGGTTTAGCAATTGCCGCCCCCCGCTCTTCTTCATCGATCATTCCAAGATCCCATCCATCCCCTTCGAAATGGAATTCGACACCGATATACACAACCTCAAAATGAGTTTCACTATTGACATGAACGAAAGCCTCCTGTTCGTCAGGTCCTTGCTCTTCTGGCAACCCCGAATCTAGAGTTTGACCCATGTCCCCCATCCACGCAAGTGGCAAACAGATGAACAATAGAAGACCGAACGCCCACAATGAAATCACCCATCGCATGCGTATTCTTCCCTGCAATACAGACAATATTGCGATGAATCCAAACAAAGAAACTATGACGCTAATCATCGTTCGAATTTGGTCGAGAGTTGTATCCTCATTCTCTTGCTCATTTCCATCTTCATTAGCGGTTTCTTGTTCAGTAGAATTTTCAACAGAATCTCGAACCATCATCCACAACAGAAATGGTGTTGCCTGTTCAATTCGTATGTCCTGAGTTTCAATCTTTGAATCCACTTCAATTTCAACGATCAATTCAGATCTTTCCGGTTTTCCTGAAGTGAATTCTGTACTCCCTGTTAGTTGGAGCCAAGGCACAGAAAATATCGATACGCAAAGAACAGCAATGAGGCTCCAAGCCGCAACGACTTTTCCTCCCACCCTTCCACCTCAGATTTGTGGTAGTTTGTAGGACTGCGGCTTTGCAATTCCCAAATCAGTAGGGAATTCTCGCTTCTTTTCAGGCAATACAACGGGGATGATTTCATTGCCAATCAAAGCCACACGACTTTCCCTACGGTCCGCTAGAACTTCCCGGCCCACCATCGGTGCCAATGTTTGCGAGAATTCCATGATTTCAACATGTGTTGGCATGTCCGAAATGGTGTGATTGTTCTGCGAGTGTCCGACATGCACGTAGCCCTTGGCTTCGATAAACATCGGATCAGCGATGTTATCGAGGCGGGCATAGTCCTCATAGAATCCAAGTGAATGGTTCTTGATGAGAGTGTGTCGGCAGACCGTACGCGTGTCCAAAGAGGGCAGCAATTCGAGCGTTTTCTCCAATTGCTCCCAGGAATTGTCGTTGAACTTTGGTTTGCAGAGTTTGTTGAACACCTCCTTGTTGGGAGCATCTACACTGACATAGAGTTGGGTTGGCAAGGTATCGAGGTTCTCGATGACCTTGGGCAGACTTCCGTTGGTCACCAAGAATGTGGACACGCCATGGTCGTGGCAGATTTCTAGAAATTCAGCCAGACGAGAATACAGGGTCGGTTCTCCATTGAGACTGATGGCGACGTGCTTCGGATTCTGCGCATCTTCCCACTTTTCGATGGTGACATCTTTGTGGCCCTTGAATCCGGTCAACAATCGCCTGTGCGCTTTGACAGACTCATAGAACAACATCTCAGGGTCATCATCGATTTTGTTGAGTGTCTCTGAATGCGGTTCGCGCCAACAGTATGTGCACGCGAGGTTACAGGTGTCGACGTTGGGTGCCATCTGCATGCATCCACTGCTCTGAATGCCGTAGAATGTGCCTTTGTAGCAGTGACGATCGTTCTTCAGTTCCTCTTTGGTCCAGTGACAAACCTTGACGCCACCATGCTCGCCGACGAGATGATATCGCTGCTTGGAGAGCTTGGCCGCAATCTGCGGTTCAATCTTCGTAATAGGGCTCTGCATGTAGGCAACCTCCGACAGCACATCCCGCAGAGGGGCAGTGTTGGATGGTGGCCCGACCTCTGTCGGTGATATGAACTCGTCGAAACATGGGTTGAATACTGAAGTCGTCTGCGAATGGCCATGGCTGACCGAGTTTGCATCGTCAGTGGTGGAAACTCTGGCATCGGCTTCGAATTGTGCCGAGGTATGGCTGAAGCCGGATTCCACGTCGTCATGGTCAGTCGGGGAGCTGAACGCGGACAGCCTGCTTTGGAGAAATTACAGTCCGAATTCGGCGATTCAGTCGAGATGATGCTCTGTGACATGAGCGATCTCGATAACATTTCAAAACTTCATGCTGAATTTACCGCTAAATTCGATCGCCTCGACGTTCTTCTCAACAATGCCGGGGCGATGTGGGGCCGCAGAGAGAGGACAGCGCAAGGACACGAGATGACCTTCGGTGTGAATCACCTGGGCTACTTTGTGATGGCACAGACATTCTTGCCATTGCTCAAAGCGACTGAAGGTAGCCGAATCATCAACACCGCTTCCGAAGCGCACAGGATGGCCAATCTCAAATTGAACAACCCAAATAGGGAGAACAAGTACTACAGCCAATGGCGAACCTATGGTAATTCTAAACTCTGCAACATCTTGTTTACACGCGAGTTGGCTCGTAAATTGGAAGGAACGGGGATCACAACACATTGCTTCCACCCAGGTGTGGTTCGTACGCGCTTTGGTTCAGGTTCGAGTGGCCCTATGCGCCTATTTTGGCCTCTATTTCGTATATTCATGATCAACTCGAAGAAAGGCGCCAGCACTGGTTTACATCTTGCTCTGAGTGAGGATGCGACATCCTCTACCGGTGAATATTGGGTTCGCTCCAAACGGAATCGCGGCAATCGTCACGCCCGCAACGACTCTAATGCGAGACGGTTGTGGGAGATTTCGGAGGAGATGCTGAATGAGTGAAGCCGCTACATTGGAAAAGCCAGAATCATGGCTTTGGCATTTGCTGGGTCTCATCAATCCTGCAATCGTGATGGCCAGCAATATCGTCGGCGGCTATTGGGTGGCATCCGGCGTCATCTACATGCTAGGTTTAGGACCGCTTCTCGATGTGTTCTTCGGACGAGCATCCAAACCAAAACCACCCAGGGAGTCAGGTCGCCCATTTGAGGCACTGCTCTACGTTCACGCATTCATTCAATTTGCAGTATTGGTGACTCTGATGTATCGAGCCTCAATCGATGGCGCGGCTTGGACAACATGGGTTGCAGCCCTGAGTACTGGAATCAGTTCAGGTGTGTCGGGCATTATTGTTGCCCACGAACTTGGTCATACAAAGAAGGGCTCATTTTCATGGTGGGTTGGACGCCTCAACCTACTCAGCGTTCTCTACTTGCACTTCACGACAGAACACAACTTCACTCATCACAAACATGTGTCTACAGTGAAGGATCCAGCAACCGCTCTCCGCGACGAATCGTTGTGGTGGTTTATCGCACGAACCGTCCCGGGTCAATTTAGGGATGCGGCGGCCGTGCATCATCGGAAGGGAAAAACAGGATTTCAAAATCCAGTGTATCGTGGATTTTTGCTGCAAATCGTGCTAGTGGTTGGCTTGTATGTAGCATTCGGCCCTTGGGTGGTGGGGGCCTTTGTCGCACAGGCAGTCTTCGCAATTTTCCTACTTGAATACATCAACTACATTCGACATTATGGTCTGCTCCGAGAGATTGGAGAGCGTCAAACTGAGATGCATTCTTGGCAATCCGAAGAGCGATGGTCACGGTGGACACTGCTAGAACTCACACGCCATCCAGCACATCATCTGAAGGCCAGCGACCCATTCTGGAAGTTGCAACCCTACGACAGCGCTCCGACGCTACCCAGTGGGTACTACGGTTGCTTTTGGATCGCTTTGATTCCACCACTTTGGAAACGCCTTGTCAATCCAAGAATTCCAGAGTGAATCACAGTCTCTTCACCTGCGATATTCACAGAACTTTGACCCCATCTGGCCACAAAACGAGAATTAGAGTCCGTTCGCGAGTCTTGGGGTTGTGCTCGGAGTTTGGATCCATCCACACGATGGAGCCCTTTGGATAGGTGCCGAATTCATCGTAGACTTCACCTTCGAGTACGAGGTAAACTTCCCCACCAGGGTGCAAATGTGGCTTGAACGCCTCAACCTCCACTTCGGGGTCGGCATCGTAGAGCACAAGCGATGTTGAATCTTCGCGCGCGATGCGACCGAGGCGCACGCCAGTGCCGAAGTCCTTCCAGCGGATGTTCTCTTCCAACCACTCGGAATC
>CAZXVR010000095.1:0-6590 GCA_964644485.1 uncultured Candidatus Poseidoniales archaeon | reverse complement strand
AGCAAGAAATGCTAGAATGTCTAGGTGAATGGGAACTTCTCGATAAATTGCAATCGCAACCAGAGAACCTTTCCGAAGGTGAACAGCAGCGCCTGCTTTTGGCTGCCCATCTGGATTCAGCGCAACCCATCTGGCTACTCGACGAAGCGGATGTCCATTTGGACGAAGCGGGCTTCATCCAACTCGGGAAAGCGGTTGTCAAACATCGTGCCCGAGGTGGCCTCATCATCGTTGTCGCCCACCGGCAGGCACGTTGGAAACGGATTGCAGATCAAGTGATAGATATCGGTGAACCGATGGCGCCTCTGGAGTATCCCTCGGTTTGGATCGAGAGAGGAGAAGAGGTAGGGATTCCCCCTGAAGATGCATTGTTTTCTCATCAGCTCAAACCGGTGCGCGCCGGTGACTTGATTCTGGTTCAAGGTGCCAATGGCAGTGGCAAAACGACCCTATTGAGAGAGTGGGCAAGTCATTCTGGATTGCCGTGGTTACCGACATCACCCGATCGTCGATTGTTGGGGATGACCATCGAAGAGGAATTGAGTTTGCAACACCCGACGCTATACGCGCAACATCTTGCTGGAAGCGATGTGAAGATTCCAGATGCTGAAACCATTCAATTACAACAATCAGCACTGCGTCTAGATCTCGGGCTTTCCCATCTGTCGATGGTGACACCAGTCCACGATTTATCGACAGGTGAGAGGCGTCGCTTGTCATTGCTACCATTGCTGATGCGCGAGCCGTCAATCATGCTGCTCGACGAAATTGATCATGGATTAGACGACCAAACTCTCGCTGATCTCATCGACCAACTCAATGCCCGTAGAAAGGCAGGCTGCGCCATTGTCATCACCTCACATTCTCCAGATCTTGTTGCATGGGCCAAGGTCAGTGGTGGTAGAGTTTGGAACATCGCACAAGGTCAATTGATGGAGGTTTCATCATGATGTTTGCAGATATTCAGGCATGGGCCGGTACACCGGGCGGTATCGCTGTATGGCTCACCGTATTGTTCGCTCTCATCTTCGGCTCGTTGCTGCTGAGTGTTGATCGGCGGATACGCCTCGGCCGTGATGCAGCCTTAATCGCGCTATTGGCCGCGGTTGCCAGCGCCAGCAGGGTGCTGTTTGCAGCACTACCGAACATCCAACCTGTGACCCTATTGCTTCTGATGATTGGCCTTCATCTCGGAGCCCGTCGAGCTGCTGCTGTCGCCATGTTAACCGCACTCATCTCCAACATGGCTCTAGGACACGGACCATGGACATTCTACCAAGCCATCGCTTGGGCTGCTGTAGGCACCAGTGCTGCCATCCTACGTCCAATCCTAGTCAATTGGGATGGTACCAAAGTTCGGGTTGCTCCGTTAGCACTTTTGGGCTTCATTTGGGGATTCTTGTTCGATTGGACAGTATCGCTGTCTGCACTTGCACTATACCAATCGTTTGAGGCCTTCTTGACCTTCATCATTGCAGGTTTGATATTCGATACACTGCATGCGGTTGGGAATGTATTGTTTACCATTTGGTTGGCACCAAGTTTGCATCACCTGCTGTGGCTACACCGCCGCCACGAAGCTGGATGTTGGTTCCCAAATTTACCGGATGAGACGTTGAAGAGGGAAGCGTTGATTGCTGAGACAGAAGCAGCGGCAAAACAACTTGAGAATCCCTTGGCGGGAATTGCACGACTTGATGGAGATGATTAGATGGCAGCACATGATGAATCTCTGACGATGGTTTTGGTGACTCGTAAGGATCTCAAATTGTCCAAGGGAAAACTCGCTGCACAGTGCAGCCATGCGGCTGTAGAGTGTGCATTAAAGGCAAGTCGAGAATCTCCAAAGACACTCGCCTCATGGAGGGAGAATGGAGCCCGAAAAATTGTTGTTGAAGCCCCAAATCTCGACGCTCTCAAGCGCTTGTTTGGAGAAGCCCAAGCGGAAGGAATCGTGTGCTACATGGTGCGTGACGCAGGTCACACCGAGATTCCGGCAGGGACGGTCACCGTCGTCGGTCTTGGCCCCGGTTCACGGGATTCAATTGATTCTCTAACAGGCTCATTCAGTTTGGTTTAGTGAAATGGGCGCCCGTAGGGCGCCAACTCACCCAAGCGTCGGTTTCATGATGGGTTCAGCCCACGACGGTTTGTGTCGGACGACATTTGGGAAGCAGAGATTCTCGAGGCCGAGGTCTACGAGGAATGGATTGAGGAACCACTTGAATCCATTGAGCGCCGAGAAAAGCGCCAACTCGACATCGCACTCGCCAGCACAGGTGCAATCGTCATCGCCTTCACGGTTTTTGCCGCCATGTGGGGCTCGGTCGGAGAACACATGATGGCAACAGCAGGTACCGGCTCAGGTTCCTCTGTAGAGATCACCTGGGGTGACAGTATCTTCATGCCTCGAGACCCGGAATGCATCGATCCAACCAATGGTCAAGATTTGCCGGAATATGGCATTGGATACGAACCCAGTCTAGCGATTGATGGGCATGGAAACATGTTCATCACCGCTCACAAAGATCTCAGTTGGTCTTCACCCGATGGAGGCCTTACAAATCCACTTCAGGGTGAACCACATATTTGGCCAGATGGAGCTTGTATCGATGGATACATGACAAGTTGGGATTATCTCGCATCTTGGTTTTGGATCTCCAATGACAATGGCAGCACATGGGGACCCGGCGCTGGATTTGATCCCACTCCTGGGACCTTTATCGAAGGAGGATTCACAGGCGGTGGTTCAGGTTCAGCATGTCATGGTGATGAAGGAGACATCGCGGTCGATGCGATGGATCGAATCTACTATCTCGATACTTATCTGGAAGACAATTGGATTCACATTCTGAGTGACGGGGGACAAACACTGGAGAGCGATTTGTGTGACCGGCAAACCACAATGGCAGGCGATGATCGGCCTTGGATTCAAGCCCAGAACAACGGAATCGTACACTATCTCGGAAACAGTGGTGTATCGGTACCCGCTTGTGAAAACGGGCAAGGGAGATACTGGTATTATCGCAGCGATGATGGTGGACAGCAATGGTCTCAATGCTATGCAATGCCAGGAGGGTGGTCAACAATCGCTCCTGAGCGAACCGGTAACCATGTGTTCATCGCTCAAGAAAATCAAGACAGCAACACCGGCTACGTGCATGTTCGAATATCCAATGATACGGGTTTGACGTGGTCTGAACCAATCGACGTGGGGCCTCGGAATGGAAATCCACCTGAGGGCTATCCGTTGGTTGAAACCAATGGTCAGGGCACGGTCGCTGTGGTATGGGCTGATTGTCCAGATGGCCCAACAGGACCGTGGGATATCCGCCTGGCAATGTCGTATGATCGTGGTGCGACATGGGAGTCGTGGGAAATCACTCCTCAAGATTGGGATGGCATCACCATGTATCCATTCGTGAGCATTAGCGAAGACAATGTGACTTTGGTCAGTTTCTACGGGATTCCATTCAATAACACCGCTGAAGGGCAGTATGTCGCTGGTCAGGAGTGGTATCTCTACTCGGGGGCGGTTCGCGAACCTCATGAGAACGACACGTTCCAATTCGAAATCGCAGCAATCAATGCAGATGGCACTCCCGAAGTGCTTCACACCGTCACTCAGTATGAAGAGGACAATGGCGATGTCCACGCACTTCACGATTTCTTTGAGAGTGTGTTTAGTCCAGATGGAAGTTGGGTCGGTATCGCTTACCAACAGAACATCGGCCTTCATCCATTTGAGGACAATGAAGAGCAGAGATACATCAAGTTCGTTCGTGGAGACCTCGATGTTTGAGGTGATTACATGACCATAATTGACCCAGATATTCGTAAGGCTGAGACCCTCCCCTCTCGGTTTTACACGGATTCAGATACCTTCAATTCCATCATATCTTCATTTGGAGAAAATTGGCATTTTGCAGGACACCGTAACCAACTCTCCGCTGCACAACCGATCGACAACTCGCTCCGAGAACCAATGTTACTCACGCAGATGGAGGGAGAGATTCACTGCATCTCCAATGTTTGTACTCACCGTGGGATGCTGGTATGCACGGAAGAATCGGATGGTAAGCGCCTCCAGTGCCCATATCATGGCCGCGTGTTCAGTTTGGATGGGCGATTTCGAAGTATGCCTGAATTCGAACAGGTTGAGGACTTCCCAACCCCCGCAGATGATCTTCGGATTTTTCCTCTCTCAGAATGGAAGGGTTTGCTATTCAATACCATTTCAGGCACCGATTTTGAGTCATTTATTTCAGCGGTTGAGGACCGGGTTGGATGGCTTCCCATCGCCGACTTCACACCCGACCTTAGTCGTCATCGAGAATACACCATCGATTCCAATTGGGCGTTGTATGTGGACAATTATCTCGAGGGATTCCATATCCCATTTGTGCATGGTGATTTACATCAGGTTCTCGATTATGACTCGTATAGCACAGAATTGTTTGATGGCGGTGTATTGCAAATTGGAATCGCCAATGAAGGTGAACCCTCTTTTGATCTTCCAGAAAATCACCCCGATCATGGACAGAACATCGCGGCCTACTACTTCTGGCTATACCCCGGATTGATGCTCAATTTCTATCCGTGGGGACTCTCAGTCAATCTTGTCATTCCCGAGACAGCCGACAAGACCCGTATCGTCTATCACGGATTTGTTGGCGATACTTCGATGCTTGGTCAGGGTGCAGGTGGCGACCTCGACAAGGTTGAGGCGGAGGACCAATTCATCGTCGAAGGATGCCAGAAAGGCGTCTCTTCTGTCGCCTATGAACGCGGTCGATATTCGCCTACAAAAGAGGCCGGAGTACACCATTTCCATCGTATTTTGACACAGTAACTTCGGGCGGTCAACTCTATGTCCTCCCGCACCTTCCGCAATACATGGTCGCGGTCGTCACTCTGAGCGATGAGAATCGCGACCACCTGATTGCCTGCTGCAAGGGTGTAGCAGACATGATTGAATGGTTGGATTCACTCAATGACCGCCCCGGCCTCTCTGACTTGGGTTCACGATTGGAGTCCATGCCGTTGAATCTTGAAGCACTCAAGGAACAAATTGTCTACACTGAAGATGACGGCTATCAGCGTAATATCATCAAGAAAACCGAGCATTACGAGATGGTCGCCATCACTTGGCGCGCTGGCCAATCGACACCCATCCACGATCACGTGGGCTCTGATTGTGCATTCCTAATCGTTGAAGGGACCTCCACTGAGACCATCTACGAGACCGATGAGAATGGACGCGCTGTGCCTTCAGCGGTCCGTGATTATGCGCCGGGTGAAGTCTGTGCAGCGGATGAGCCCGACATCCATCGCATCTCCAACGATACAGAGGGCGACCTCATCAATCTCCACGTTTACACTCCACCCCTTTCGGGTTTTGGAATCTACGAAGAAGCCTGATCATTCCTTCTCAGGTTCTTCTGATTCAGTGATTTTATCGGCAGCCGCGAGGAATTTTTTCTTCAAGGCATCCGCAGAAGATTCAACGGGCTCATCTCCGCTTTCTTGTGCAAGAGGCACGGGTGACGGTTGAGTCGCAGGTCCAGCTCCAAAGACAGCACTCGGGGAGGACCCTGGTACTGTTGTGCCTTCTCCAGATACAGGAGCCGGGCTTGCCCCACCCAATTCCATCGTTGTAAACACTGAGTTACTCGGATTCAGTGCGAATCCAGATATGACACTCACAACGACCAAGATTAGCGCAAGACATGCACAGCAAATTCCACAGATGAGTTCCCAGAATCCCTTTTCTTCCAATTCTTCTTGTGTATGGCGGTCGAACAAAATCATATCTTGATTGCTTGAAATGGTGTACTTTTCGCCAATAAAGCAGCGATCACTTTCAGATGTTTCAACCCATTTTTCGCTTTCTGAGCCATCTTCATCATTCGAAGTTTCCCAATACCCATTCATTTCGGCATCGTCCCAAGCATCGCAAATGATTCCAACAATCATCCATCCATCATTGATATCGACGTTTTCTTCGTCTAGATATGCCATTTTTCTGTTATCTTCTAGTTCACAGTAGATTGTCCCCGAGGTAGAATTCACATCGTTGCCTTTCGAATCTGTGATGGTGATGTTCAATCCATCACAAGCATCGATGAAGTTGTCGTCGTTGTTGTCAACGAAGTATTCTCCTTGAATCATCAAGTACCAACCCGCAGATCCATGACCCACAGATCCATCCTCCCCCTCATCGATGAATTCTTTGACAAATTCTGTGCCGGGTTCACTCATGAATGTCTCAATTTCTTCTGCTTCTTCGAAATGCCCGATTGCAGAAACGAGGATTACGGCTCCAATAATCAGCATGACAATCCCAACGGGGACCCCAATTTTTCCAGAGATGTGGAACGCCATGATTAGTCCCCCTGCATCTCAAGCCTATAATCATCAAACACTTCTTTGAAAAGTTGAATATCAGATTCAAAAGTTTCCGGCAATAGCGGCCCGAAAGAGAACCGGAAGAACCGCTCATACGGGGTCACATAACTGGGATCCTTTGAGTGTGGTCGGGCCATATCGCAATCGGAAGCACAGAGGATTGCAGCCCCCCGCTTGAAGAG
>CAZXVR010000094.1:0-6665 GCA_964644485.1 uncultured Candidatus Poseidoniales archaeon | reverse complement strand
CGCCCCTGGTTGGTGCATCTGCCTAAGCAGTGTGATCCTCATGTGGTTGCGTGTTGTCACGCGATGTCTCCAAGCGCTCTAGCAGAGCCTCGGTAATTCGGTCTGGCTGGGCCAGTTGTGAGATGTAAGCGTCGAGTGCCTTCTTGGCGACGGTGGAAGCGTCATCACCGTGCATACGGTAAATTGCCTCAAGTCGCTCTCTGGTCACTGTTCCGATTTCGAACTTGACGGTTCGAACATCGGCGTTTGAAGGTGTAGAGTCGAGGAAATACTGGATCGCTGCTCGGATGACATCGGAACGGTTTCGGTTCCCATCGAATCCAACCCTTTGGTCGAGCAGCATCAGGTGCTCCTCGGGAATTCGTAGGCTTGTCATCTGGCTGGCTGGCATCGGTATCACGCTCGTCGGCTCAAACGGTCCTCCAACGAACTCGGTAATAAGTGTAATGCATATTGAAATACAAATGAAATACAATATTGGAGGACTTTGACATGTTGATTTTATTGAGCAGTGTCACGGTTTTCGGTTGGGGGATTCCGAAAACGAACAGAATTGAGGCATTATGTGCATTACACGCTGTATGTATGAATTCCAGTCAATTCTAGGGCTTGGCTAAGTTAGAGCAAATGGATTTGGCTTATACACACGAACCGAGTCGACGAATCATGGGACTGGTGGGCACACGTGGTTTACACCTCTATCTGCGGACGCTTGAAGCTGCGGTTGAGGATGAAATCGTTACAGATGACGAGATGTCAATTCTTCGAGTAATCGCTAGAGCGTTTGCACTTCCAGATGATGTGATGGCTGACGGTTGGGAAATATTGCGTAACCAAATGGACAACCCAGTCAACCCTACAGATGTACACGCGCACGAGAAGAGACAGATTGGAGATGCCACAACTTACCAGACTGCATTGATTGCCGCTTTAGTGGATGAGGTCATCACAGAGGACGAATGGTCAATGCTCGATGTCATGCGGAGAGTCATGGGAATTCTGCCAGGAGAACATGCATTGATTGAAGAGGCGGTTCGATCCATGGCATCAAATGTTGAGAATGGAGAATCATTCGTCTCTCGCTTGGATCGTTACGTAACTCTACATCCCTATCGCTAATCGCATCCCTACGGGATGCGCAGCAACCCTCATCATAGGGGGGGAGCGTCGGAAGATCGATGCGCCCACACTATGTTGCCTTTTTTTTGGTCAGTTTGATGCTCGTTGCACCCGCAATCGGGTTGTCAGAATCTGTGCTTGAAGAACACAGAGAATCAGAGAGTTCTGCTCGTTCAACTAGCAACGCCCTCCTTTGGGGCGCCCATGTTGCAGGTTCGGGTAGCACCGATTCAGTGATGGGAATCGAGATGGATGGTATGGGTCATACCTATGTCTGTGGTTATTTCTACAATACAGCAACATTTGGGACGACCACACTGAGTTCAACAGGCAGCTACGATATCTTCGTTGGGCGTCTGAGCAATGGGGCTTGGGATTGGGTCCAGAAAGCAGGCGGTGGAAGCAGTGATCAGTGCCATGACATCGCAGTCGATGATGGAGGCAATATCACAATCACCGGATACTATTACTCTTCAAGTTCCGCAACCTTCGGTTCCCAGTCCGTATCGGGTCGAGGAAGCAACGACATCTTCGTTTCTAGATTGGATACCAATGGAACTTGGTTGTGGACAACAACGGCTGGAAGCAGCAGTTCCGATTATGGTTATGGGGTCGCAATGGATAATTCTGGAAACGCATACCTCACAGGGTACTACTACAGCACAGGATATTTTGGTTCAATCACCTTGAATTCCTACAGTTACGATGAGGCTTTCTTGGCTAAATTGGACAATGCAGGGAATTTCGTATGGGCCAAGAGGTTCTACGGTTCATACTACCAGAGGGGACGTGATATCGATGTCAACGCCAATGGCGATATTGCAGTGACTGGTGAATTCAGTTACCGAATCAACATCGACGGCACTGAACTTACACCCAGTTACCAATCGAGTAGTTACTACCGCGTGTGGGTTGCCAAGTTCACCAATTCAGGGCAATTGTCTTGGGCCAAGATGGCTGGATATCTTCAGTCATCTTACAGTTCATATGGCCAGGGTGTTGGAATCGATGATTCAGGCAACGTCGCCGTCAGCGGTCGATTCCAGTATCTCATGGATTTCCATACCAACAGCAATCACAGGATGTATGCTTACCAGCAGTCCAGTAACTGGGACTGCTTCGTGGCCAAGTGGGATGCAAACGGGACCTATCAATGGGCACAGAATGCAGGCGGTTCAAACACCGATTACTGCTACGATTTGGATATCGATAAGGCAACTGGAAACATCACCGTATCTGGGATGCACTACAATAACGCATGGTTTGGCAATACCCAACTCCCTTCGTCAGGTTCCTATGATGCATTTTTGGCCCACATTCCATCTGCGGGTGGATGGGATTGGATGAAGAGATTCGGAGGTTCAAGTTCGGAGTATGGTTACTCTGTCGCCGCCCGTAATGGAATGTTTGCGTTTGGTGGATACTTCCACAATACAGCATCCGATGGTTCAGGGCAGATTTCACTCAATGCGGCCTCTGGAGCGGATGGATTCATCCTGATGTTTGGTGCAGACCAAGATGGGGATGGATTCGGCGATTTGGTTGATGATTTCCCTTGGGAACCATCACAATGGCAGGACACAGACGGCGATGGTTTTGGAGATAATCTCAATGGTTGGCAAGGTGACAGTTGTCCAAATGTGTATGGGACATCCAACATCGATCGCTACGGTTGCCCAGATGCAGATGGCGATGGTTGGTCAGATGAAGGGGATGACTTGCCCTACGAACCCACTCAATGGGTTGATGGGGATGAAGATGGTTTTGGAGAAAACCCTGACGGGGTTACACCAGATACTTGTCCAAACGAATGGGGAGACTCATGGCGTGACCGACTTGGTTGCAGGGATTTGGATTCTGATGGTCAGTCAGATTTGAATGATTATTTCATGAATAACCCTACTCAGTGGTTTGATTCTGACAGTGACGGTTTGGGTGACAATTGGGGCGATCCCTCTTGGAATGACACCCGGGCAGAACACTGGCCAGGCATGTGGATTGAGAATGCAACCGTTGCAGATCCCACCCCACTTGATTTCGATGGTGATGGATTTGAAGATCTGAGCGCCGGTGGCCCTTGGGGTCCCTACGATGATTGTGTATACGAAGCTGGAACCTCAGTTCGAGATTTGATCGGTTGCGTTGACAGTGATGGCGATGGTTGGTCCGATGAGGGTGACGATGTCGATGACAACCCGACCCAATGGGAAGATGAAGATGGTGATGGATATGGTGACAATCCTGCTGGAACTGAATGGGATGCTTGCCCAAGTCGCCCAGGAACCTCAACTCTAGACCGATTTGGTTGCCCGGACAATGATGGCGATGGTTGGTCTAACGACAATGATGAGTGTCCGTCACTGGCCAGTGTTCTGGACAACGGTTGTCCCGATAGCGATGGTGACGGCTGGGTCGATGATGGCATTGATGGCCAGATTGACGATTGTCCTGAAGATTGGGGCACATCGACAGTGGACAGAAATGGTTGCCCCGATGCAGATAGCGACGGAACCTCAGATGAAAACGACCCATTCCACCTAGATCCGACCCAATGGTCGGACGAAGATGAAGATGGCTATGGTGACGAACCTGGTGGGACAGAGGCCGATGACTGCCTCAATTGGGCCGGCACGTCAAATCAAGGTGACGTGTATGGTTGCGCTGATGGCGATGGTGATGGCTGGGCGGACCATATCGATTTGTGGAATACAGATCCAAATCTATGGTCTGACTCAGATTTTGACGGATATGCTGATCAGCGAGGCAATGATGAATTGTCTGACGATTGCCCTCAAGATTATGGCACTAGCACGCAATTCTATCTGGGTTGCCCCGACATGGATGGCGATGGTTGGCCCGACATGAAGGACATGGATACAGATGGTGACGGCTATCTTGACATGACCGAATTGAGTGCAGACCCTCCTTCAAATCCACTAGATCCACTTTCCACTCCAGCCGATGCTGACAGCGACTTTGTCGCAGATCACGAAGAGATTGTAGAGAAATCTACTGTAGACGATCCTGTGATTCAGGGAGTCATTGTCGTTCTCGCCAGCGGTTTGCTGCTGACTCTCATCATGGCGTGGACTTTGTTCGCATCTGGAAAGGGTCGGCGCAAAGAGTACGAAGAAATGCTGTTGATGGTAGATGAGGCCGAAGGATTCGGTGGTCTGGCCGCGGTTGAAAAAGAACTGGACTCGATGTTGGAGTCCAACCGCCTCGGTGCAGGGCAAGGCTTGTTGCTGAAAGATCGCCTTGAATCACGTAGATTCGCGCTCGAGGACGATATTGCTGGCGCATCTTCCCATCCAGGGGGTGCTATAGAATCTGATTCTGATACCGATTTGGCTATGATTCAGGAGCACGGAAATGTCGGTTCTTGGGGCAATGATGAGTCACAGTGGACACCTGAGCAAAAAGCGTGGTATGAAGAAGCCAAGCAATGGGGCGGGTACTACGATTCAGATGGGAATTGGGTACCGCTCCAGTAATTCGTAAAACGTATTACTGCGAGGGCATTTCATGTAGAAAACCGCATTTTACGTGGAGATACGATGCGGACCCTTGAAAAGGGGGTCGCGAGTCGCCGGGCTTACCGAAGTGGTGGTCAGAACCCCCTCGGAGTCCTGCAGGTGAAAATGAATGCACCCTGAAATGAAGGCCATTTACGACAGAGTCGTTGCTAGAGATCCGAACCAACCTGAATTTCATCAGGCTTGCCTTGAGGTACTTGAGACTCTAGGCCCAGCCATTGATGCACATCCAGAGTATATCCCAATCGTTGAGCGAATTTGTGAACCGGAGAGAATTATTCAATTCAGAGTCACATGGGTCGACGATGCGGGAAATTCTCAGGTCAACCGTGGCTACAGGATTCAGTATAACGGGGCGATTGGCCCTTACAAAGGTGGATTGCGATTCCATCCAAGCGTCAATGAGAGTGTACTCAAGTTCCTAGCATTTGAACAGATTTTCAAGAACAGCCTAACCGGCCTTCCAATGGGTGGCGGAAAGGGTGGTTCTGATTTTGATCCTAAAGGTAAATCCGATGCTGAAGTGATGCGCTTCTGTCAAGCTTTCATGATGGAATTGTGGCGACACATTGGGCACAACCTCGACGTTCCTGCTGGCGATATTGGCGTCGGTGGCCGCGAAATCGGTTACATGTTTGGGATGTACAAGCGCCTTCGGAACGACTTCGAAGGTGGTGTGTTGACTGGAAAGGGCCGCTCCTACGGCGGTTCTTTGATTCGTCCTGAAGCGACTGGATACGGCCTCGTATACTTCGCGCGAGAGATGTTGGCGACCAAGGACAAGTCATTTGATGGCGCTACTGTTGCCATCAGTGGTTCCGGTAACGTGGCTCAATTTGCCTGCGAAAAGGTCCTCGATCTCGGTGGGAAGCCGGTCACCATGAGTGATTCGAGCGGTTGGATTCATGATCCTGCGGGCATCGACCGCGAAAAGTTGTCTTGGATTATGGATTTGAAGAACAATCGTCGCGGACGGATCAGTGAGTATGCTGACCATTTCGACGGTGTGACTTACACAAAATCTCAGCCCGACCCCTCGATCAATGGTCTTTGGGCCGTTCCAGTTGATGTTGCTCTGCCATGTGCCACTCAAAATGAATTGAACGCTGATGAAGCCCAGTCACTTGTCGATGGGGGTTGCACTGCAGTTGCAGAAGGTGCAAACATGCCTTGCACACCGGAAGCCGTCGAAATCTTCCAGGCCAATGGACTTCTCTTTGCGCCAGGTAAGGCTAGCAATGCTGGGGGGGTTTCAACATCTGGTCTAGAGATGAGTCAGAACAGCCTACGCATGAGTTGGACGCGTGAGCGTGTGGATGGCGAGTTGGAAAACATCATGATCAAGATTCACCAAAATGCGTTTGAGACCGCTGAAAAGTATGGTCAACCGGGTAACTATGTATTCGGTGCAAACATTGCGGGCTTCCTCAAGGTCGCCGAAGCAATGTTGGCGCAAGGTATCCTTTGATTTGGGTCTAAAATCCAGGTCCAATCAAATACAGTAAAGCCATTCCAAAGGCCAAGATTCCGAAGAGGATGTCTGCAACCATTCCGATTGTAGATCCGCTTGTGCTGGCACCTGTTTGCTGTTGCCAATTTGATTTCGCATTGTAATAGATAGCATCGAGAACACAAGCTATTCCGACAGCACCACAGCACATTGAGTTGCCTAATCTGTATGATATTTCGGACCCATTAATTCCTGAAACAAAACCCAATAGTAAGGAAGTTACTATTCCGATTCCCAATACTATGTATGAGATATGTCTGTAATTTGGACTGGGCTTGAATGCTGGAGCCTGCACATAGATGACCTGTTGGTTGGTGGGTTGTCCGGCTAGAATTTGTGGCTGCGCACCTCCGACGACCACTTGGTCAGAAGGTTGGCTTGGTTCATTGCTCCATGGCGCTTGAGTCTGCATGATTTCACCTAGATTGCTGTTGGTGCGACGTGATCATCATCCTTGTCATCCGGCTTTCGAACACGATTCCAAACCCCTGACATCAAAT
>CAZXVR010000093.1:0-6702 GCA_964644485.1 uncultured Candidatus Poseidoniales archaeon | reverse complement strand
TGAAAGCCATCCGGAATGCCTGTCCTGAAATCGAAGTTTGGGGTCATGAAGAATCTGTTTCACCGAGCCTTCTCGGTCGCATCATTTTTCGCAGAACTGATTTCACACATATTTGGAATCACGCTCCAAACGAAATGATCTCTTGGAAGTGTGGAATGGTTGAACTTTCAGTCATCCATTCCCCTGGGCATTCCCCTGGACATGTAACCCTGCATGGTCACCAAGTGTATGTCGCCGGCGATTTGCTATTCACAATGCGCTCAGGCAGGGTCGATTTACCGGGCTCCGACCCCGCCGCTCAATGGAGAAGCTTGGCCAAGGCGAAGGCGGTATTGCAAACCCTTCCCAAAGATTGGCGATTGATTCCTGGACACCGATATGATTGGATCGATGGGACAACTCCCGATTGGGTCACAATTGAACAAGTGTTGAAGCACAATCTCTCTCTAAATGCGCCGGATATTGACGCATTCGATGCGCTACCATTCAACCGATTCGATGATGAATTGGCGAACTAATCGAGAAGGTCGCCCAAACTCGGTAGAGCGGCTTGTTCTGCTGCTTCTTGCTCCATGTGGACCTGCCATTCAGCCTTCTCAACATAACCGAGTTCCTTCGCTTTCTCAATTTCCCCGGTCGATAGATAGTGGTCAATCCACTTCTGTCGCCGTTCCTGTTCTTCTTCATTGAAAGCCATCTCTTGGGCCTGCAACTCTCGAATTTCAGAGAGGCGTTTGCGAGCGCCCATTTGTTTGGCGACCAAGGCGACAAAGATGAGGGAAAGAAGTAGCGCAATTGCACCGCCCATGATGTACAACATCAATGCTGAGTTTTCTTCGTCCGCTTGGGAGTCTCCAACATCGGCCGCGGTGATTTCACATTTCTGACCAATCAAGTGAATATTTGGATCATAAGGACAGGCATCGGCGGTGTCAGACCATCCATCTTCATCGCTATCTACACACCCAAATTTATCCTCCCACGAAAAGCCCATCACACTCTTGCAAAGGTCAGGTTGGAAATCGCCGATTGCACTATTGTCACCATAGCCATCTCGATCGGCGTCCTTCGATTGTGTAAATCGCAATGGGAATGCGTCTGAATTTCTGGCGTCTTGGACCAACTCGCCCGGCCAACACTCAAGCCTCACAGTGGAATTGTCCTTGTGATTGTCACCGAAACCATCACCGTCGGTATCACTCCACTGCGTCGGTTCATCAGGGAACGCGTCACCATTCTGTATTCGAGATTGTATGAGCCCCGGGTCGATGTCACAACCCCATCGGTAGGTGTCATCACCGAGTTTGTCCCCAGTCACATTCGTGTAGGTATAGTTGTCACCGTAGCCATCGCCATCTGAATCGGCCCATTGCGTGGCGTCTTCAGGGAAGACATCGATGGAGTCAGCCCAGCCGTCACCATCTGAATCGGTGCAACCGTAGACGTTGCCCTGTGTAGATGTGCCTGGCCAAGTTGGGCAGTCATCTCCATCGACACTCAGTTGACTGTCTCCAAATCCGTCACCGTCCGTATCAGTATCTTGGAACGGATCTTCGGGGAAATCATCCTGTGGGTCGGGTGTGCCATCATTGTCACTGTCGGGACAGCCGCGTGCTTCCGCTGTGGATGTTGTTCCATACATCGTTGGGCAGATATCTGGAAGATTCCCTTGAGGATTGTCACCGTAGCCATCACCGTCTGTATCCCACCATTGTGATGGATCATCTGGGAAACTGTCGCCGTTGGGGCCGCTTGGATTGTCGCCGTAGCCGTCACCGTCTCGGTCTCCACATTGGGTACCATCTGCTGGGAACAAATCGGGGTTGTTGCCATTTGGATTGTCTCCACAGGAAGATTCTGCATTGTTTCGATCAAAACCGTCACCGTCCGTATCTGACCATTGTGTTGGGTCGTTCGGGAAGGCTTCACCAGCGTTGGCGTAACCATCTCCATCATTGTCAGCACAACCGTACCAAACGATGTCATCATAGGTTTCATTGATTTCATTCCACTGGATGGCTTTCTGACTTGATCCGGCCTCTCCGGGGCATTCATCACCCATGTTTCCAGTTTTATTGTCACCGTAACCATCGCCATCAGAATCGTGCCATTGAGTGGCGTCATTCACGAATGCATCCGCATCTCCAGCCGGGCTGGCCAGACCTTCTCCGGGACCTGCATTTCCTGGATTAGAATATCCATCACCATCTGAATCAGGGCAGCCTATTCGATCCCAAACGGAATTGCCCCATGCAAGTGGGCAACCATCTGAGACAGTTGTAAATGGCTCATCACCGACCCAATCTCCATCGGTGTCATTCCATTGTTCTGCATTGAGTGGGAAGGTGTCGACATCAACCAGTTGGGTGGGTGTCATGGCCAGCAATTGTCCCGGCCATTCTGCGGGTCGAATCGAAGTCCACGATGCATTGGCATAGTTGTCTCCATATCCATCACCATCTGAGTCGTCCCATTGGGTTGGGTTTTCGTCGAAGTGGTCGATACCACCGTATGGATTGGGTTCTCGCGGGTCGTTTACATTCGAAGGGTATCCATCGCCGTCGTTGTCAGCCCACTGGTATGGATCATCATCGAAAGCATCACCATCATCAGAATATCCATCACCATCGGCGTCAGGGCAACCAAAGACATCCATGTATGATGTTCCAAAGACGTTAGGACATGCATCAGGTTCTGATGCTGGTGCTGGATTGTCACCGTAATTGTCACCATCCGTATCATTCCACTGGGTACCATCCTCAGGGAAGGCATCGTCAGGATTCAGATATCCATCATTGTCCATATCGGGGTTAACCAACCAATGGTAGACACCCTCGTCATTGCGGCCGTGTGCTGAGATGATGTAATTGCCATCAGGGTGCCAATCAGCTGCGTAGACTGTTCCACAGTTGTTGCCACCTCCACTGCTAGTACAACCTCCGGGACGAGGTGCTGATAGTGTGTCTAACTTGACGCCGGTTGTCGAGTAAAAGAGATGGATGCTGGCTCCATCGGATTGGTAGTATGTGTGGGTGAAGGCCACTTGAGAAGAATCGGGTGACCAAGCTGCATCATTGCACGAGGTTGAAGTTGTGTAAGACCACATTTCAGCGCCTGTGATAGCATTGTAGACCTTGGCCCGCGCATTGCTACCACCCCATGCCGAACACGCAGAAATCATGTTCCCATCTGGTGAATAATGCACTGAATTCAAAGTACTGAATGCATTGGAGATGGTCCTATTCTCGGACCATGTTCCGCTTCCGTCCAATTCCCAGATGTAGATTTTCTCATCTCCACCCATGACAAGCCGATTCCCATCTGGACTCCAGTCGACTGAGTAGAATTCATCGTCCCCACCGGGTTCCAGTGATTCAAGCAAAGACCCCGTGATTGCATCAAAAATCTCAACCTGCCCGGGTCCGCTATTACCATCACGATTGCAAGCCACCGCGATCATAGTCCCATCGGGGCTGTATTCCAATTCTCTCGATTCTTCTCCACCCGCATCCATTGTTTCATACAACGATGCATTGTTTGCATAGTAGATTCGAACCTCATTGTCATTGGTTAACAGGGCAACAAATTGCCCATCGGGCGACCAGTCAACATCTGCAGCAGATTCTCCATGCTGAATCGTTCTGAGGTTCGTTCGAGTCGAAGTGTCCCAAATTCGAACTGATGTGGACCCTCCACCACCCCAACCGCCAGAGTTCTCTGCTGTCACGTACTGTGAAGCATCGTGATTGAAGCGAACCATGATGTAATCATCACTAGACGAATGATATGCATCCTGTTGATAGCCACCTGTTGACATCACCCAAGGGTCATTGAGGTCACTGGTACCATCTCCATCCCGATCTGGACAACCGGTTCTGTCAAGCGTACTGTTCCCAGCAGCAACCGGGCAATCATCCATTGAATCATCGGTCCCGTCCTCGTCGGTGTCGTCTGCGATTGCGGATGAGGCAAACAGCGTTCCAGTCACCATCAAAATTGAGAGGAGGAGGGCTCGCGTCGAAGCCCGGCCCGATTTGTTCTCCTCTACGGCCATACACCCGCCTATATTCATATGAATAAGGTCTTCCGGTCTTCTTGCATCACGCGTGAGCGCGCGCGCGAACGGCCCTATTGAGGGTGAAGTTCAACATTAGGAATGCGAAGGGGGGTTTGATGCCGAGCAATGACTTGCGGGTCCACATTGCGGTCGAAGACCGCTTACTGCTCCATCTGTTGGAGCAAGATGATCAAGCAGATCACTACATGGTTAGCGTCGCAGTGACTCGTCCAGGAATTGCAGAAGCATGTGCTCTACACCCACCAAATGTGAGTCGTTCAATGCGAGCAATGCTCAGAAATCAGTGGGTTAGCGAACACACGCGCACCGTTCGGGGAGAGAGTCGGCGGCAGAAGACTTGGCAACTCACTGAAATGGGAAGGGAAGAAGCCAAATCTCGCAGTAACTCACTCGGGATTACACAGGTGCTAATCCGTGATGAAAATGGGCAATTACTGGAAGTTGCTGCATCTCAAGCCAGTGCCCGGTTGGCCGCAGATTTGACACTCTTGCAGGTACTGATGCACGCTCAGCATGAGGGTGTACTGACTTTTGGAGACATTCGATTTGGGATGATTCAGAAGCGTGATAGTGATGGAAAACCCGCACCAGGCCGTTTGAAACTGGGGGCTGGTGCGCATGCTACCTATCACACAGAGCCGCCAGAAACTCGCGAAGTGCACGGGCGCTCAATGGAAATGAGTATTCTTGACGAATGGATTGATTCTCAACAGTCCTGCATGCTCATCCATGGAATTGCAGGTATTGGAAAATCAACTCTAGCGGCACATTGGATGCGTCAAAGGATAGATGTCGATGAGCAACTTTCGATTTGTTGGTATCCTTGCCAGCCTTGGGATTCTGCACTTGGTTTGGCAACATCACTATTGCACAGGGTCGGGATTGATGCTGCGCATGATCCGGTCCAATTGATGGATACTTTGCCACTTACACCTGGGGCTAAACTCGATATTGATGCCTACCGCAGATTGTTGCTGTCTTACTTGACCGACCCAAGTGTATTGCGTGAGAGGTTCTCTGATGATGAAGAACCCGGGGCTCCACCTTACTTCCTTCTCGTGCTTGATGATGTTCACCACATCTCTGAAGATGCGGCTGATTTACTAGGTGCATTGCTCCAAGTCGCTGATTCATCGCCTCTCAAATTGCTCCTCATCAGTCGAACGACGTTGACGTTTTACGATCGGCGTGATGTTCACACACGTGATCGGGTTCGTGAATTGGCACTCTCTGGATTGTCTGTTGAAGATCTAGATGCATGGATTTCTGACTTGGAAAGTGGTGACTTACCCTCTGCCCCAGAAATTCATGAAGTGACTGGTGGACATCCACTCGCCATTGAATTGATGGAGATGTATGGGGAAGTGACACATGGAGATTGGTTGCGGTTCCTCGATGAAGAAATTCTAGATGTGCTCCCTGAGGATGAGCGTGAGTTGCTGGCAACGTTGGCAGTCTCCGAATTGCCCGTTTCATGGAATATCCTAGCCGGGGTCTGCGGATATGATGGAAATCCACCTGCTGCATTGGTAGAGCGGGGGCTATTACTCGAATTGAATGAAGGCATGTGGTTGCACGAAGCTCTTCGAGAAAGATTGCTCAGAGAAGTGGGGGCACCTCAGGAAGAGCGCAAGAAAAAACTTGAGAAAGCCCGTGATGCATAGGGTACCGTCACACACTGTTATGCAGTGAATGGGGACTGAACAGACTCAAGAACCCCGGGCTCACGGATACGTTCATGACACAAGTAATGATGAAGACGAGCAAGGGCGACATCACCATTGAACTGTTTACCGATACGATGCCAATTACAGCTGGGAATTTCCTAGATTTAGTTGACAAAGGATACTACAACGGACTACATTTTCACCGAGTGATTGCAGGTTTCATGCTTCAGGGCGGATGCCCTCACAGTAGAGACCCCAACAGCCCTCGATGTGGGACCGGAGACCCGGGGTACAAAATTGCCGATGAGCATTTGATGAGTGCAAAATTCTCAAACGAACCTGGGACGCTGAGCATGGCCAATGCCGGACCCAATAGTGGTGGCTCTCAATTCTTCATCAACACGGTCCACAATGCATTTCTCGATTGGTGGGATACACGCACGCCCAGTGCACATCCTGTTTTTGGGAGGGTGGCCGATGGGATGGATGTCGTTGCAGCCATTGAAAATACACCTACAGGATTTCAAGATCGTCCACGTGAACCGATGCAGATCATCTCCGTTGAACGCTGTTAGTTATATTTATTAACAGTCAATTGCACGCCATATCATGGCAAAGCATCGAGCAGGCGATCGGCGAATCATGAGTATCAGTATACCTGAAAAACTCGCAGAGAGGTTGGATCAACGGGTTGGTAAGGGTCGGAATGAAGGACGGAGTGCGACCATCACAAAGATGATTCAAGAATCACTTGACAAGAAGACTGGCGGTTCGCCTCCGACTCCCCCGAAGCAAAGAGTTGCTGAAGTGCACTCAGGCGATGTGCGAATTGAAGAAGATACAATGGGGACTCTCGAAGTTCCGGCTGACCGATACTACGGTTGCCAAACTGCGCGCTCGCTCATTAACTTCGATATTGGAGATGACACAATGCCACGTGGAGTCATTCGGGGCTTT
>CAZXVR010000092.1:0-6808 GCA_964644485.1 uncultured Candidatus Poseidoniales archaeon | reverse complement strand
TCATCAAAAACATTCGAGAGCGCGTCGGCCCTGACGTCTTTGTCGATTGTCATCTGATGGTGACCAATGCCGAGGAAAATTGGGAACAGTATGTCGATGCTGGAGTCGATCTCGTCATCTTCCACGTAGAAGCGGTGAATGATATTCCAACGCTCATATCCAATCTTCACGCGCGCGGCTGCCAGGCGGGTGCGGTACTCAATCCAGCGACACCAGCTTCTGCAATCCTGCCCTATCTCGAAGAACTCGATTTGGTTCTCGTCATGAGTGTGGTTCCCGGTAAGGGGGGCCAATCATTCATGGCTGAGATGGAAGACAAGACACGGGAATTCCGTGCGTCCATCGATGCTCAAATCGCGTCTGGTGGGCGTGCGACAAAGTTGATGATCGACGGTGGTATCAAAGCTCACAATGCAGCGCAGGTGGCCGATTGGGGCATTGAAGTGGCAGTGGTTGGTTCCGGATTGATCAACGATAAAGGAACCATTGCAGAGAACCTCGCGGAGATTCACGAGGCTCTCGGGCTCTGAAAAGGGTTCAAGAAGAACGAACAGAAGGGAGTGTCATGCCAAGTGTGGAGTGGATGGAGGATGAGATCCGAAAGGCAGTTCCCGATGCGATTGAAATTACAGTAGTCGATTTGACCGGAGGTCAAGATCACTTCCACGTTCGTGTCGTCAGCCCCACCTTTGAGGGAATGCGTCCACTCCCTCGTCAACGAATTTTGTTGGGTCATTTCAAACCCTATATTCCATCAGAAGTGCATGCGCTAGACCTCAAATGCTTGACGCCTGAGCAAGCAGTAAATGACGACGGCGAAGTTTTCCATCCACATCCAAATCGACGCAGCGATGCGGAGTTTGTAGGCATCAATATCCGACCCAAGGAGGAATGAAAATGAGTGAATTCAATTGGACACCAGACGAAATTGCAGAAATTGTGAACAACAACCGCCTCGTACTTTTCATGAAAGGAACGCCCGAAATGCCACAGTGTGGTTTTTCCAATCGGGCCGCCCAAGTTCTGAAGGCACTTGACGAGCCATTTGTGAGTGTAAACGTCCTAGCAGATCCTCGTGCGATTCCAAGTGTTTGCGAATGGGCCGATTTCCCAACGATGCCTCAAGTGTATGTCCATGGTGAACTCATCGGTGGTTCGGATATCGCACTAGAGATGTACGAATCAGGCGAGCTTCAGGAGATGATCGCCGAAGGCGATTCAGAGTAGGTGAATCTGCGTGTCGGTCGATTCAGACCGTCGTTCCATGCTGATTGCCCTCACCGGTGCAGCCGCCATTTCGTTTTCACCAGTTCTCTACATCTATTCAGACACAAATCCTTCGACGGGCGCATTCTTTCGGATGCTGTATGCACTTCCCGCGCTGGCATTACTAGCATATCTCGTACGCAGTGCAGATACGCGTTCATCTCGAACTCGTTGGATGGCATTTGGAGCAGGCCTCCTCCTTGCACCAGATATGTTGGTCTATCACAGTGCGATGATTTTCATCGGCATTGGGATCGCTACACTCATCGGTAATTCTCAAGTCATCATTGTGACACTTGCCTCTTGGAAATTGTTTGGTGAAAAACCAAACCCTGCCATTCTCATTTCCCTTCCAGTAGTCATGCTTGGATTGACTCTCATCTCTGGTATTGCCGACTCTAATCCTTATGGGGAAGATCCAGTAAAAGGTGTCATCTTTGGAGTGATGGGCGCATTTTTCTATTCATTTTTCCTTATCGCATTTCGCCATGCAAACAAGGAACTCGCCCCCGTATCATCTGTACAATTTGATGCCACAGCAGGAGCGGCCCTAGGCCTCTTGGTCCTCGGCATGCTCCCTCTCAGTGGAGCTGCGATTGAACCCCTCGACATTCAACCAACTTGGCCTGGCCACGGCTGGCTCATGCTTCTGGCGTTACTGTGTCAGGTCGGAGGTTGGCTTGCAATCGCACATGCACTGCCTCGATTACCTGCTGCACACACCTCCTTTGCCATTCTCCTGCAACCGGTACTGACTCTGATTTGGGGATACCTAATCCTCCACCAAGATGGATATTCACAGAATCAGGTAATCGGAATCGTCCTCGTACTTCTCGCCATCACTTCCGTAACTCTTTACGGTTCAGCAACCAAGGAAGGAGATGCGACCGAATAGAGCCTCCATGCCTCTATTGTTGACGCAATTAGCACTACTGCGGCACCAAGAATAGCTGCAAAGGCTGCTTGTTCTGCTGGATTGTGAGATCCGGGAATGAGAATCCAACACGCGATGAGATCTGCGATGATTCCAGACCACAACAATACTGCATATCGTAGCGGTTGTTCACTGACTTGAACGATGGTCAATGGAACGCTTGCGAACAGAGCCAGAATCCAAGCGAACAGCATCCATGAGAATACAACGGTTGCTTTGTCGGCATAATCTGGAAACACCGTCATCAGCGCTTCCATACCGATTAGTCCACCGATGAAGAATCCTGGAATGGATGCAACACCAATGAGAACCACCGCCCGTTTTGCTCGATACCACAATTTCCCCGCCTCATTCCGAACTTCACCAAACCATGACAACATTACGGCCCGGACCGACAGAATGGGTGCATATCCTGCGATGAATGCAAGCCATGCGATCTGGAAAATTTCAACCTGCATGGGGGACGAGATTAGGCCAAGCATCAGTTTCTCCGCTCGAACGTTGACAACCATCGCAATGGCTGCCAACAAGAACGGGAATCCAAGATTGATGAGTTCCCTTCCTTCAGCATTGGATGTTTCAAGATCGACTCCACCATCTATTGCGTCAAGGCGTTTTTCTCCCAGCCAAATGGCGACGAACATTGCACCTAGAGGCCCGGCAAAGGTTGCAAGTGCAAGGGCGACTGGATGTGCCCCGAATTGGTGTGCCGCCAGTACGATTCCAACAGCAGTCGCGCCACGGTCGACGAATCGAATCAAGGATTCCTGCCGCGATTCACCCAATGCCCTTAGAGCAGCACGATGAGCATAGGTCAGAATTTGAACGCACGCAGAGAGTGCGAGAACAAACGACGCTACCAACCATGCTGTAGATTCCCCAACCCACATCCAACCCAGCAAACCTCCGATGGCAATAATCGGCAATGCAAACCGTACTTGGATTCGCAAGCAACGATGTACTAAATCATGAGCAGATCCACCCAATCTCTCGCCGTCTCTACCGATGAGTGTGGGCAATCCAAGATCGACAATCGTCGCCGTCACATAGAATAAATCGAGAAGTAATACCCAACGACCATAATCACCATCGGTGAAGGTTTGAGTAAGAACAACATGAACTGCAATTCCAACCAATAGTGCGGCCATATCTGCAGCTGAGAGCCAAAGCGTATCCCGCTCAAGCCGAACCCTTCGACTCACCTCTTCACCTCGAGCAGCATTCGGTGTAGTGATTCTGTACACCGCTCCCAAGACATGCTGCGCACCGCCTCCTCGCGAGCCAATGCTCCCAGTCGCCGTCGTTCTTCAAGAGGAAGTGCACACAATGCGTGTAGTGTTTGTTTGCAGACCAAATCATCTCCAAGTGGAATCAAGGTCATCCACTCGGCCTCTCGATATGGCTCCAAGCCACTGACATCTGATGCCACAACCGGTAATCCCGAAGCAGCAAATTCAGCCACTTTCAGAGGCGATGCATGCTTCCAAACATCTCGATTTGGCAGATGCATTACGCCAATATCTGCCGCCGCCAAACGTGATGCTACTTCACCAGGACCTTCAACACGAGTCATTTTCGACAGTCGTTGTGAATCATTCCCCTCTCCAAAGAGAAGGAGGTCGATCCCCATCTTTGCCAATCGATGAAGTTCTCGAGAACGATCGAGTGAGCCATGGCAAACAACCAGTGGTTTTTCGTTCATCTTTGCGATTTCAAATACGGATAAATCAACTCCAGCAGGAACGATAGCAGACGGGCGACCCCAAGGTTGCGAAGATTCCATGTATGGACTTTTTACAGCACGCCCAGAACTCTTTGAACGCGCAATATTCCATGCTCTATTGTATTGTTTTGTTTGCAACCATCCAATGATTCCCGATACCACGGGCGGACTTCGGTCCATGATAATCCACGGTAATCCGGCCTTTTCCAGAGTTCCCGCCGCGCCCTCAACACCGGTCCATTCAACAATCGCTAGAGAAAATGATTGCAAATCCATCGATTGCAACTTGGAGGATACATTACGAGTGAAACTACGATGACCCCTTCCAAGTTTGCTTGATCTATCGACGACATGGTCACCATCTGGGCTCATGAATTCTACATTCCATCCCCGTGCAACAAGTGCAGAAGAAATACCCATTCGGGATGTTGCCGACAATTCAGATTGCTGCCGGTGGGTAATCCAGAGGAGTTTCATACAGCCACCTCATCATACAATTTACCCCACATCGGCATTACATTTTCAAGTCTGTATTTTTCAGATTCAGTAGGGCCGGATGCAGACATTTTTTCCCATTCATTACCTTCGAGCATCCCCTCCATTGCCTCAGAAAATGCATGTGCATCGATTTCGATGATCCTGCCAGATTTCGCAAAGACCCCTTCACTGGCCTTTGAGGCTAAAACCGGCATACCACGCGCCATTGATTCGATTACAGACATCGATAACCCCTCCCATTTAGAAGGTGATAGTAGTGTTCCACAGGTAGCCATTAGGTGCTCTTTTTCCGCACCATCCACCCATCCATGCCCCACGATTCCCAACTCTTCGTGTTCAATACCTGTAAGGTGCAATGTGACGTTCACCCCCTTCGCTCTTAGCATCCTTGTAGCATCCATCGCTACAGATTGCCCTTTCATCGGGTTTGAGCGCCCCATCAAGAGAAACTGTCTCCGATCTCTTTCTTTCGACACCGGTACATTTGGAACAGGGTTGGGAATCACACTTGATTCACCCAACCAAGGAGACAGTGTTTCTTGCCATTGTTCTGTGAGTACGACTGTATGAAGGGTTGAACAAACACGATGCACTTCGGGGCCCCTCTCTTTGCAATGCCGATCAAAATCGCCAGAATGGAGCGATAGAATGACTGGAACATTGGCTTTTTGTGCGATTTTGATTAGACCCATTTTGCGTTTCCACGACCAACGTGTGGCCGCGTGAATGTGCACAATGTCGACATTTCCTCGCTCGAGACGGGCTGCCAAATCTTTCCTCACATTCCACCAAGCTCGCAAGACGGGAATCACGCCTCCATCCGCGTGACTCGGCATCATCACAGCATTCCATCCATCTGGGGCGTTGGCTGCTAGAAGCTGAATTACAGCCCCCATCCCCCCTTGAGTCTGAGAGGGCCCGACGTGAAGCACCGTACGCATCGCTTTCCCCTCGGACGGCACACGACGCATCTATCGAATGAAGGGCTCGCTGATACAGTTCTCTACGGTGTGCTTATCGTTGACCCTGTCAAGGGACCCATTGGAGAGGCCTATGATTGAGAGACTCGCTTTCCTCACTGTGCAGGTTGGAGCGACTCTTGTCGTTACCCTTCCATTGGCCATTCATTGGATGCTAAATCGAAAGTGGATGCATCTGTCATCCCCTTCTCCAGATGCTTGTAAGGACCAGGATCTACCCTTCCTTTGTATTGTGATTCCAACTTGGAATGAGGGCAATGTCATCGAGTCAAAGTTGAATGACACGATCTCTCAACGTTATCCCGAGTCGAAGCGGCGAATTCTCCTCATCGATTCAGCCTCAACGGACGATACAGTCTCGCTCGCTAGAAATTGGAGTAAGTCAAACAAATGCAATATGGAAATCGTGGAAATGCCAGCCAGACTTGGTAAATCTGCAGCCATCAATCGGGCGATGCAAGAATTGCGCGACGGTGATGATGTCTTTGTCATGACCGATGCTGAAGCGACATTGGAAGATGGTGCACTTCGCCGAATTGGAAGATGGATGAAGGATTCTTCAATCGGAGCCGTTTGTGGCTGCATCAACGAATCCGATCAGTCAACGTATCGGGGATGGTATCGTTGGTTCCGTTCAGGTGAATCAAGGGCTGACTCGACACCGATTTTTGAAGGCTCAATCGCTGCATATCGTGTAAGTGCTCTGCATCCGATTGAAGTTGGTGCCAATGCTGATGATTCACAGCTTGCGGTGTTGGTAAGGAATGAAGGGTTGCGCACAATTTCCGATGAATCTATCCGTTTCTCTGAACCCCCGATTACCGATTTGAAAGAAAGGCATGAGAGAACGGTCAGAAGGGGGCAGGGCCTTTCACGTCATTTCTGGAGACACAGGTCAAGTTGGTTTCGAAATGGTCGATGGGGCACGATTCTAGGCCTCAATGGATTACAGCACACAGTATCTCCTTGGTTTGTTCTGATTGGTATACTAGCGGGCATGGCTCATGCAACCACAGTATTGCTCATCGGTTGGTTTGGGGGTGAACCGATGCTTCTGGATCGAGCTATGCTATTGCTGGATGCAGTTGTATTGGCCAGCCTTGGTGTGGGACTTACAGGTCTCCGAGTACCATTGTGCGCTTCAGCAGTTGCATTCTTATCTCAAAATCTACGCCTTGCCCAAGGAATGATTCTACTCCGTTTTGGACGTAGTTTGCATCAATGGGATGCAAGCAAATCAAATCGTCTCCGACGCTGAAACAAAAAAAAAGCCCCCCGAGGGCGCCGAAGCGCCCTCGAGGGACAAGTGTGTTATCCTGGTTGGTTACGAGTTATCACAGTCTACTGAGTAGTCTCAGCTGACGGAGACGGAGTCGTCACCAGCAACTGCAGTGCCACGGTATGTGA
>CAZXVR010000091.1:0-6813 GCA_964644485.1 uncultured Candidatus Poseidoniales archaeon | reverse complement strand
GAACAGTTCCCTGGTGTTGTTTATCGTGTGGTCGACCCAAAGTTGGCCATCCTCATGTTCCGCTCCGGCCGTGCTGTTTGCACTGGTGGAAAGAACGAGGACAACATCCACACTGGAATCGAGCGCATGATTGGTGACTTGCGAGCTGCTGGTATTGAGACTTGGGACCTCAAAGATGTGACCATCGAAGTGCAAAACATGGTTGCGACATACGCGCTCCATTACCCAGAAGACTACGATGGCAAGGACAAGTGGACCGGCGAACCTCAAGCGGGCGAACCTCGGAAACTCAATCTGAACCACTTGACATTCCACCTTCCATTCGACAAGGTGGAATACGAACCCGAGCAGTTCCCTGGTCTGATTTACCGCCTGGATTATCCAAAGGTTGTCTGCCTGATTTTCGGCAGTGGCAAGATGGTTATCACTGGTGCACGACACAAGGATGAGATCCTTGAGGCCGTTGAAATCATTCAGGATGAACTCGCCGACCTCCTCTGAGGCTTGGAGATGACCGACGACGTCGGTCCGGTTCGCTTGGTGCTAGCCAAAATGGTCTACATTCTGCACGTCGGTGTGACATTCTTTGTCCCTTGGGGCTGGTTATTGCCTTGGCCTGAAGCATGGTGGTTTGGCCTCTTCTTTATCCCAGCAATGTTGATTCACTGGAAGACAGCTGATGTTTGCATCCTTTCGACCATTGAAATGAAGTTGCGCGGTCATCCCAAGGCTGGTACCCAAGAACAAGGTGGGTTCATCCAACGGATGGGGGCTCTTGTTGGGTGGCACATGAGTGATCAGACCGCATCCAATCTCGGATGGGGTCTATCCTACATGGGATTGGTACTGTGTGTATTGCGGCTGTATCTAGGTGGCCATCTACCTTGGTGATATTATGTGGCGTTGGATGGCCGCAAAATGCGTACGTTTTAGTCACCTAATCGTGATGCTATTTTTGATGCTGGGATGGGCCCTACCTTGGCCTATTGCATGGTGGATTCATGCGATTCTAACACCTCTCACGAGATTGCATTGGCGGTTCAATCAACGCACCTGTATATTCACCACTTGGGAACATCGTTTGTTGCAAAACAATCACCTTGAGGAGCATGAAGAAGGTTGGTTCGTCAAGGAAGTCATTGAGTCGATTACGGGATGGAGGCCACCCACACAACTGACTCGAAATGTAATGTTGATTTGGATGTGGACAACCACTATTATTTCCATAATCCGCATTGCGCTCAATTGAATAGGGGTCTCCTCTCTGGTCACCCTATGGGTGACCATTCAAGACTCCAGCCGATTAGCCTCGTACTGTTACTGATTTTTTCCATTATGCTGCCACTTTCCCAACCGCAAAGCACACCAGTTCTGGAATCCGAATCCACTCTAAATTTGGTCTCAACAAAGAGTGGTACACTGATTGATGTCGCCGATTGGCGTATTGGAGATGAATGGATTTACGACGCGGAGTTTGACGTTGAGGATTTGGTTGTAGGCGGCGCTCCTGGCTCACAAGTTGGTGTTTTGACCGGCCAACTCACCCGCGAAGTCGTCGATATTCGGATTGAGACAATTGACAATGTTTCGACACTTGTTTACGACCTTGAATCATCAGGGACATTCAATTACAATGGTGCGACAATTGTCGCTTCAGGATTCAACGTTGGTGGTGACCTTGAAGTTGAATTGGATATGGAGGAGGTCATTCGAGCATCAGACCTCGGCCAGATTACCTACAACATGGATCTGGATGTAGATTTCAACAATATTGGATTCCCGGCAAGTTTGGTGGTGGGTAGCAGCCTTGACTTGGCGACACTCAGCATCGATACAGATTATTCGCCACCCAAGGAAATTTACGATTTCCCAATGAATGTCGGTGAAATCTGGGATACGGAAACCACCACATCGACCGCATGGTCTGGTGAAGTCTACGACAATTTATTCGAATTACCTGAGGATAGTGAAGAATCGACCACTGAACGTTTTGAGGTCGTCGGATCGGGGGATCCTGGGGTGTCCTATTCAGGATGCTCAAATGCTTACAACGTCACAGCATACAACGCCAGTTCAGGCAACATCAATGGATATCGGTGGTGGTGTGACAATGCGCGCAACGATGCATGGTGGCATCAGAGCATCGATGTGGGCGCAGATATTGATTTCCGATTGAATCAGTATAACCCCGTAGCTCGCAACCACGAAATCGACATCGATCTCGCCTTCCCGGCTTGGCCTTTGGATTTAGATCTAGGAGTTTGGGTGAATGTCACCAATAGCAATGGACAACCTGTTGCCAACCAAGATGTTGAGTTTGCATACGAGATTGAAGAAGACATTCGAATTGTGACCACCGCAGCCAATGGTAGCGCCTACCTTGAGTTCGATACAGGCCATGAGATGGATTCGTCTCCAACCAGTTTTGACTATGCCAGTCACGGTGTGCTTGCTTGGATTGATTCGACAGAGGAAATTGGGGTGTCCACACTTACATTGGATGAGAATCTAGTCGAGGTCGATCTTGCTGCTGTGAGTTCAGGTGTCTCGGTTTCACGTCTGCGTGATGGGGTATCACAACAATTGAATTCGTTGACCGGATACTATGCAATCCCTGGTGACGAACTGACCTTCAGCGTGCCGGTACAGAACCGTGGTATCCTTTCCTCACCTGCGACAATTCTAGAGATTCAAGCACCCGACGGGTCGTCCAGTCAGGTCAATGTTCCATCCTTAACCGCGTTAGGTGTGTTCACTGCGGATATTGCCTGGACCGTCCCTCAATCACAATCTGTAGGGGATGTTCAGGTACTGTTTACCGTTGACCCCAATCAAGATGTGACTCAAGATGCAGACCGATCAAACAACCAAGGAACGTTCACGCTCTTTGTTGGCCGTTTGCCAACGGCTACAATCGAGAACATGGTTCCAAAATTGACCTTTGAAACAATTGTCGTAGATGCCTCCTCTTCGTTAGATCCTGACGGGGGAGCCGTTCTGTGTCTGTTTGATGTGGAATTGGAGAATGGCACCGTCGAATCAAGTGTGGCTGAGAATTGTATCATTGAAAATTCATGGGAAGATGATGGCGAGTATGTCGTCAACCTCACCGTTGTGGATGATGAGAATGATGTTGATCGAACCTCGGTCTTGGTCGTCGTGAACAATCGGCCCGCTGTGGTCAATCTTGGATTTAGCACCTCAAGCGTACAAGTGGGCCAATCCGTGACTTTCAACGCCTATGATCACAGCGATATCGACACGGTTACACCTGAAGCGCCCATCGATATGTTGTGGCTTCCACCCGAAGCTCCAAACGGCGAACCATACACTTGTACGCAGGGCTTGATTACACAGGCCTGCACAGTCGTCCCCGAAGTTGAAGGACAATTCACAATGAGTTTCCGCGCTGTTGACGATGACTTCGCAGTGACAACCGTCAGTTCCAGTATCACCGTGACCAACATCGCACCTTACAACGGCTCAATCGAGTTGAGGGACTCTGAAACAGGCGAGCTAATTCCAAAAGACAGTCAAGGCTTCGTTTGGATTGTAGATGAGGATCAAGTGGTTGAATTGGTCGGTGCCGTCGAAGATTCTCCAAACGACTTGCCAACCATGCGCTGGGAATGGCAACCAGACGTCGATGTCAATCCAAGTTGGTTTGAGTCAACGGTTGGGCCAACTTCAGTGGTCCCAGTCTCTTGGTCTGAATCCGATACTGACCCCAATCTCGCTGGGATGCAGAACATGCGAACAATCACTCTGCAAATCTTTGATGATGATGATGAGACAACTGGAACCATCACGGCTTATCTCAGGGTAAACAACGTGCTACCGACAATCACGACCTTTGAGGAACCCCTCCCACTTTGGGAAGATCAACCGGCTCTCTATACCGCTGAATACAGCGATACTTCGAGTGATGTCAACAGTTTGGTCGCTTGCTGGGATCTTGACCCATACACAAATTTGGATAATGAGGGTAGTTCTGATGACGATTGTGATATCACCGGTTCATCCGTCGAAGGCCATGCATGGTCAAGTTCAGGAACATACCTAGCTACTTTCCATGTGACTGACGATGATGGTGCAAGCACATCGCAAACCGTGAATTTCACCGTCCGAAATCGCGCGCCTGTGGCTGATATTTGGGTTAGCAATACAATGCCAAAGGCAGATGAAATGTTTGGCCTTTCAGGCAATCTAACCACTGACACAGCAACAGATAAACCCGATTTGAAGTATGAATGGGATCTTGACCTCTCAACCGATTCGGATGGAGATGGAGATTCTACCAACGATATCGATGGAGATGAGATGGAGATTTGGATTACATTAGATGAACCCGGTGAGCGAGTCATTCGGTTGACTGTAATCGATGATGATGGTTCAACTTCAACCAAGGATTACACAATTACGGTGTTGGAGGGCGACGGCAGCCTCTTCTCCTTCTTTGGAGGCGGCGGTCTGGTCACATCTATCGTAATGATTCTGCTACTGGTTTTGATGGGTCTCCTCGGCGTTCTCGCTTGGACGTCGATTAGAGGACGTGAAGTAGGCGACCCATGGGATCAAGTTTCACCGATGAGTTTGGGAGATGAACAAGAAGCCCCAATGGCGGCTCCCCCATCGGATATGTTTGCTGCGCCAGCAGCTCAACCTGTGGTCACTCCCGCCCCTGAACCCGCACCTGTAGCCAGCGGATCCCCACCTGTTCCAGCAGAAGGCCTCCCACCAGGGTGGACCATGGAGCAATGGAATCACTACGGGGCTCAGTGGTTGTCACAACAAGCTGCAGCACAACCAGTGCCGGTCGCAGAACCTGTTGTTCAAAACCCATTTTCGACGCCCACTCCAGCCGAAGATGACTTGGACCTTGACTTCTGAGCCTAGACCATGCGGCGGCGCCTCTACAACCTGTTCGGCCTACCGGAATTGCCGGAAGGCGAACCCGTTGAGGAAGTAATCGAACCTGAGATTGTGGTTGAAGAAGGAGAACCAATCCACATCCCCAAACCTGTTCGGAAGACAATGCGGAAACCGGTTCGGGATTTGCAATTCCACGATTTAGGATCAAAGCGTTGGCTGGAATGGGCCATTGCACAACAGGGCCTTCCAAGACGCGGTCTTCGCTACATACAGCCCGATGAAATGCATCGATTGCCGTTGGAGGCCATTTCTACTCGCCTTCATCAGGGCGACATTTGCTTGGTTGATTTGAACAGTCTTGCTCACATGGATAGCCAAAGAAGTGCACTGGCGCGCCAAGTGCAGGACATGGCCAATTACGGAGGCCTTCCAGTATTTGCCCTAGACGATTCCAATCGCCTCTTGCTCATCCCCGGCAGAGGTTCTCGAATCGACACAGATACACACGAGTTGGGTGGCAACTCAATCTTAGATTAGCCTCTGTGGCTTCGAACTTCAAATGACCACGCGGAACCATCCGGTCCACTCGTCAATCGGTCCAAACCAAATTGTGCCAATAGGGGCCGCCAAGTTTCAGCATCGGGCGGCATCTGCCGTTTTGTGCCGATGTCTGGGCGAAGAATGTTGCACACTCGCAAGATGGCCAAGGTTGCAACAGCATCTGGCAGCGGATGTAGTTCAGCCAATTCACATTCTAGCACAGCTGCAGAAATCTGATGATAGGGTGGGAATTCATTGGGGGATTCAATCGGGTCCGAAAGACCATCCCATTCGCTACGTTCAGGTGCAATCGGTTCTGCGGTTTGATTGACCAATAGTGAAGCATCCCACGTACCTGGGAGAATCATTGCACTGACCTTTGAACCATTTTGTAGATTGACGAGTGTATCTCGTGGTCGCCCTGAACGATCTTGACTCAACGAAATACCGAGTAGTGGTGGTGTATTCGACAATACGGAAACACTGGTGACTGGACAGAGATTCTTGACACCATCTGCACTGATTGTCGACAGCAACAATACCGGGCGAGGGGCGACCAAAGCAGACAACCACGCGGCTCTTTCAGGATGCTCAAGGGAATCGATGTCTACATTACGAACATCTTCATCCATGGATTCTCCAAGAAAGGACGGTCGTTTCCTCCCCGCTTCTCCGTCGCTTTCGAACCAATCATCCAACTCTCCTCTTTCGACTTCAGAAAGTGCATAAGCAGTGAAATCTCGATAGGCAGCCCATCGCTCAATTTCAGTGGTATCCTCATCTCGATCTTTCTTTCGATTGATACTCGAGTCAGCATAGAGGACACAGCGCCTCAAGAAATCACAGACCGCTTCTTTACTCATGTTCTCACCCATCAATTGGCTTGGCGCCGCATTTCATATTCATTCCGTGTAGAGTGAAAACGGGCCGGATTGCCAGCCCAAACCTCACCAGGTGGCAAATTTTTGGTCAGAATTGATCCTGCTGCAAGGACCGCATTTTCGTGAACGGTCAGCCCGGGCAAAACGGTCGCCCCTCCGCCGATAACAACCCCCTCTTCAAGGGTCACCGGCTCCCAAAGATCCGGGTTTCCACTCGGTGGATATTTGTCGTTCAAGATTGTCGCATTGGGTCCGATAAACACATTGTCGCCGAGGTTTGAGAGGTCAGCCACATAGGCTCCTCCTTGGATTCTTGTCCCATCTCCTAGAGACACATTCCGCCCTACATGTGCGAGACAACCGATACTCACATTTGAGCCGATTTGACAATCTTTGCCGATGTAGCAAGGGGCCCACGCGACCGAACCATCGGGCAGGTCGATCCGTTCCCCTCCAGCCATGGTATTCACTCCAACTCAAGGTGGGCTAGGATTCGAGCGACATGCCCCTTTGCTTTGAC
>CAZXVR010000090.1:0-6875 GCA_964644485.1 uncultured Candidatus Poseidoniales archaeon | reverse complement strand
TTCAATTCGTATGCTGCACGGCCACCCGTTTCCATTTCGTTCGTATCCTTCAGCTCATCAACGAAGTCGATTCCAGCGAATAAGCTGGTCATCATCAACGCCGTGAGTACAATAGGCACAATTTGCTTCACTTTACAGTCCTCCCTCACAGTGGGTGCGTTGCCACACTAAAACTTCGTATTTATAGTGATGGGCGGACCAAGTTACCATTTTGGTGAGATTTATGTATTTCTTTATTAGTAATGGAACAAACGATTTGTAATTTAATTCGGGTCCCGGAGTGCCTCTGCCGGGCGTATTGAGGCGGCTTGACGAACCGGCCACAACGTCGCCAGTAGTGTCAGAACATAAGCCCCGATGACGATGAGATAAATTTCATTCCATGGCATGATGAAGTCGGCCCCATCATCCTTGAGGAATCGATCATACAGGGCGTAATGGAACCCGACACCGACCAATGCTCCGTTCAGAATGCCCAAGAATGACACCCATGACAACTCGACGAGGAACGTGGCGACAACCATGCTTCGTTGGAATCCAAGGGCTCGCAAAATGCCAATTTGGTGACGCCGTTCGCTGACATTGCGAATTGTAACAACTGCCAGCCCAGCGATTCCAACGACCAGCCCGAGTGCAAGGAAGGCTTTCAGTAACCCGAATATGGACAGGACAAACGAGTTGATTTTGTTCCATGCATCCTCGATAACGAACACACCTACCCCTTCCTCAATCATGCCTCGTTCGATTTCGTCTGCCGCAAATTCTTGATCGACAATCGATGTTCCATTCGGCAAGCTGAACCAGACAATTTGCGGTTTGGCGTCAAACCTCTCCTCAGCAAAATCCGCCTGGATGTAAATGCCAGGGATGAACACCGAGGCTTCCTGCTTGAGAATCCCGCCCACGAAAACCGTGCGGTTGACACCTGAATTACTCGGGTCGCTAATCAGAATGCTATCACCAATTCCCAAATCGAGTGTAGGGGGAGCTTCGACCCCACTCACTGGCTGCGGGGTTAGGCTGAAGTCAACGATTACGAGGCTCTCGTCGGCCAGAACAGCGGCCCACGCCTCTTCTTGGGTATCTCCAAGTTCGGTGGCCCAGACCTCTAAACTCAAGGCGCCATGCTCTGTGAAATTTGAATCGAAGCCTCGAATGCCTACGTTCAATCGATCACCTGCGCCGTCTCCCCGTTCTGCTTTCACAACCCCTGTGTGAATGGTCGCAATCGAATCGAAGTCGGTGATATTCATGTCCCCTAAGTCCCAATTGCCGACATCAGGATCCAGTTCACTGCCGCTAAAGGCGAGAATCTCGTAATCCCCTCCTGATTCATCACCCATTTCCTCAAGATTGTTTTCCGTAATGGCTGAACTACCCGAAAGAATGACCACTGCAAAGATGACGATTGAGAACATACCCATGGTCATCGCTGTGCGGAATGGAGTCGCCATCGGGTAGGCAAGGCTGGTGGGCAATACTGAGGCAATACGCCCGGAAAGTGGGGCGAGTAGGCGGGACAAGAAGCGGGTCACCAAAGGCGCGAGACTGGTCAATAACAAGACGCCAGCTGCGACCATGAAAATACCCAATATGATGAAAGAAAAGGGACCCTGCTCCCATGGTTCGCTAATTGGATCCCCCTTCCAGCCCCAGAAAATCATCGACAAACTAAGGATGGATAAAATCAGACGTGGAAGCAACACTGGGCGGTGGAAACGTATTCCGCGAACGGTGAAATCCTCAGGCAATATACGACCTAGAATCCAGAATGCGGGAGGGACCATTGCGAGCATGAAGGTGAATCCACCCAACAACCACCAAGCGTGGCGTGTGCCATCCGTAGCCCCCCCCACGAGGAAGGCGAGACCAAAACCACCGAGCGAAGAAAAGCCTAGGAGCAACGTCACCAGAATCGACCACCAAGGCAACCCATCACCGTAGCGTGTAGGAATACTGCGGATGGCTGCAACGACATTCAGTCGACTAATCCACATTGATGTTGTCCACAATGTTGTCCACGTTACCAAGAAGCCTGCAGTGAATCCAGCCAATAGGCTCTGGAATGTCCAATCAAAGACGACTCTCATCGAAAATGTATCTTTGAACGCGGTGGCCATGAACTCCATCAGAACCCAAGCAACAGCGATGCCGGCTAAAGCGCCGACTGCGCTAGAAATCATGCCCAATAGGGCACCTTCCTGAACGAATAAGGATCGTAAATCACTACGGTGCATCCCAATGGCCCGAGCCATGCCCATCTCCGGCTTTCGTTCATCCGCCAGCATGACGAAGATGTTCATCACTAGGAGGATGCCTGCGAAGATGACGAAGGAACCAAAGATGAGGAATAGCATAGAGAAATTTTCACCTAAATTCGCACTTGATTCAATGGCCCTGAGCTTGATTGAGGTGACCTCCAAATCAGATGAATCAAGATCTGCCTGTTCATCTGCCCAAGCCTCAACACTCGCCAGAACAGTCTCGTAGACAGCGGGGTTGACCAAACCAGGCCCTACGATAATGACCATGCTACGGGCCCCCGTACTGCCACCGGCCAACAGTTCAGCATCTGGGATGGACACGATACCAAACGTCATGTCCGCAAACGACGGTTGTCCCGGCGGTGATGGGAGGCTGAGGTTTGCATCTTCAACCCGGAGAAGTTCACCATCCCACTGACCTCGAATCGCAGGGAGGTAACCGCGCAACCGAATCAAGTCCTCAGATTCCAATGACAGCGTTCGCCCCGCCCAATCTGACACTTGAATGTGGCCGCTTTCAACGATCGGGAAGCCCATGGTATCGCAGCCATCGCAACCGACAACAGTCAGTGGAACCCTGTTCACAGAGTCGATTTTGATTCGGGAGGGAAGTCGGCCGGACAAGTCCTCGCCGTCCAATACTGCAACGCCTGAACCAGTGGTCACAATCAGGCGACCAGATGCAAGGCCAATCGCCGCTTGTTCGGGATTCGCAGCAGGTGGTAAATCGATAGAGAGAGCGCTGAATTGAGACCCATCCCAGGCCCAAAGACCTTCATTTTCTATCCAGATAACATCTGATGAATAGGCTGCGAGTGTGCCGTTTGGAAGTCCGAGAACCCAAGCCTCTGTCGTAATTCCGTCGTCCAATAGATAGAGGGATTGGCCTTCGATGACCCATGTTGAGTTGCCGTGCTCAAACAAGTCACGGCGCTCGGTCGAATCTTGAGTGCAGTTCAGTGCAACTGCATCAGTCCCAGAACAGGTCTGGCTTCCAAGAATACCACCAATTCTCACAATTATTTCATTCTCATCAACCGCGAGATCGACACCTAAGGCTGAGCCATCGTCAACCAAGTTCGTGGTCGTCCACGTCTCAATATCCTCTGAAGCGTGTAACCAAACATTCCCATCGCTTTCCTCAAGTGCCAATAATGTGCAGTCATCGAAGCAGAACGACGCAAGTCCATCGATGGAATGAGATGAGAGGTAATCCGCATCGGGTTCCCCTTCGGCCAAATCGATGTGCCGAACGCCATCAGCATGCGCAATATATGCCGATTCATTTCCAGTTAGCAGTATATCTCGAATGGACTCATCATCCACATCATCGGGTGTCCAAATCCACCACTGCCCATCGCTCTCCTGCAGCGATAAGCCCGAACCCGTTGCATACCAATCCCAGCCAGCGGTTTGTTCGATTGTTGAGATCGACGATGATGCAAGGCCGGAGACATTGAACCACTGCTGAGCGATGTTGTAGAGTGGAACTTGTAACAATTCAACCGAATCGAGAGTGAATTCAGACTCGTTGACAAGTGTCGTCAGATTGTAGACTTCGTTTTCTCGCAGTTGGCCGATTCCAGTGGTTCTTGCAACAGCGATTAAGCCTGATGCGGTATCTGTTTCAATGGTGAAACCCGCATCATCAGCAATCAAATGCTCATTGACTGTTTCTTTGATTTCACCGAGCAATGCATCGTTTCCGTCGCCTTTGACAGCAATACCAATGTGGGAAACAATCTCTTCCTTTTCCGTGATTTCCTGGGCTTGGGACAATGATGTAAACAACAACGGTTGGCGGCTATTTTGATGGCCCGTGTTAATATCTGAAACGATGAATTGGATTGTTAAATTCGTCGCACTGCGGACAATTCCTTCGTCCAAATCAACATCGATCCAGTGGATTTCAATCAAGTCACCAATCGTGGCTGAAATACTCTCTGCCAATTCTTCATTGATGACGACACTCCCTTCTGTGATTTCCATGTAGCGAATACCACCATCGCCACCGATTGGCCCGAATCCACCCGCATTGGAGTAATTCGCATCAAACGCATACCATGTCGCCATTGGTTCGCCCAAGCCCTCGAATTGAATCGAAGCGCTGATCTGCATTCCTGGGCGTGCACCTTCAATCTCCGGCCAACCGAGAAACTCATCGGAAATATCGCTCGCACGTGATTGGTTCCATTCAGTCCACAGTCCAGTGGTTTTGTCAACTCCATTGATGTAGTAATCAGTGTCGCCGAGAGGGGCAATAAATTGCTCCTCCATGGTCGCATCCAAACTGTCACCGATGACGAGTGATGAGGTGACGATTGCCGACCCGACGAGTAGACCTATGACGACGAGGGCAGTGTTCCGCTTCCGGCGGACCAAATTGTTCCTCGCCATGACGGAAAGTATGCGATGCCGGCTGGAAAGAAGCCATTGAAGCGAAGACCAGACGGCGAGACCAGCGATGAGTGAAAGGCCCAAAAGCGTGAAGCTGCGCCCTAGACTCCAATCATAATCCGACCATTGCACGGCTGCTGTTAGAGAGGCTGCGAGAATGCTGGCACAAGCCGTTAGCAACCGCTTTTCGAGCGTCCACGGACCGGCCATAGACATGGTAACGCCCCCTATTCCTCTTCCTCTGAACGACGATCTTCGATAATTCGCCCATCCTGCATCACCAAAACGCGAGAGCAGCGCTCAGCGATCTCTGGGTCATGGGTCACGAGGAGGAGGGTGACGCTACGCTCTGCATTCAACGTCAACAATAAATCGATGATTTCGTCACTTGTTTGCGTATCTAGATTCCCGGTCGCTTCATCGGCGAAGATGACAGCAGGATCGTGAACAAATGAGCGCGCAATCGTGACACGTTGCTGCTGTCCACCGGACAATTCTGAGGGTAAATGCCCCTCCCGCTCGCCCAAACCAACCGCGTCTAAGGCCTCAAGTGCCCGTTCACGGGCTTCGCGTGGAGAGCAACCGGCCATCAGTAGGGGCAACTCAACGTTTTCAACTGCAGTCAATACGGGCAGGAGGTTGAATGATTGGAAGATGAAACCCAATTGGGAACCCCGTAGTGCCGTGAGGTCATAATCGGACATCTGCGACAATGCTTGGCCGTGGATGAGGACATCGCCAGCTGAAATTTCATCCAAACCTGAGAGACAATTTAGCAATGTGGTCTTCCCACAACCACTTGCACCCATGACAGCAACCATTTCACCGGCTTTCAGTGACACACTGACCTTGCGTAAGGCTTCGACTCGATTTGTGCCCGTTTCGTATACCTTCCACAATTCACGCGCTTCTAGTACAGTCGTCATGACTCACTGTGGGTGGAGCAGGGATATAACACTCCGTCTGTAGCGGACCCCATATGAATTCGCATACTGTTCTTCTGTTCGGCCCACTGAGGGACAGATTTGACTCGAATTCAATTACGATTGAAATGCCCAAAAATTGTTCAGTGAAAGATGTTCTAATTCATATTGGAGTCGAGGCAGATCTTGTCAAAACAGCCGTAGAGGGGGAAATTGTACCGATTTCAACCCGATTGCCCGAATCTAGTGAAATTGCTATACTTCCACCGGTTTCAGGCGGTTGAACAGGCGGAATCTTGAATGGGGGCATTCAATCAGCAGGGTTCGGTAAGCACATGGCATTCGGCACTCAGGAACTCGTAATCGTACTCATCGCCTTCTTTGTTCTCTTCGGCGCAGAGCGTCTGCCCAAACTCGCAAGAGCGATGGGGCAGGCCAAAGGAGAATTCCACGAAGGTTTGGCAGATGTCAAGAAAGCCGGCGATACAACGGAAGAAGATCTCGGCCGCGGAGGTCGTACTGAAGCCGCAGAATTGGCAGAACAGGCAGAAGATTCCGGTGTAGACGTCGAAGGAAAAACACCGGAAGAAGTCGAAGAAGAAATGGCTGATTAATCAATTGAAAAATTGAATTTCCAATTGGAATCTAAATCCTCTTTAGGTTCAACGGAGAACCGCAATCTGGGCAAACATCCCCTTCTGTTTGGGTGGCACCACAACCGACACAAACCAATGCGTGCTTTCGAACTTCTCGAACCCCTTCCTGAACAACACCCCTCCAAGGGTGACCCCGGTGTTGACAGACATTTTGCATGCGGTAATCATCCGTCACCAATGTGTGGCCTGTTGAAAGGGCGATCGCAAGTACGTCCAGATCGACACTAGAAAGGCCACTGAAGTCGCCTGTTTCTTGGCTGGCAGAGGTTGCCAATTCAATTGCATCTGGATTTGGTGCCTCAAAGCGTGGACCCTGCGATTCCAACATCATATGTCGGGAAGGAGATAAACGCTCAACCTCACGCAGTTGACTCTCTGCACAGATTCCATCCATCAGCATTTCAAGAGGCCAAGCCAACAAAGCAGCCGTGTCGAGTACCTCCATGTCGGCAAGGCATCATCGGTGTAACATCAGCCTTCCGCACCTGTCGATGATGGGAAAGGGTCATGCCTTCCACCATGCGCCTTGCCCACATGGGCCTGCTTCCATCGGGTTTCTGGTCGACCGTGGATTCATTCGTGGAATGGGCAGCGGATCTCGGTTTACCCGGACTTGCAATCCTCTCGTTTACAGA